>DASWIB010000084.1:0-17874 GCA_036397915.1 Thermoanaerobaculia bacterium | reverse complement strand
GGCGTCATAGAGGAGGACGCCGAGCGCCGCGGAATGCCCGAACGCGCCCCCCGAGAGCTCCGCGCTGCGGGACAGATCCCGTGCCGCATCCGCGATCCTTCCGGCGGCGTGCTCCGCGAACGCGAGCCGCGCGAGCAGCGCCGGACTCTGCGGCTCGAGCTCGACGGCCCGCCCGAGGGCACGGACGGCCTCCGGGATCCTTCCCGCGCGGCCGAGCGCGGTGCCGAGCTCCGCCCAGGCGGAGGCGAGCCGCGGCTGGAGCTGTACGGCCTCCATCGCGTGCGGGACCGCTTCCGCCGGACGGCCGCTCGCGAGGAGGGCGCGCGCGAGGGCCGATCGCGCCTCCGGCTGTTCGGGATTGGCTTCGACCGCCTTCAAAAGCCGCGCGGCGGCTCGCGAAGCGTCGCGCGCCGCGAGCAGGGCGACGCCGGAGCGCAGCAGCGCGAAGCGGTTCGCCGGGTCCCGCGCGAGCACGGCGTCGAACTTCGGAATCGCGCGCGACCCCTTGCCCGCGCGCAGCAGCCCGTCGGCCTCCGTGAGCAGGTCGCGCAGCTCGCGTGCGTCCTTGGGATCGCGCAATCCGGTCGCCGGGGGCTCACCGCCTCCGCCTCCCGCGCCGACGTAGCCGAGCGCTCGCAGCTTCGCGACGGTCTCGGCGTCGGCCGTGCTTGCCGCCGTGGAGATCGCCGGCAGCGACTCGATTTCGCGACGCGCGTTTTCGAGCTCCCGCGCCCGCCCGCGTTCGGCGTCGAAGACACTCTTCTCCTCGCGCGGGTCGTGTTCCAGGTCGTAGAGCTCGGGACGCGGCGCTGCGATGAGCTTCCAGCTCGCCTGCCGCAGCGCTTTGAGCGGCGACCAGCCGTAAGAAAGCCACGGCTGATAGGTCTCGACGTAAGCCGCCGGGATCGCCTGCGGCCGGCCGCGGAGCGCCGGCACGAGACTCGTTCCGTCGATTCCATCGAGCGACGGCGCGCCGGCGAGCTCGAGAATGGTCGGCGCGACGTCGACGAGGCGCGCGGGCGCGCGGCTCTCGGCGGGCGAGATCGCGCCTCCGAGTCGGAACACGAGCGGCACGAGCACCGTCGCGTCGTAGACGAAGAAGCCGTGCGTCCCCTCGCCGTGCTCCCCGAGGCTTTCGCCGTGGTCGCCGGCGAACACGGTCAGCAGCGCTCCGCCGGCCGACGTCTCCGCGCGTGCGAGCAGGTCGCCGATCGCGCGATCCGCGAACGCGACCTCGCCGTCGTAGGCGCCCCGCGGTCCCGGCCGAGAGAAATCCGGCGGGGGCTCGTAGGGGTAGTGCGGATCGTAGTAGTGCACCCAGAGGAACCACGGCCGCCGGGCGGTCGCGAGCCACCCGACGGCCGCAGCCGTGGTCTCCGCTGCGGAGCGCTCGAGCGATTCCCCTTCGCCGGTCGTGAACCGGTCGTCGTAGACGTCGAAGCCCCGATCGAGCCCGAACGATCGGGCGAGCGGATATCCGCTGACGAACGCCGACGTCGCGCGGCCCGCTTCCCGCAGGACTTCTGCCAGAGTGCGCGGCGCGGCGGCGAGCGTCTGTCCGTTGTCTCTGAGCCCCATACGGCGCGGGAGCACTCCCGTCATCATCGCGGCGTGCGAAGGGAACGTGAGCGGCACCGGCGAGACCGCGGCAGGAAAACGGAACCCGGCGGCGGCGAGCCGGTCGAGCGCGGGCGTTGCGTTTCGACCCGCGACCCAGCCGAGGGCGTCCGGTCGGAGCGTGTCGAGCGTGACGAGAAGCACGCTCGCTGCGGTGCGAGAGGTCGATGGTACGGGTCGTTCGCGCTCCGCCGGGGCTTCGCGGCCGCGGCAGGCGGCGGCGGTTACGACCAGAAGGAGCGAGAGCGCCCCCCTCGCCCCGGCCCTCTCCCGGCGGGAGAGGGAGAGGAGGAGAGCAGGGCGTCGGCTCAACTCAGGAGCTTGTGTTTCGCCGCGAAGCGGACGAGCTCCGCCGTCCCGTGCACGCCGAGCTTCTCCATCATGCGGGTGCGGTGGTTGTCCACGGTCTTGGGGCTGATGAACAGCAGGTCGGCGATCTGCGCGTTGGTCTTCCCCTCGACGACGAGCTGGAAAATCTCGCGCTCGCGGTCGGTCAGCCGCTCGAAGGGATCGGCGGGCAAGGGGCGTTCGCTCTGGTACGCCTCGGCGAGCGCGCGGCTCGCGTGCGGCCCGAAGTACGTCTTGCCCGCCTTGAGGGCGCGGATTCCCGCGATGAGCTCGGAGGCCGCGCTGTCCTTGAGCAGATATCCCGAAGCGCCCGCTCGCACCATCTTCAAGACGTATTCCTCGTCGTCGTGCATCGTCAGCACGAGGACCCGCGTCGCGGGGAGGGACTCGCGGATCCGCCGCGCCGCCTCGAGGCCGTTCAAATGAGGCATGCTCACGTCGAGCACGACGACGTCCGGCTTCAGCTTCGCGGCCTTGTCCACCGCTTCGGCGCCGTCCGCCGCCTCGCCGACGACTTCGATGTCCTCGCTCCCTTTGAGGATCCCCACCAGACCCTGCCGGACGATCGTGTGGTCGTCGGCGATCAGCACGCGGATCCGGCCCATCATGCGTTCCCCTTTCCGAGCGGGACCTCGGCCTCCAACAGGGTTCCCTCGCCGGGTGCGGACCGGAGCGCGAAGCGACCGTTCACGAACTCGACGCGATCGCGCATCGCGCGCAGCCCGAGCCCGGCCCCCTCGTCTGCCGCCGAGAGCACCGCTTCCGGGTGAAACCCCGAGCCGTGGTCTTCGATCGTCGCCCGGAGCCGCTCTGGATCGCGACGCAGCGTGACCGTCGCGGCGTTCGCGCCCGAGTGACGAGCGACGTTCGTGAGCGCCTCCTGGACGATCCGGTACACGAGCGTCTCAACGTCCGCGTCTCCGCGTCGCTCCACACCCTCCAGGACGAGATCGACCGCGATCCCCGTCCGCTTCTGGAACGTGCGGGCGAGCCAGCGCAGCGTCGGCTCGAGGCCGAGCTCGTCGAGCATCTGGGGACGCAGGAGATGCGAGAGCTGCCTCACCTCCACGAGCGCGGTGTCCGCGAGCTCGCGCGCTCCGGCGATCCGCGCGGTCAGCTGCGAGATCGGCGCCGCCTCCTGCTCGAGGAGCTCGAGCTGAATCTTCAGGGCGGTCAGGAGCTGTCCAATTCCATCGTGCAGGTCGCGCGAGATCCTTCCGCGTTCATCTTCCTGGAGTCGGAGCACACCCCGCGAGATGCGGCGAAAGCGCCGCTCCGATTCCGCGACCCTTTCCAACAGCCTGGCGTTCTCCGACGTGATCCGCGCGAGCTGCTCGGCGATGCGATCGAGCCGGTCCGGAGACGGGATCGTGTTGCCCATCAGCGTGAGATTTCCGGCCTCGCGTGAAGCAGCGCATCCCGGACGGCTGGAAGAGCGAGAAATGAAGCGCGCATCGAACTCGGCACATTCTCCTCCAGCCGCCGCGCTTCCTCGGCGGTCCGCCGCCAGGCCTCACTCGCCGCGGCGGCGTCCCCTCGCGCATCGAGCGTCCGGGCGAGCAGGGCACGGAGACGGTATCGGCCCGCTTCCCAGCCCGCCCGCTCGGCAATCGCGAGCGCCTTGCGCGCGAGCTCCTCGGCGCGCGCCCAGCGATGCCGGAAGACCTCGGCGCGGGCGAGGCCTTCCCCGGCGCGGATCATCAGGAGCACGTGCCCGAGCGACTCGGCTTCCGACAGGGCCTTCGCGAGCTCCGCGGCCGCGCCCGCCGCATCTGTGGCATCCGCCCCCGCGGAAGCGGAGGCGATCCGGGCGTGCAGCAGCGTCGCCCGGCTGCCGCTCTCCTTCGCGAGCGAGATCGCGCGGGCGAACGCGCGGCGCGCTGAATCCTTCTCTCCCCGCGCCGCATGCCACTCTCCGCGCAGCGTTTCGAGATCCGCGGCCTGTTCTTTGTTCTCGGTCTCCTTCAGCCACGCCCCCGCCGCGTCCAACCGCGTTCGAACGTCGTCGAGCTGTCCGAGCTCCAGCCTCACCGCCGCCTCCTTCAGGGTAAATTCCGCGAGCGCGGGCTTCAGATCCAGCGGTCGGAGCAGTGCGAGTGCGGTCGAGAACGACTCGAGCGCCGCGCCGAAGCGGCCGCGGTAGGCGGAGAGCATCGCGATGTTTCCGAGCGAGATCGCTTCCGCGTTCTTGAAGCCGATCGCGCGGCTGTCTTCGAGCGCTTCGACGAAAGACTTCAGCGCTTCGTCCCACTTCCCCTGCGCCGTCTGGAGAAAACCCATGTTCTGGACCGACAGAACGATTCCGTTCTTTTCGCCGATCCTTCTTCTCAGGTCGAGCGCCTGCTTCCAGTAGACGAGCGCGTTGTCGTACTCGCCCTGCAGGTAATAGATGTAGCCGACGTTGTCGTAGCTCTGGGCGAGGAGCCGTTCGTTTCCCATGCCGCGCCGGATCTTCAGCGCGTCCTGGTAGTCGGCGAGGGCCTGGCCGAACGCTCCCCGATTCTCGTGCAGCAGCCCGAAGTCGTTCATCACGTCGGAGAGGCCGCTGCGATCGCCGATCTTCTCGAAGAGCTTGCGCGCCCGCTCCAGGTCGGCTTCCGCTTCGCGGGACCGACCGAGCGACACGTTCACCATCGCACGGTTTCGCAGTGTGGAGGCGAGGCCCCGGTCGTCGCCGATCTTCGCGCGCGCGGCCGCCGCGGCGGTGTAGCTCTCGAGCGCGCGCGGATATTCACCGAGCTGCTGGTGCGCGACGCCCATCGCGTTCAGCACGTCCGCTTTCCCCTTTTCGTTCCCGAGCCGCGTGTGCAGCGCGAGCGCGCGCACGAGATAGTCGCTCGCTGCGCGCGCGCTGTCGCCGGCGAGAATCGCGTTCTTGCCGAGCTGGAACCACGCGCGTGGATCGCCCGGATCGAGCTCGGCAGCCCTCTTCAGCGTCGAGACCGCCTCCGCGTTATGTCCCTGCGCCGCCTGGGCGGCCGCGAGGTCCAGGCGCGGCTCGGCGTCGAAGGGGAATCTCTCGAGCAGCTCCTGAAAGTGCTTTTCGGCTTCCTCGGGACGTCCCTCGAGAAGCGCGTTGCGCGCGCGTACCCGGTAGGCGAGGCGGCTCTCGCTCGACCCGACCGCCTGCAACGCCCGCTGAACCGCGGCGACCGCCTTCTCCTGGTGGCCGAGACTCTGATAGGTCTCCGCGAGCCTCTCGAGCGCGGCCGTGTATTTCGGGTCGGCCGCGACCGCGCGCTCGAAGGCAGGAGCCGCGCCGAGGTCGTCGCCAACGAGGAGCCGCTGGCGTCCCGCTTCGTATGCCTTTGCCGCCGCGACCGACGCGGTCTCGACCGGCTTCTCCGGAGCCGCTCGATTGGCGAACCCGAGCTCGGCGCGGACGCGCCGGGCGAGCTCGCCCACGAGCCGGAAGAGGCTTTCCGCGCCGGGCGCCTCCGCGGAAACGTAGCGGCTCGCGAGACTCCCCGGACCGACCCGCACGAGCCGCAGGTCGACCCGGAGCCGCTGTCCCGACCGGCGCACGGTTCCCGTGATGATCCGCCCGGCGCTCCAGAGCTCCGCGAGCTCGCCGAGCGCCGCCTCGTCGTAGCGGCCCGGCGTCAAATGGAGGTCGCGAAGGTTGCGGAGCACGCGCAGCGAGTCCAGGATCCGCAGCTCCCCCGTCTCCGAAAGATTCGCCGCGAGCATCTCCGGGATCCCCGTGCTCGTCCAGGCGAGCTCGGGCTCGGAGGTTTCGTCTGCCAGCGGGAGGATCGCTACCGCCTCCCGCGCGGTGACGACAGGCGCCGCGGTCGATGACCGGGACGCCGTGGGGACGACCGGCTTGCCCGCGCGCTGTCGCGCCGCTGTCCAGAGGCCGAGCGCGACCGCGAGGATCGCCGTCGCGCCGATCGTCAGGGGAATCGCGCGCAAGCCCGGTCGTGGTCCGCGCTTCCGATCGAGGTCGTCCGAGAGAGCGCGCGCGTTCGGATACCGCCGCGCAGGGTTCCGCTCGAGGAGCTTTCGAACGATCGCGGCGAGCCACCGCGGGGCCCGGACTGCCGTCTCTGACAGGTCCCGGGCGCGTCCCGCGAGCCGCTGCGCGAGCATTTCCGCCTGCGAGCCCGAGCGGAAAGGGAGCTCGCCCGAGAGCATCTCGTAGAAAACGACTCCGAGCGCGTAGAGGTCGGTCCTCGCGTCCACCGGCTGGCCCGCGATCTGCTCCGGCGAAAGGTAGTCCGGCGTTCCGACCACCGCTCCCGCGCGCGTCAGCCCGTCTCCCCCGACCGACCGTGCGACGCCGAAGTCGGTGATGTAGGCGCAATCTTCGGCGTCGAGCAGGATGTTGCCGGGCTTCAGGTCCCGATGGATCACCCCGGCCCGGTGCGCCTCTTCGAGCGCCGAAGCGACCTGCCGCACGATCGCCACCGCGCGCTCGGGCGACATGGGGCCCTCCCGCTCGAGCACCTCGCGCAGCGACCGGCCCTCGACGTAACGCATCGTCAGGAAGCGAAGTCCCTCGTGCTCACCGATGTCGTGGATGCGGACGACGTTCTTGTGGCTCACTTCGCGCGCCAGTCGAAGCTCGGCGCGGAAGCGTTCGAGGAGCGCCGGAGCACTCCCGAGATCCGGACGCAGGACCTTCAGCGCGGTGTCGACGCCGAGCTCCTCGTCGCGAGCGCGATAGACGACGCCCATACCGCCGACGCCGGCGATGCCGATGACGCGGTACCGACCGGCGACGAGTGTTCCCGGAGCGAACCGCTGCGTGACGTCGGCGCTCGTGACGGTCGCGGCGACGCCGGGGGAAAGCGACGGTCTCGGCGTCTCGCCGGGGCTCTCCGGCGGCGTCTTGTCGCGGACGGAGATCGGATCAACCACCGCGCGCTCTGTCGGGCGCCGGCAGGCTGCTCACGAGGTCCGGACCGCTCCCCGCGCCGCGACGCCCCCGGAGCGTCCCGCTCGAGCGATCTCCCCGACTCGCTGCTCGAGCGCCTCCAGAAACCGGCGCTCGTCCGGCTCCGAGTCCTCGGTTGCTCCCAGCAGCTCCCGGATCTCGCGGTCGATCCGAACCGTCGACAGAACGATCGAGACGTTCGCGGTCACGGTTTCGAGAATTTCGAGGTCGAGATCGGTGAAGACGCCGCCCGTCTTCCGGCCGTCGACATAGACCAGGCCGATGACCCGATCCTCGGACCGGAGCGGAACGCACGCGAGTGTGGTGATACCGAGCTCGAGAACGCTCGGCCGCTTGCCGAGGAACGCGTGAGACGAGGCGTCGGATGCCACGACCGATTCGCCGGTCTCGAGCACGCGCTCGATCGCGCCGAAGCTTCCCTCGAAACGCTCTTCGAGCGCTGTGGCCAAGAACCCGGAGGCGATCTCGGCCTCGAGCGTTCCGCGCGGACCGATCAGGAGAACCAGGCCGCGTTCGGCCCCCGTCAGCGAGATCACGGATTGGAGCAGACGCTCGAGCAGAACGCGCGGATCGCGCTCGCGGGCGAGTTCCTGGGTGATCTCGACCGAGGTGTGCAGCCGGCGAGCGCGCTCCGTCTCGAGCGACCGAATCTCCTCTTCGCAGACGAGCTCGAAGCGCGCGAGGAGCCCGCCGAAGCTCACCCATTCTTCGTCGTGGAGGATTTCCCCCCCGGCCGGGGAGCCGGAGACGAACGTCCCGTTCTTGCTCGAAAGGTCCGAAAGGGACCAGCCGGTGCCCGTCCACTCGAGTCGGGCGTGGCGGGCCGAGACGCGCGGATCGTCCAGGACGAGGTCGTTCGCGCCCGGATCGCGTCCCGCCTGTCGGCTCTCGCCGTCGCGCAGGATGAAGTGGCGAGACGCTCCCCGGGCCGGGTAAAGCGTCAGCTTGGCGGCCACGCGGGGAGTCTACTCCCGCGCGGGTTTTCACCCTCGCTCCCGGTTCTCCAGCGGAGACCGATAACCGGGGGCTCCCCCCTCAGAACGAATCTACGGCAGCGGCGTCAGGTTCGACTTGAAGGCGAGGCTGAACTTGAGTGTATCCGCCGAAGACCGCAGCAGGCCGGCCACGTTCGCCGGCCCGCCGGTCGCCTGCCAGACGTTCGGAATCGCGGCGCCGCTCTGCTTCTTGACCTCGTCGCCGAAGCCCGAGATTCCGTCGATCGCGGTCGAAAGAGCTCCCGAGTCGTATGCCGCGCGCGCCTCACTCAACCGCTGCTGGAGGTCGGCCGCCACGGCGGGAGCGATCGACGCCGAATTGGCGGAGAGCTGACCCTGGAGCGCGTCGAACTTGCCGGCGATCACCGAGTCGACCGCGCGCGTGTCGGCGGCGATCAGGAAGTCGGAGAAACCGGGGCCCGAACCGCCCGCGCGCACGCTGCCCGCCTGCAAGAATCCGGTCATATCGCCGAACGCCCCACCCTGTGGCGCGCGATAGAGCCGGAGCGGCGAGTTCGCCCCGAGCGTCAGGTTGTTCGTGTAGAGCGACAGCTTGTAAACGCCCTCGAAGGAGAGCGCGCTCGAAGCGCTCGGCTCGATCCGCACGAGGACCGGGAACCCGGACGGAATCGACACCCCGGAGCCCAGACGAGAAAGGAGGGTCAGGTCGGTCGGATTGACGAGGGTCGCCGACAGCGAGAGCGCGTTCGCATTCAGCCCGACGACTTTTTCGAACGTGATCGTGAGATCGGCGGCGACGCCGCCTGCGAGCTCGATCCTGGCCGTCAGCTCATTGCCGGAGATCGTGGGGACGAGCGCGGTCTCCGCGAGGCCCGGCACCGGGCTGGCGAACAGTAAGAGGACCGAAAAGAGAACTCCGTACAATCGATTTTTCATGAATTCCCCTCCGTGGCACTGGCGATTCTAGTATGCACACGCCGTTCCACAGAGGCGTCGGGGGGTGTGACCCGCAATACATCGCGGATACGACCTTGGTCGACCGCGACGCGCAGGCACGAAAGAAAAAAGGGGGGCGGACCCCCTTTTCGGAACACCGTCGTACTCCCGGCGACCGGGCCGGGCCGGCTCGGTCGTCCCGGCTAGGGGGTTCGGGGGACCGCAAGGTCCCCCGCCAGAAGATTACTCGGACACACCCAAAAGATTACTCGGACACACTTAGTACCGGTCCCGGCCCGGACGACCGCCGCCGCCCGCCGTCTTCGGCCGCGCTTCATTGACCGTCAGCGCCCGTCCGCCATATTCCTGGCCGGAGAGCGCCTGGATCGCGTTGCGCGCCTCGGAGTCGTTGCCGAACTCCACGAAACCGAACCCCTTGGAGCGACCGGTCTCCCGGTCCGTGATGACCGCCACGGAGTCCACGCTGCCGTACTGCGTGAAGAGATTCCGGAGGTCTTCTTCGGTGGTGTTGTAGGGAAGGTTACCGACATAGAGCTTCATCGAGACAAGATCCTGTTCCGGCGTTCATTAATTCGACCCACCGACGCGCCGCTCGACGGTGCCCGACCTTCCCGTGGATCGTCGGACCTCGTCGAGCGCGAAACTGCGTACGGGAAGGCGAGCGAGTCCGGGAAGGCACACAGGATACCAGCTTGGGCCTCGAAAGCAAGCGGTGGCGGGGGCTCAGGGGCCGGCCGAATCGAGGAGGTCCTGCAGCGCGAGGGCGACGAATTTGGACGTCATCTGCTTTCGCCAGAGGAAGGAGAAGTCGGTGTTGTCCATCGGGCGGGAAGGGCCAGCCGCGGCCGCTGCGGCGTCGGCGATCGATTCTCCGTCGAGAGGTCGACCCGCCAGCGCCTCCTCGGACGCCGCCAGCCGCAATGGCGCCGACGCGACTCCGCCGAGAACGAGACGGGCCGCGGTGACCCGCTCGCCGTCACGCCAAACCGCGGCGCCCACGGAGAGAACCGGGAAGTCGAACGCGCCGCGGCGGCGCAGCTTTCGGTAGCTCGCGCGCCAGCCGTTGGGAGTCGGCAGAACCACCTCCGTCAGGAGCTCGTCCGGCCGCTTCGTCACGTAGTCGATCCCGTCGTTTCTGTAGAGGTCCTCGACCGCGATCTCGCGCTCGCCCGCGCCCGAAACGAGCACCGCCCGCGCGCGCATGGCGATCAGGACGGGAACCGTGTCGGCCGACTGGACCGCCAGACATTTCGGAGAGCCGGGCGCCACCCAGCAGATGCTTCCATCCTTCTTCATGCAGAAGTCAATTGCCTTCCTCCACTCGGAGTTCTGGTCGTAGTAGTTGCATCGGGTGTCGAGCAGGAGGTTGCCTCCAATGGTCCCCATGTTCCGCAGTGGCGGTGTCGAGATCTCCGAGACCGCGTGAGCGAGTCCGGGGTAGACGCGGCGCACCCGGGGGTCGCTTTCGACGTCCGAGAGGAGGAGGCCCGCGCCGAGCGAGAGACAGCCGCCGCGCTCTCCGAATCTCGCGAGCTCAGCAACCCGAGAGAGGCCGACCACGACCTTCGGCGTCTGCTGCCGCCGCTTCATGTTCGGATAGAGGTCGGTGCCGCCGGCGACGTACGCTCCCTCCGGCCCCGCGTCCGAGCGGATCGCGATCGCCTCCGCGACCGTCCGCGGCGCGTAATAGCGGAACCTGGGCAACCGCATCATGAAGATAGGCTCAAGGCTTCGGAGCCCTCGTTTGAAAGTTCTCAGCCGCCGGTCGCGAAGCGACCGCCGCGGCGCCAGCCCGCCCGTCCCCGCCCTCTTCGGGCGTGAGCACGCGCATCGGCGGTGGATACGGCACGTCGGGAAAACGGGTCGGACCGACGCGCGCCGGTTTGCCCTGCGCCGCGAGCTTCAACGCGGCGAGCACCTTCTCCGGCGTCGCCGGGATCTCGTCCACGCGCACGCCGACCGCGTCGAAGAGCGCGTTCGCGACGGCGGGAGGAATCGGCAGCAGCGGCCCCTGTCCGACCTCCTTCGCGCCGAAGGGACCGTTCGGGTCCGGATCCTCGATCAGAAAGGTCACGACCTCCGACATCTCCTTGGTGGTCGGACTCTTGTATTCGAGAAGCGACGGAAACTTGTGAACGACGTTCCCGTTGACGCCGGACCGGTATGCCATCTCCTCCATCATCGCCTCGCCGAGACCCATGTACACGGAGCCCTCGACCTGCCCGACGACGAGCACCGGGTTGATGCACTTCCCGACGTCGTGTGCGATCCAGACCTTCGGGACCGTGTAGATCCCCGTTTCCGGATCGACGTCCACCTCGACGACGGCGGCCGAATAGGAGTACGCGGGCGACGGACCGACGCCAGCGCCGCGATAACGTCCGGCCGACGGAGGAGGCGTGTACGAGCCGACCGTCCCGATCGTCCCGAACCTCGCCTCCGCGAGGACGACCGCGTCGGCGAAGGCCATCCCGTTTTCGGGATCTTCGACGTCGAAGACGCGCCCCTCCGCGAGAGCGACGCGCGTCTTCGGAATCCCGAGCTTCGCCGCGACGGCCTCGACGAGAAGCTCACGTGCGCGTTCCGCCGCCTGGACGGCGGCGTTCCCGGTCATGAGCGTCACGCGAGACGAATACGAACCGAGGTCGACGGGTGTCAGGTCCGTGTCCGCGGTGACCACCCGGATGTCGAACGGATCTAGCCCAAGGATCTCCGCAACGACGTAGGCGAGCACCGAGTCGCTCCCCTGACCGATTTCGGTTGAGCCGCAGAACACGGTCACGCCGCCTCCGCGGTCGAGCTTCAGCTGCACGCCCGACTGCGGCATCGAGTTCCAGTAGATCGGAAGTCCCGCGCCGCAGATGTAGGAAGAACAGGCGAGGCCGAGACCCCGGCCGAGCGGCAGCTTTCCACGGCGTTCGCGCCAGCCGGAGGCCAAGACGACCTTGTCGATGCACGTGGCGAGACCCATCGAGCCGACCCGCAGGAAGTTCGCGGTGAGTGAGTTCGGCGGTACGAGGTGTGCCTTGCGCATCTCGGCGGGGTCGAGGCCGAGGTCGCCGGCGATCTTGTCGAGGTGGACCTCGAGCGCGTAACGCGGCTGCGGCGTGCCGTGCCCGCGCTTCGGGCCGCACGGTGGCTTGTTCGTGAAGACCCGCGCGCCGTCGAACCGGTAAGCCGGCACCCGGTACGTCACCGTCTGGAGCGCTCCCGTGTAGTACGTCGACGCGACGCCGTAGGAGCCGTAGCCGCCGCCGTCCAGGATCGACTGAAAGTGCATCGCGGTCAGCGCGCCGTCCTTCTTGACGCCGGTCTTGACGCGCATCAACGTCGGGTGCCGGCCGCGGTGACAGTAGAAGACCTCTTCGCGAGTGAGGCAGATCTTCACCGGCCGACCGGTGACTCTGGAAAGGTGAGCCACGACGATCTCGTGATTGAACGGGTCGGACTTGCCGCCGAAGCCGCCGCCGTTGGGTGTCGCTACGACGCGGATGCGGGCCGCCGGCATCTGCAGGACCTTCGCGAGCGCGCGGTGAACGTAGTGCGGCGTCTGGGTCGAGGACCAGACGGTGAGCTTTCCATCGGGGCCGAAGTCGGCGACCGCAGCGTGCTGCTCGAGCGGCAGATGTGTCGAGCCCTCGTAGAAGAAGAGGTCCTCGTAAATGCGGTCCGCTTTCGCAAAGCCGCTGCCGGTATCGCCGAACTCCATCGTGACGAGCTTGTGGAAGTTGCCGCCGTCCCCGTATTCGTGGATCCGCTGGGGGGAGTCCGCCGGATGATCGATCGCGTCCTCGATCGAACCGATCGGCGGCAGCGGCTCGTACTGAACCTCGATCGAGTCGAGCGCGTCGAATGCCGTGTCCTCGTCGAGCGCCGCGATCGCCGCCACGGGATCGCCGACGTAGCGGACTTTCTCCAGCGCGAGCGCGTGCTCGTCCTGCGATACCGGCAGGATCCCGAAGGCGATCGGGAGGTCGCGTCCGGTCGCGACTGCGACGACTCCCGGCAGCGCGAGCGCCTTCGAAGCATCGACGCGCAGGAGCCTCGCGTGAGCGACTTTCGAGCGAAGGAGCTTGCAGTGGAGCATTCGCGGCAGGAACAGGTCGTCGGCGAACTTCGTCTGGCCCGTGACCTTGGGGGCAGCGTCGACCTTCGGGAACGGGCGGCCGACGACGCGGGTCTGAGCGCGGGTCATGGGTTCGAGAGGACCGGAAGCAGTCCGCTCTCGTCGAAATCCGTCCCGTACAGGCTTTCCCGCCTCGGCTCGGCGTCTTCCCCGCGCATCCACGCCGACGCGAGCTCGACGGCTTCGAAGATCTTGACGTAGCCGGTACAGCGGCAGAGATTCCCGGCGAGCGCCTCCTTGATCTCGCCGAGCGTCGGATTCGCGTTCGCGTCGAGAAACGCCTTCGCGGTCAGGAGGATCCCGGGCGTGCAATAGCCGCACTGCGCCGCGCCGAGATCGGCGAACGCCTTCTGCAGCGGATGGAGCCCCGCCGCGGTCGCCATCCCCTCGATCGTCTCGACGCGCCGACCCTCGCACTCGAGTCCCAGAAAGAGACAGGAGAGAACCGGCCTTCCATCGACCAGGACCGCGCACGTGCCGCACTCACCGAGCTCGCAACCGTGTTTCGTGCCCGTGAGCCCCAGATCTTCCCGGAGGACTTCGAGAAGGGTCTTATGCGGGGCGAAGGCGGCCTCGACCGACTCGCCGTTGACGATGAACCCGACGTGCGCCTTAACGCGCTCGACCGGGGAGAGAAGTCTGGAGTCCGACATGTCGCGACCAGTCTAAATCTCTTTGTTTTGAGAAAGAAAGAGAGAGTTACCTGACCGACCGGTCAGGTAGACCAGCCCCCGGCCGCGAAGTGCCGGACTACATTGGACTTGAGCCGGGCGACGCCGGGCCTGGAGCCGCCGCGGCCGCCTTCTCCCTCGAGATCCACCCCTCGATCCGCTTTTCGAGCACGTCCAGAGGGAGCGCTCCGGCGAGCAGAACGGCGTCGTGGAACTTTCGGATATCGAAGCGTTCCCCGAGCTCCTTCCTGGCTCGAGCTCGGAGCTCCTTGATCTTCAACTCCCCGGTTTTGTAGGCGAGCGCCTGACCCGGCCACACGATATACCGGTCGATCTCGACCGAGATGTCGTGCTCCGTTTTCGCGGTGTTCGCCTTCATGAAGTCGATCGCGCGCTGCCGCTCCCATTTGTACGCGTGCATTCCCGTGTCGACGACGAGGCGCACGGCACGCCACATCTCGTAAGTGAGCTGACCGAACTTCGAATACGGATCGGTGTAGAAGCCCATCTCCTCGCCAAGGCTCTCGGCATAGAGGCCCCATCCCTCGGCGAAAGCCGTGATACCTCCGTGGCGCCGGAACTGCGGCAGCCCGGTCAGCTCCTGCGCGAGCGAGATCTGCAGATGATGGCCGGGGACGGCCTCGTGGATCGCGAGAGCCTCCATCTCGTACTTCGGGCGCGTCGCGAGCTTGTAGGTGTTCGCGACGAAATACCCGGGCCGCGGCGCTTCGAGAGAGCCGGCGCGGTAGTAGGCAGTGGTCGATGTCGGCGCCTCGAACTCCGGCGTCGGGATGACGCCGTACGGCATACGCGGCAGGGTTCCGAAGAGACGAATGAGCTCGGGATCGACCCGCTTGCAGATGTCTCGATAGCCCTCGAGGAGGTCGTCGGCGGTCTTGTAGTAGAACCGCTGGTCGGTCCGGAGGAACTTCACGAAATCGTCGAAGCTCCCCTTGAACTTGACCTTCCGAATGAGGTCCTCCATCTGACGCCGAATTCGCGAGACCTCCGCGAGACCCGTGTCGTGGATCTCCTTCGCCGTCTTGTTCGTCGTTGTGTGGAGGCGGATCGCGTATGCGTAGTACGCCTCGCCGTCGGGGAGCGACCAGGCGCCGATCTCCTTCTTCGCGACCGGCAGGTAGTCGCGGGTGAAGTAGGCGTAGAGCTTGAGGTAGGCCGGGAAGACGTCATTTGCGATCCGCCGGCGTCCCTCGATGCGCAGCGCTTCGCGGTCCGGCTCGGGAACGACTTCGGGAAACTTCTCGAACGGCTTCCAGTGAACGCTCTTCTCGGGATCCGGGTGGATCTGCGCGCGGATCGCATCTCCGACCTCCCGCAGCGGCACGCCCGGGTGGATCCAGCCCTTCTCTTTTCCGCGTTCCATGAGCGCGATCGTCTGATCGACCTGCTTTGGGAATGCCGACAGCCGAGCGAGGTAATCGCGATAGTCCTTGACCGTCCCGAAAGGCGAAATGGTCGAAAGGATCGCGAAGTCCTTGTGGAGTCCGTCCTGCTGATTGATCGGCAGGAGCTCGGTTGGGAACCGCTGCCCTTCGATCGCGATCTCGAGACGTCTCTGATAGAGGTCGTAAGAGAGCCGGTCCTCTTCCGGCAGCGCTTCGCGTTCGATCTTCTTCAGGCGCGCGAGCGCCTCCTGTTCACGCTTGTTGCGGCGCTCGATCGCCTCGAACGAAAGGTCGGTGAGCCGATCGTTGTAGCGCGCGTCGCCCAGGTAGGTGGCCCGCTCCGGGTACTCGCGCAGTCCCCACTCCCACTCCTCATTGAAGAACTTCGCGAGCTCCTTCGCTGCGGCGGCGCTCTTGGCGGCCGTCGCGGCCTTCGCCGGCCGCTTTGCCGGAGTCGCGGCGAGAAGGAGAGCCGGAAAAAACATCAGAAAAGCCGCCCGAGAAAGCATTGTCGTCTCCTATTGTTTCCCCTGTCTGTGTGCCCCGTGTCACCGATTCTCAGGCGTCGGCAACGATAGGCGCCGCCGTGGGAGCAGGGAAGCGCAGCTCTCGCTCCGATCGCGCAACGAAGGTCGCGCACACGAGATCGCCGACGACGTTCAGGGTCGTGCGGCACATGTCGAGGAAACGGTCGACGCCGAGGATGATCCCGATCCCCTCCGGCGGGACTCCGACCGTCTGGAGCACGATGACGATCAAGGGCAGTGATCCGCCGGGCACTCCCGCCGTTCCGACGCCGGCGAGAATCGACATGACGACGACGGTGACCTGCTGCGAGAGCGCCAGGTGCACGCCGAAGACCTGTGCGAGGAAGAGAACCGTGACGCCTTCGAAGAGCGCCGTGCCGTTCTGGTTTCCGGTCGCCCCGACAGTCAGAACAAAATTGCCGATGCGTTGAGGGATCCCGAGCTTCTCCTCGGAGGTCCGAAGGCTGGTCGGAAGCGTGGCGTTCGAGGAAGCGGTCGAGAACGCCGTGAGGATCACCTCGCGGCAGCGGAAGAACCACTCGGTCGGAGGCACGCGCGCGAGTCCCTTCAGAATCACCGGATAGACGACGAACATCTGGATCGCGAGACCGCCGACGACGACGCCCACGTAGCCGCCGAGCCGCGGTACGACGGAAAACCCCGCTCGCGCCGTCAGCGAGAACATGAGTCCCGCCACGCCGTACGGGGCCAGCCCCATCGCCCAGTCCACGATCTTCATCGAGACGCGCTGGATCCCGGAGAAGACGTCGACGAGGGCCTCCGCCCTGGAATCGCGGATCCGGGCAAGGGCCACGCCGACGAAGAGCGCAAAGACCATCAGGGCGAGCATCTCGCCCGTCAGAGCGTCGACGGCAGACTTCAAGGGGTTGCTCGGGATGAGGGAGAGGATGCTGTCCGCCCAAGTCTGCGCCTTCTGCGCGTTCTCGATCGTCTTTTGCGACTGGGTGGCGAAGGTGCTCGAAAGCTCCGCCCGAACCGACGGGTCGACGCCCGCCCCGGGCCGGAAGAAGTTCACCATCGTGATCCCGATCGCGACCGAGATCCCGCTCGCGAACAGCGTGTAGCCGAGCGTCTTCAAACCGATCCGCCCGAGCTTCTTCACGTCGCCGAGCTCGAGAACTCCCAGCACGAGCGAAGAAAAAACGAGCGGCACGACGATCATGAAGATCAGGCGCAGAAAGACCTGACCGGCCGGGTATGCGACGTTGGCCACGATCCAGTGGACCCACGGCGCCTCTCCCGCCATCTCGTGGACGAGGAGTCCCGACACCAGCCCGAAGATCAGCCCGAAGAGGATCTTCGTGTGCAGCGGCAGCCGGCGGCGGGCTCGCGGATTCGAGTCGGCTCGCTCGGGCATCAGGCGCGAACTCTAACCCGGACTATTCATGAGCACCCGGCCGAAACACGTGCAAGTGACTGAACCGGGGAGGGGTGCGACACGATGACTTCCCTGAGGTCATGGGCGCCAGCGGAACAAGGCCTCGTCAGGGGTTTTCTTTTCCTGATCAGGAAACGGGATCGATCGGCTCGAGGAACGGGAACCTGTGGAAGCCGGTGTCTCGGGTGTAGATCCGGCGAATCCCGTGCTCGCGCATCAGGACCGCCGTGTGGGCGTCGTGCATCAAGTTGCCCGCGACGTGAGGGACCTCTTTCAGCACCTCGGCCGCGACCGCGGAGTGCCGTTCGGTCTCCACGAGAACCCCGAGGCCCGGAGAGGCCAGGAGTGATTCAACGAAACCCCAGGCCCGCGACGCGGTCCACGGTCTTCTCAGGACGCGGGAGTGAGTGCATACACGAAGGAACTCATAAAGGATTCCCCAAGTTGTGTACCAGGCGGCCGACTGATCTCTCCAAGAGTTGAGCAGCTCAGAGCAAGGATGGTAGGAAGGCGAGGCTTCGTCAACTGCGTACACGAAGACGTTTGTGTCCACAACAAACATCTAGCTTCCTGTGGTTAGCGGCCTTCCATCGCGTCATAGAGGGCATCCCGGTCGGCGATATCGACCAGATGCCCACCACTGTTGAAGGTCGGCAGTGGCGGCAGCTTCCGTCGGGTGTTCTGCGTTCGAAACAGCAGGCGGAGCGCCGTCTCGACCAGCTCCGACATGGTCCGCCTCTGCCTCGCTGCCTCGCGCTTGAGCTGCGCCATCACCGGATCGGCGATGTTCAGAGTCGTCTTCATATGGAAAACCATATATCGAATATGGCGGTATGGTCAATTCGGCGGGCCCGCCGAAAAGTCTTGGGTCAACCCAGCGCGGCGTCAGCGTGGGGAGTATCGGAAGATCCTTCCTCCCTTCATCACGAAGAACACCTTCTCGGTGGCCCGGATGTCCTTCACGGGA
>DASWIB010000083.1:0-6189 GCA_036397915.1 Thermoanaerobaculia bacterium | reverse complement strand
CGAAAGAGTTGGAGGGGAGAAAATCGAGCCAGCCTTCGGTCCGCAGCAGCTCGACGTTCGGAAGAGCGGCGCAGTACTCCCGCGCGCGGCGGAGCGTCTCGTCGGAGAGGTCCACGCCGACGACCCGGGCGACGCGACGCGACAGGGGCTTCACGAGACGCCCCATCCCGCAGCCGATCTCGAGGACTTTCCATCCTGGAGAGACGGCGAGGCCGTCCAGGACCTTCTCCTCGAGGTCACGTTCGCCGGACGCCGCAAAAGAGGCGGGCGAGTCCGCCGCGGTCGTGCAGACGTAGAAGGCCGCGTTTTCGCGCGCACGCCGGTCCCAGTCGGCGCGCATCGTCTCGTGACGGCGCCAGAGGCGGCCGAGGAGCGACCGCGTAAAGGGGACGTCGCGCACTTCCGAAGAGGTTAATCCAACGACTTCCGCCGCAGGCCCGTAATCCAACGACGATGGAGTCCCTCCTGTCGCTCGTCCTCTACGCGGCGGTCGCGGCGGGGTGGGCGGCGGTCGCGCGGTGGCTCGGCCGGCCTCTTCCCGCGCGATTCTTCCTCGTCTTTCTCCTCCTGCCTGTTCTGTTTCTGCTTCCGGCGTTCGTCACGACTCGAACGATCTTCCCGGTCGATCATTCGATGGGTCTCCCGCCGTGGAACGCGCTGCCGCATCGAGCGCCCGCGAATCCGAACCTGAACGACATTGCCACCGAGATCGCGCCGTGGGCGAAGGCCGTCCGGCTGGCCTGGAAGGAGGGCGCGATCCCGTGGCGGAATCGATGGAACGCCTGCGGCTCGCCGCTCGCAGCGAACGGTCAGTCGGCGGCGTTCTCGCCGCTGACGATTCATGGGCCTGCTGCCGCTCGTCGCGACCTTCAACTTCTCGGTCGCGAGAAACGGTGGTCGTCGCGAGTCTCGCCGAAGACGGCGGATGGACCGCCCGTGACGAGCGCAACGCGGTTCTGCCCGTCTCGCGCGCGAACGGCGCGTTCCTCGCCGTGACGGTCCCGGCCGGCGAGCACCGGGTCCGGCTCCGCTATTCGCCTCCGGGATCCCGCGTCGGTCTTCTGGTCACGCTCGGAACCGCCATTGGGACCCTCGTCCTCGCGGTGGCCCGCCAGACGCCCCGCCTCGTCGAGGACCGCTCAGCTGTGATATCTGCGCCGGCGTGGCGACCCCGACCCGCTGGGACGACGGACGATTCACGGCGCACCTGGAGTCGCTCGTGTGGACCGCGTCGCCCGTAGTGAGGCGTTACCTGCACGCCCTCGTCAGCGGAGACCCGAACTGTGACTGGCTGACCTGGGTCGAGCACGTGCACCTCGCGCGGGTGCTCGATCGCGCGCTCGTTCTCGGCTGCGGCTCCGGCTGGCTCGAGCGGGCGCTCGCGCAGCGCGGACGGTTTCGTTCGATCGTCGCGTGCGACTTCGCCTCGGAGACGGTCTCGCGCGCACGCCGCACGGCGCAGGAGGAGGGTTTCCCCGGAATCGACTACATCGTTCTCGACCTCGAGCACGAGAGACTCCCCGCCGGTCCATTCGACGCCGTCATCGCCAACGACGTCCTGCACCACATCACGGGGCTCGAGTCGCTCTACACACGGATTCACGAAGTGCTCGCACCGGGCGGCAAGCTTCTCTTCAACGAGTACATTGGTCCGAATCGCTTCCAGTATTCCAACGAGCGCATGAAGGTCGTTAACCGCTATCTCCGCCTTCTGCCCGACCGTTTGCGCTGGGATCCGATCACGGGGCAGGTGCTCTGGAAACGCGAACGGACCGATCCGAAACAGCTCGCCGAGGACGACCCCACCGAGGCGGTGCGCAGCGAGGAAGTGCTCCCGCTGGCCCGCCGGTTCTTCCGGTCCGAGAAGGAGTACCTCTACGGAGGGGGGCTGCTGAACCCGCTCCTGTTCGGGATCGTCGCGAACTTCCGTCCGGGAGATCCCGGGGACGACGTGATCCTGTCTCGGCTGTGCGCCTCCGAGCAGCGCCTGACCGAGGCCGGCGAGATCGAGCCGGACTTCTACGTCTTCGTGGGCACGCGGCGCGACGCGGGCACTCCCCCGGAATCATCCTGAGGGCGAGAGCCTCCTCGCCGTCATCCTGAGGGCCGCAGGCCCGAAGGATCTCGTTTCGCCGGAGATCCCTCGCTGCGATGGCGATGACCTCGAGGTCCCCCCGCCGGCCAGACCGGCGGCAGCTCCCAGAGGGCGACTTCTGCCACGCGGTCGATCTCTCGCCAGTCGCCGGGGAGATTCTTTCGAACCTCTTCCTGCTCGAACGGGGCGAGCAGCGCATACCAGCGATATCCGCGGATTTCGGTCGAGGCGCGCAGCTCGCCGAATCGTTCCGGTGGGAGCCAGTTCCACATCGCATAAGTCAGATCGCTGTAGTAGTGGAGCGCTCCGCTCATCTGCATCGAGACGACGATCGCGTTCGACGGAAGGCGGCGGCGGGCCATCGCGCACGCTTGCGGATAAACCCGGTCCGACTTATAGAGCTTGTGGACCCGACGTTTCTCGGTGAAGTCCAACTCGACGAACAGAGCGGCTGCGAGAAGCACGAAAGCGGCTGCGGTCGCCCAGGGGGCGGGGCGACTCCGCCCGGCCGGCAGGAGGACATCGCGGGCGACGACGCAGGCCCCGAGGATCAACGCGGGGACGCCGGGGAGCAGAAAACGCGTGTACCACCACGCTTCGTAAGGCCCATAGAACGCGTAGAAGAGAAAGAAAGATCCGAACCAGGAAAGCAGAGCGAGTCGGTCACGGAGGGGCGCCCGGCGATCGCCAACGAGGCCGAGCCATCCGATCGGGAGAAGAGGAGTGAGCAGTCGCGCGATCCAGTATCCATAGTGCCGCGCCCGCCCGGAGAAGTTGGCCCAGGCCATTCCCTCTCTCAAGAGCGAACCGTACCCGGTCGCCCAGGGGCTCCCGAAAAGCGCAGCGTTGTAGCCGAGCAGAATGAGTGCCGCCGGTATCCCTCCCGCGATGAACGTGAGCCAGGTTCTCGGCCTCGGCGGCAGCGCGAAGAGAAGGGGAGCGAGAATCAGCAGGTTCGTCGGCCGGACGAGGACCCCGATCCCGTACGCGAGCCCGGCGAGCGCCGCCCAGGCCGCGCCGTTTCGCGCGCGGGACTTCCAGGCGGCATAAACGGCGGCCAGCGCCCAGGCGGCGGCGACGACGTCGCTCATTGGCTGCAGCGTCAGGGAAACGAATGTCGGAAAGAAGGCGAGAAGGACAGAACCCGCGAAAGAGAAGGCCGGAGGCAATTGGAGCTCGCGGCCGAGAAGATAAACGAGGACGACGCACGCCAGGCCGGCGAGTGGGCTGACGAAGAACGGGGCCTTCGCCCATCCGCTGAGCAACGCCGCGAGCGCCATGTGAAGTGGCAGCCCGGGGGGATAGCTCGAAGCCATCGTGCCGGGTCGTGGCCCGGGTGAGTATCCGAGTGGAATGAAGATTCTCGCGAGCTCCGGTTGGAGGCCGAGCTTCTCCAGGCCAGGGACTCGCTCGAAGGAACGGCCGGACGCGAAAAGCCGCGCCGCGTTGAGATACCCGGAACTGTCGGATCCACCGACCGCGAACGAGGTGTGGTGGAAGAGCGCGAGCGCGTAGCCCGCGAGCAGGGCGCCACAAAAGAGGAGCCACGCCGGGCGCTTGCCGGAGGACACGAGCCCCAAAGCTAGCTCAGGTCGCGACGGTGGGGAGCGTTTCCCTCCTCAGGGCCCTGTTTCGCGCGTTCTCGGAACAAGAGATTGTCCGAGTATTTGTCGGAGATTGTCCGGGTATTTGCCGGCGGGGGACCTTGCGGTCCCCCACACCCCCTGACGAAGCGGCGTCACTTCGGCCCGCCAAGGCCGGCGGAGAGCCCGCGGCGCGAAACCCTGTACGCGCGGTCGACTGCGGGAGGATCGAGTGTTTGCACGTGCCCTTCGGGCCACTGGATCTCCAGAGAATCGATGCGGGTCGCATCGCCCAGGCCGAAGTGAAGCGGAACATAGGAACCCGAGGCGTAGGAAGGCTGGATCGTGAACTCCTCGATGACGGTTCGATCTCCGTAGCGAAGGCTGACCTTCGCATGCAGAGGCGTACGAGGATCTCCGTCCGCGACGGGGAGGAGCTCGATCCAGTGTCCCCCATTGGGCGTCTGGTTGCGGAAGACCCGCGCGGGATCCGAAACGGGGGAGAGCACGAGATCGAGGCGCCCGTCGCCGTCGAGATCGCCGGCGGCCGATCCCCGCCCGGACGTCACGAGACGCGAGAGATCTCCCCCGAGGTCCGGCGAGACCTGCTCGAACGCTCCGCCCCGGTTGCGGAAGAGGTGCTGGCGCTGCCGATACGTCCGCTCCCCGATGTTGTACCGACTCGCCTTTTCCGAGAAGGCCCTGAGGAACCAGTACACCCACCGGGGGAGGATCTGGCCGTTCGACACGAAGAGGTCCGGCCAGCCGTCGTTGTCGTAGTCGAGAAAGTTGCATCCCCAGGCCGACAGCGGGAGGGACGGTGCTGCCAGGCCGGTCGTCTCCTCGACGTTCTCGAGAAGCTGCCCCTCGACGTTGCGGTAGAGGGTATTCGGCTCGTTGGCGAAGTTCGTGATGAACAGATCCGGCCGCCCGTCGCGATCGAAGTCGGCGCTCGCCAGGCCCATCCCGGACCGGGAGGGTCCTCCGAAAGCCGTCGGACCGGTGGGCGGAAGGTCGGCGCCCGTCTCGACCGACACATCCTCGAAGGTTCCGTCGCCGCGGCCGTGGAAGAGGGAGTTCGGCATCTGATCATTTGCGAGATACAGGTCCGTGATTCCATCCTCTCCGAAGTCGAGCGCGATCGCGCCGATGGTGCGGCCGCGCGCCTCCAACAGTCCGGCCTCGTCGGTCGCGTCGGCGAACGTGCCGTCGGTTCGCTGGCGGAAAAAGGAGTTGCCGGGAGGCTCGTATTCGTCCGGGAGCTTCTGCTCCCGCAAACCGCGGGCGGACTCCTCCTCGAGGGAAGTTGCAACGTAGTTGCCGACGAAGACGTCGAGAAGCCCGTCTCGGTCCGCGTCGAGGAACGCCGCCGGTATCGAGTACCGAGGATCATCCGGAGACCGCCCGGCGCCGGCGCGGAGGAACGCGCCGTTCCGAGCGTTGTGCCAGAGCTCGTCCGCGCCCAGATTGGTGACGTACAGGTCGAGCCAGCCGTCGTTGTCCAGGTCGACCCACCAGGCGCCGCAGCCCCATGCGCACTGGAGAATGCCGGACTGCGGCGTGACGTCGTCGAAGGTTCCATCGCCGCGGTTGCGATAGAGGCGCCCGCAGTTGCCGGAATTCGTGCGGGAGCCGTACTTCCGGACCGAGTTGACGAGGAAGAGATCGAGGTCGCCGTCGTTGTCGAAGTCGCCGAGGGCCGAGCCTCCCCCCATCGTTGCCACGATCTTGGACTCCACGATGTCGGAGCGGAAGCGAAATGCGATACCGGACGGGCCGGTGACGTCGCGGAAAAGGCCGTGATCACGCCGGGCACACGCCGAAGCGAGGAGGGCGATGGTGAGGACGACGCCGAGAGAGAGAGGCCGTTCGATCAGGTATGTTCGGATTCTGCTTCGCCTCGAGTCATCGGATGATACCGGACCCCGCCTTCCGGCCAGATCGACTCGACGCGGGCATGGGGTAACCGGTCCTTCCCCAGCGGCCGGCCGCCAACCCTCGAAGCGGCGTTCTGGCCGACGTACTCTCGAAAGTCGCCCGGTGCGAGGGCTACAGGGCGCGCGCAACGCGGAGGTAAGAGGCAGAAGGAGCGAAAAAACAATAGAGCTCAGGAACGGATCCTGAGCTCTATAAAAAATGAATTCCCCGGCGGCGTCCTACTCTCCCACGCGGTCTACCGCGAAGTACCATCGGGGCTGAAGGGCTTAACTGCCGTGTTCGGAATGGGAACGGGTGTGGCCCCTTCGCTAAGGTCACCGGGAAAATTTGTTTCACAAAGAACTGAACTCGGGACCATGGGTCCCGCGGTCGGAAGACCGCAAGGTCGTCCGCTATTCAAGAGAGTCGGTAAGTTCTGATTCGATTCGCACTTTAAATATTTTATGGTCAAGCCTCACGGCCGATTAGTACGGGTCAGCTTCACGCCTTACAGCGCTTCCACACCCCGCCTATCAACGTGGTCGTCTCCCACGGGCCTTCAGGGGATTGCTCCCGGGAAATCTCATCTTGAGG
>DASWIB010000082.1:0-13826 GCA_036397915.1 Thermoanaerobaculia bacterium | reverse complement strand
CCCCCCCCCCCCCCCCCCCCGACAGACCTCAAGAATCTTATCGGTTCGGGGGACCGCAAGGTCCCCCGCAAAAGACTACTCGGACAGACTCCTTAGCCCGCGGATTTTAGCCATCTTTCGATCTCTCGCGGGCAGGAAGTGGGGCATTCGCGACGGATACTCAACACTCTTATCGGTGCGGGGGACCGCAAGGTCCCCCGCGAAATGACTATTCGGACATATCCTGATTTCCTTCCCGGGCGGTCGTGTATAAGATGCGCGCCGTCCGCGGGCCAGAAGAAGTATGTCCGAGCATCTATCGGCGCGGACCTTGTGGTCCTCCGTACCCCTGGACGAGACAAGGAGAAAGAATCAATGAGTCGAAGGGATTCGCGTCTCACGTTCGCAACCGCCGCGCTCATCGCGGTCAGTCTCTCTGCCGGCTGCCGGAAGGAGGAAAGTCCGGCTCCCGGGCAGGCCGAGTCCTCTGCACCCGCTTCCGCGGTGGCTGCCGTGCCGGCGCCGCCCGACCTCGTCGGAGGCGGGAGATACCTCGTCACGATCCTGGCCTGCAACGACTGCCATACGCCGTACAAGATGGGCAAGACCGGCCCGGAGCCCGACATGACCCGACTGCTCTCGGGTCACCCGGAGGAGCTCAAGATGCCGCCGCCGCCAAAACTCGATGCGCCATGGGGAATGGCGGGGGCGGTGACGAACACCGCGTGGGCCGGCCCTTGGGGCGTGAGCTTTACTTCGAATCTCACTCCGGATCAGAACACGGGCATAGGAATCTGGACCGAGGACATGTTCATCCGCGCCATGCGGACCGGCAAGCACATGGGAACTTCGCGCACGATCCTTCCGCCGATGCCGTGGCCCTGGTACGGGAAGATGCGCGACGAGGAGCTCAAGGCGATTTTCGCGTATTTGAAGTCGATTCCACCGATCCAGAATCGCGTACCGGATCCGCAGCCACCGGCCGGCGCGACGCCCTGATGAGATGATGGGGACAGATTTAGAATCTGTCCCCGACACGGAGGTCCGCATGGCAAAGATCATCGAATGCCACAAGGTCAACCCGTCGAGCGACTGCAACCACGTCGTGCGCGGTCGCGACGAGGACGAGGTGATGAGGAACGCCGTGGTCCACGCCCGCGAGCACGGTCTCGAGCCGACTCCCGAGCTCATGGCGCAGGTCCGCTCCCACATCGAGGACGAGCCGGCGCGGGCGTAACCCTTGCCCTCTGCTGAAAGCGGCCCGGCGTAAGATGCGCCGGTCCGCCGAATGGTCCAGTAGCGGCCGGTCGTTCTCTTTCGCGTGAGCGAGAACACCTGGCTGGAAGTGGTCGTCCGTTACCTCGTCGACCTGAAGAAGGCTGGGCGCACGAAGACGGAGCTGATCAAGAAGCTTCTCGCTCGGCTGAACGCGGCGCCGGACCGGGTGGGGTTACCCAGGAGCAACCTGAGATGAGCGCCGCCGTCCCGTCTGCAGCCGAACGGGTGGACGAGCGCGGTCGCATCCCCTTTCCGATCTGGGGAGCAGCGGGGGTCGCCCTCTTCGTTCTCGGTCTCTGGGCTCTGATCGCGGACCTCGAAGCATGGAACGCAATCTGGTATCTGCCCGCCTGGTACGGGTATCTCCTCGTGCTCGACGCAGTGATCTACCTGCGCGGCGGCCGGTCTTTCATCGCCGGCCGACGGCGGGAGCTCGTTTCGATGATGCTTTGGTCGCTACCATTCTGGCTTCTGTTCGAAGCGTTCAATCTGCGGTTACGCAACTGGTATTACGTCTTCGGGCTGCGGACGCTGTGGGGCTCGTTCCTCATGAGCACCCTCGCGTTCGCCACGGTGCTGCCGGCGTGTTTTTTCCACGCAGAAGCGCTGGAGGCGTTCGGCGTCTTCCGCGAGAAGAGGTGGCGCCCGATTCGGGTCACGCGGGCGGTTCTGGCCGCGTGCGCGGCGGGGGGCGCGGCAGCGGTTCTTGCTCCACTCCTCTGGCCGCGGTGGGCCTTCTGGATCGTCTGGGGTGCACCGTTCGGCCTCCTCGAGGCCCTCAACTACCGCTCCGGCGCGCCGTCTCTACTGCGCGATCTCGAGCAGGGGCGACCCGGACGGCTGCTGCGTCTGCTCCTCGGCGGTCTTTTCGCCGGCGCGGCGTGGGAGCTCCTGAACTACTGGGCGCGGACGAAGTGGATCTACACCGTTCCGGGTTTCGAAGAGTGGAAGCTCCTCGAGATGCCGTTCGCCGGCTTCGGAGGCTTTCCGCCGCTCGCGGTGTCGGCGTTCGCGTACCACGCCTCTCTGTCCCGTCTTCGCGGACGATCGCGCTTCGCCGCCGCGGCGGTCGCCGTGGTCTTCAGCGTTGCCGCGTCGATCGCCGCCCTCGACCGGAACGTCCAATCGGTGCGGCCCGTTCTCTCGGAGCTTTCCTCTCTCGACGCATCCGCGGTCGAGAAACTCCGCGCTTCAGGGATTCCGACGCCCGAGCGGCTCGACCGCGCGGTGCGCCGCGAGGGTGTGGCGGCAGTCGCCTCGCGCACGGGAGTTTCCGGCGACGTCCTCGGGCACGCCGCGCGTGAGGCGTCTCTCACGCTGCACAAGGGGATGGGTGCCGGCGCCGCTCGTCTACTCCAGGCGGCGGGAATCCGGAGCGTCGCCGACCTCGCGTCCTCCGACGCGACCGAGCTCACCACGCGGCTCTCTCAGGTTGCGGCGGGTCGCGGAGAGACCCCGCCACGATCCGAATACGTTCGAGTCTGGGTCCGCGCGGCGCGTACAGATGGACGCCCGCGCCGGTAAGCGGGGACTCGGTCAACGACGGACGAGTCAAGATCCCCGACTTCGGCCTTGCGAAGCTGATCGGCGGCACAGGTCCAGAGCCGCCACGGTGCTACATCGCAGAAGGCCGTCTCGGTCGAGGAGACGAGCGGAGCATTCGCGGCGCGACCGCGATAGCCGGCGCTGCGAATCGTTTCAGCGCTTGGGCGGACGCGAAGGGCGCAGGTCGATCCGCGACGCGATCGCCCGGTCCGGGAACCGGATGAGATCCGAAACCGCTTCCGCCACGTCGTCTGCCGACAGCATCCACGAGTGATCCCGGCTTCCGTGCGAGTGGCCGAACTCGGTCGCAACCGATCCCGGAAGAATCGCAGCCACGCGGATACCCTGGTGGCGGAGATCGAGCATCGAGGCTTCCGAAAAGCCCAGCAGGCCGAACTTCGACGCGTTGTACGCCGAGCCGCCGGCGAAGGCATTGACTCCCGCGAGCGAGCCGATGTTGACGATGAAACCGCCGCCCGATCTCTTCATCAATGGCACCGCGAAATGAGTCGCGTAGTACGGACCGAAGAGGTTCGTCTCGACGACCGCGCGGAACCGCTCCGGCTCGAGCTCGTCGACCGCGCCGAAATCTCCGATCCCGGCGTTGTTTACGAGGACGTCGAGGCGACCGAGCGTTTCCGCGGTCCAGTCGACCAGCGCCCGCTGGTCCTCTTCTCGGCGCGCATCGGCAGGACGGCCGGCGAGGCGGCTCGATGGAACGGCTTCCCGAAGGCGCTGAAGCCCCTCGCGAACGCTCGCCTCGCTCTGCCCGGAGATCGCCACCGCGAAGCCGTCGCGGGCCAGCCGTCTCGCCACGGCGAAACCGATTCCCCGCGTTCCTCCGGTGACGAGAGCGGCCCGAAGAGGAGTATCCACGAACGTTATCGTATCGGAGTGGAACGGGCGCCGGGTCAAAGGGCAAGGCCCGTATGAACGTCGCGCTCGCCGTCGCCTTGACGATTATTCTCACGATCCTGGCGCTCGATCTCTTCCCGGCCGAGAAGAAGATCAAGCGTCACATCTCGCACTTGTACGGGACATCGGACCCCCGGTTCCGCCGCTCGATGCGATTTCGCCCGCGAGCAGGTCGAGATCTTCGAGGCCGATCGGGCCCGGTCGCGCCGGGTAACACTCGAGGAATGGAAGAGACGCCCTTTCTCGGAGAGAATCATCGAGCATGCCTCCGCGCTTCTGCGTCCCCTCCTCTAGGGGGTTCGGGGGACCGCAAGGTCCACCGCTGAGATTACTCGGACAAATTCCTGGATGACCGGACCGCGTAAAACACCGTTCTCTCGGCCGCTGTCGGGCCTCCGTTCGCTGTCGTTCCGGCGTAAGGTGGCGATCGGCTTCGTAATTGCGGCGCTACTCGTCCTGCTCGTCACCGTCACGTCCGCCGCCGCGCTGAAGATCGCGCTCAAGAGCCACCGGAACGCCGACCGCCAGGCCGAGGAGCTCATCGAGGTCGGGGTCCTCCGCTCGGCCCTCGAGCACCGGGTCGCGAGCTTCCGCGGATACCTCCTCACCGGCGAACGGGACCAGCTCGACAGGCTCCGGCAGGCGCGCTCCGAAGTCGTCCTGAGCGTCCGCCGGCTCGGCCGGAGCGCGACCGGAGCGGAGGCTGCACTCCTCGAAGCGGTGGAGCGCGCCGACCAGGGATACGAGGACGCCGCCACCGCCGGGGTCGAGCTGAGGCAAGGGGGCGCCACGACCCAAGAGCTCGGGCGTTATATCGAGCGGGCGACGAGCGCCCGTCGCAACGTGCTCGATCGAACGCTGGCGGCGTATGTCGCCCAGAAACGGCAGCTTCTGCGCGAGGCCGAGCAGAGGGTCGCCCGTCAGAACCTGTGGGGATCGGTCGTAATTCTCTCGAGCGGGGGAGCGGCGCTCCTGTTGCTACTCGGGCTTTGGGCCCCAATCGGTCGCACGCTCGCGTCGCTCTACGAAACGGAGCGCCGGGAGCGGGCGCGTGCCGAAGCAGCCGAGCGCCGATCCGCCTTCCTCGCGAAGGCGGGGACGGTGCTCGCTTCCTCGCTCGATTACCCCGCAACGCTCGCGACCGTGGCCCGGCTCGCTGTTCCGGAGATGGGCGACTGGTGCGTGGTGGACGTCGCGGACGCGGAGGGACGTCTCCAGCGGCTCGCGATTCAGCACGCCGATCCGTCGAAGGTCGCGGCCGTTCGCAGACTCTCGGAGCTGTACCCGGAGGAGCGGGACCAGCCGTACGGGCCGGGCAAGGTTTTCCGGACGGGGCGGGCCGAGGTCGCGAGCGATATCACCGACGAGATGTTGCGGTCGTTCGCGCGCGACGAAGTGCACTACGGAATCCTTCGCGATCTCCGGTTCAAGTCCTACATCTCCGTCCCACTGGCCGTCCGGGGTCGCACGCTCGGCGTCATGACATTTGCGTCCGCCGAGTCCGAGGTTCACTACCGGGAGGAAGACGTCGAGTTTGCGCGGGACCTCGCGCACCGCGCGAGCCTTGCGATCGACAATGCGCGGCTGTATCACGAGGCTCGCGAGGCGGTCGCGGCGCGCGACGACTTCCTTTCGATCGCCTCGCACGAGTTGAAGACTCCCGTCACGACGCTGCAACTCCAGGTCCAGAGCCTCCTTCGGCGGGCAAGCGCCGAGTCCTCCGCTCCCCCCGCCGGCTCAGCCTTCGACCGGCTCGCCGCGGCGGATCGACAGGTCGTCCGCCTGACCAAGCTCATCAACGACCTCCTCGACATCTCGCGCATCACCGGCAGGGGTCTGGAGCTGGAGCTCGCACCGGTCGATCTGGCGGCGGTCGTTCGCGACGTGATCGCACGTCACGAGGAGGAGCTGACCCGCGCGCGCTGCGCGATTTCCGTGAAGGCGGACTCGCCCTCCGCGGGCGTCTGGGACCCGATGCGCATCGAGCAGATCGTGACGAATCTCCTCTCGAACGCCATCAAGTACGGCGCCGGACGTCCGATCGAGGTACTGGTCCAGGGCGATGAAGCGGTTGCGCGGCTCACCGTTCGGGACCACGGAATCGGAATCGCGCCGGAGCACCAGGCGCGGATCTTCCAGCGATTCGAGCGGGCGGTTTCGAAGGCCAACTACGGCGGTTTCGGACTGGGCCTCTGGATCGTCCGGCAGATCGTGGACGCCCATGGCGGTGTGATCCGGGTCGAAAGCCAGCCGGAGCACGGCTCGACTTTCTGTGTCGAGCTGCCCCGGAGCGTTGCGGATTCCCCGAGAGAAGCCTCTCCGCCGGCGCGGAGAGCCTGATCGCCCGGATCGCGCCGTATACTGATCCTGCAGCCAGGCAACCGCACCGACGATGCCCGCGGTCGATTCTCGAAGCCAGGTCCTGATCGTCGAAGACGACACCGACCTGCGGCAGGTTCTGACGCAGATCCTGGTGGAGGAGGGCTATCGCGTCGGAGGCGCCGAGCACGGACTCCACGCGCTCGAGCAACTTCGCGACGGCTGGCGGCCGTGCCTGATCCTGCTCGACCTGACCATGCCCGTCATGAACGGCTGGCAATTCCGCGCCGAACAACAGCAGGATCCCGATCTCGCCTCGATCCCGGTCGTGGTCATCTCGGCCGGCGCGAACCTCGCCGAGCAGATCCTCCCGCTCGGGATCCACGAATACATCCGCAAACCGATCCAGTTGGGCCAGCTCCTCGCCACGGTGCATCGCTACTGCCGCGGGCCTCGCGACGAAACTCCGGGCGCGTGAGGGCGAGCGCCGGGGTCCCGGTGATCCACCGCGTTCCTGCGGTGAGCGCCGCTGCTCGGATCACGAGGCTGCCGGTGCCTTCCAAGCGTCCTGACTCTTGCCGCAACGATCGTGCGAGGAGTGTTTCCGATAATCTTTATCGGGGGACCTTGCGGTCCCCCGCGCCCCCGGGCGTCGAAAGGTTGAGGCCGCAGTGGTGGAGCTGAAGACACTTTCCGTCGGCGACGAAGCGGCGCTCGAGACCTTCCTCCAGCCCCATGCGGTGAGCTCGATGTTCCTTCGCGCGAACGCCAGGGCCGCCGGGCTCGTCGATCGCGGCGAACCCCTTCAGGGAACGTACGTGGCCGCGCTCGAACGGGGCGCGATCACGGCGCTCGCCGCGCACTTCTGGAATGGAATGCTCGTGCTGCAGGCCCCCGAGCTGAGGACGCTCGAGGCCGTCGCTCGCGCCGCCGCCTTGCGATCCGGACGGGAGCTCGCCGGGCTCGTCGGCCCGCGCGCGCAGGTCGAAGCGGCTTGGCGTGCGCTCGGCCTGATCGAGCGAAAGACCGTCCTCGACAGCCGCGACGACCTCTATGAGATCGACGTGGATGAGCTGCGGGTACCGGAGGACCTCGCGTCCGGGCGACTGACTTGCCGGCGCCCGCTCCCCGAGGAGCTCGACCGCCTGGCCCGGTGGCGCGCCGCCTACTCGGTGGAGGCGCTCGGCGTATCGGGCGGGGCCGACCTCACGGCCTCCTGCCGCCGCGAGATCCTTCGACTGCACGAGGAGGGCTCGCTCTGGGTCCTCCTGGCCGCCGGGCGTCCGGTCAGCTCTTCGGCGTTCAACGCGCGTCTGCCGGACGTCGTCCAGATCGGAGGAGTGTGGACGCTGCCGGAGCTTCGGGGGCGCGGCTACGGTCGCGCGGTGGTTGCGGGATCGCTCATCGACGCGCGGAGGGAGGGCGTTCGCCGCGCCGTTCTTTTCGCCGACCAGGAGAATCGCTCCGCGCGGGCCGCGTACGAGGCGCTGGGATTCCGCGTGATCGGCGACTACGGGCTGGTGATCTTCGGGTGAGGCGTGGAGGAGTGGAGGTGAGGCGACGACCAGGAGGTGCCAGGGGGATCGGAGGACCGCAAGGTCCTCAAGACTCAGCTCGTCACTCCCCCTGCCCCAATGAGTAGCCCCGCTCCCCGTCGAAGGTATAGAGGTTCTCCGTCTTGATGAAGTCGATTCCCGTCCCCGCGGCCTGGCCGAGAAGTCTGGCGAGGTCGCCGTTCGTCGTGGTGGCAGAACCGCCCGCCAGAAAGCGGCAGACCCAATGGTCCGTCTGCATCGTCTCCGGGAAGCCCTCGGGCCACACCTTGATCCCGCGGTTGCTGATCGTCGTGAGCGCCAGACCGTCCCGCGAGAGCGGGCGAAGCCGTCGCTCGAGCTCCTCGACGCCGCCACGCCAGTTCACGAAGAGATCCATCCCGACGAGCGCGCGATCGGCGGGGGCGCGCTCGCGAAGGGGCGCGGCGGAGGTCGGCCCGGGGGCCTTCGTGTAGCTCGCCGGCGTCAACTTCTCGGGACGGCTGCCGAGCCTCTCCACAATGGCCTCCGCGAACTCGCGCGTGCCGACTTTCTTCGAGCTCGTCCCCTCCGCGTAAATGTCGTACGTGTGGATGCCGTCCTCGATCGTCTTCAACCACCCGTTGTGGACGCGCTCCGCCATGTCCACCTGTCCGATGTGCACGAGCATCATCACGGATGCCAGGATCAACCCCGAGGGATTGGCGAGGTTCTGCCCCGCCCGTCGCGGCGCGGACCCGTGGATCGCCTCGAACATCGCGCACCGCTCCCCGATGTTGGCGGAGCCCGCGAGGCCGACGGAGCCGGCGATCTGCGCGGCGACGTCCGAGAGAATGTCGCCGTAGAGATTCGGCAGGACGATCACATCGAACGCCTCCGGTTTGTCCGCGAGCTTCGCTGCGCCGATATCGACGATCCAGTGCTCCTTCTCGATATCCGAGTATTCCTCGGCGACCTCGTCGAACACCCTGTGGAAGAGGCCGTCCGTGAACTTCATGATGTTGTCCTTCGTGAAGCACGTGACCTTCCGTCGCCCATTGCGGCGCGCATATTCGAAGGCGTACCGCACGATCTTTTCGCACCCCTGGCGGCTGATCAGCTTGAGGCACTGCATGACGTCGTCGGTCTGCCGATGCTCGATGCCCGCGTACAGGTCCTCCTCGTTCTCGCGCACGATGACGACGTTCATCCCCGGGTGCAGCGTCTTCACGAAGGGGTGATAGGCGACGCACGGGCGTACGTTGGCGTAGAGACCGAGCGTCTTACGGGTCGTGACGTTCAGGCTCTTGAACCCGCCGCCCTGCGGCGTGGTGATGGGCGCCTTGAGAAAGACCCGGGTCCGGCGCAGCGATTCCCACGCGGAGGGCTCGATCCCCGAGCTCAAACCCCGGCTGTAGACCTTCTCCCCGATCTCGATGTGCTCGATGGCGAGCCGCGCTCCGGCCGCGTCCAGGACCGCCAGCGTCGCCGCCATGATCTCGGGGCCGATTCCGTCGCCGGAGGCGACGGTGATGGACGTCGCCTCGCTGCGGTCGGGGCGCGACTCTTCGGTCATGCAAACCTCCTGGAAAGAGGTGCATTATCCCCGACTCGCGCGGGCGCCGCCAGGGTGATGGAGCGCACCGCCGAGACTCATCCGCAACGTATAATCGGTGCGGAAATCCCCACATGTCGGCTTCGATCCGGTATCGCGAGACGACCGATCTCTCGTCCTCGGCCGTCGAGGTGGGCGACGGCTTCGCCCTTCGATTCGATCGGAGCCGCCGGATCATTCTCCGCTTCCGTCTCCAGTACGATTCCGAGGGGGATCTCGACGCGCTCCGCTATGCCCGGCGGCTCCTGATCCGCGAAGAGCATCTACGGGGGCTCGAGTGGGAGGAGCCGTCGATCGAGGACGCCGTGTTCAGTGCCCTCCACGTGTCGTGGCCGGCACTGGCGTCTCAGGCTGCGTGGTGCCGCGAAAAGATGGGCGAGCTCGTCGGGCGCGCGAATCGCGTTCGCCACGAGCTCCGCCCGGACGGCGTCGAAGAAGGCTGAGCGGCCGTATCCCCGATTGTTACCGCAGGTAACACCTTTGATCGGCGGAACGGTCCCGCTGCCGGCGACAGAAACGGCAAGTCCTTCCATCGCGGTTGATTGCGCCCGGACGCCGGCGGCGGCACATCATTCGCTGCTTTTCTCCGCGCGTGTCCGAGATCGGCCTCGTGGAGATCCGGGGGGGCGTTCAACATCCTTCTCGAGCCGAGGGTGTGCCCCGGAAGCTCGTGGATGCCGGGACGGTGACTCTGCGATTCCTCTTTTCTCCCACCGGCGGTACCGGCCTCGAGGCGCTGAGAAACGCCCGGCGGGCGCTTCTCAGGGAGGAGTGGACCCGGGGCCGCGACCCGGACGAGCCGTCACTCGAGGATGCGGTGTTCTCCACGAAGGAGATTCTCTGGGTGGTGCGACCGGAGCAACGCTTTCGGTGCCTTCAGAAGCTCGAGGAACTGCGTCGGCGCGCCAACCAGCTCCTGACCGAAACGGACCACGCCTGACCCGGGGGTGTGGGGGACCGCAAGGTCCCCCACCGACAGATACCCGAACAAACCTATCGGTGTGGGGGACTGCAAGGTCCCCCGCCGACAAATACTCGGACATTCTCTTGATGTATCTCGAAGCGCGTACAATCTTCTCGTCATGAGCGGACGGAGAGTCCGCGGGCTCCTCATCCTGGCCGCGCTCGTTTGGATCGGCTGGTTGATCTACGAGAAGCGCCCCACCGTTTCCGGCATCGTTGACGACCTGACCCGTCCGCTCCTCGGCTCCCGCGCTGCCGTCAAGGAGTCCGAGCACAAGCGAGTCGTCGGCGAGGCGAGCCAGGTCATCACGCTCGACCAGGAGAAGCCGGTCGGCGCGATCCATGAGGGAATGTCCGAGTCCGAGGTTCGGCATCTTCTCGGAGACCCGGGCGAGATCGAGACTGTCCTGGAGGATCGCGGTCCCCGGGTGCGCTGGGTCTATCGCAACTTGAATCGCGTCGTCGTCTTCGACGAGCGCCGCCGCGTCGTTTCGATCGCCATCTTGTAGGCGGCATCGGCGGCCCCGAGAAGGCCGAGCCGGGGCTCCCGGATCGCGCGAACGGGAATCTGCGACAGGAGCGCCTCCATCGGCGGTTTGCCGCGAAAGCTCTCACGGAAGAGCGGCCGCCGGAGCGCGGGCAGGATCTTCTCGGCAATACCTCCCGTCACGTAGATGCCGCCGGTCGCGCGGTACTGGATGGCGAGGTTCCCCGCCTCCGAACCGTAGATCGAAACGAACATGTCGAGCGCATCGCGGCAGAGGGGATCGCGCCCCGACAGCGCGAATCGACTGATCGCGGCGGCGCGGTCGCCTTCCGAAAATGCTCGGGCGACGGCAGGGTTGTCGTCCGCACCGCGATCGGATTTCAGGAAGTCGTAGATGTGCCCGAGTCCCTCGCCGGAAAGCAGCCGGTCGCGCGAAACGCGGCCGAAGCGGGCGCGGACGAAGCGGACCAGGCGGTCTTCGCGTTCGTCGCGCGGGCCGAAGTCGGCGTGTCCGCCTTCCGAGGCGAACGCGATCCATCCGCCATGCACCCGGACCAGCGCGGCCTGTCCGAGGCCGGTGCCCGCGCCGATCACGCCGATCGGCGCGCCGGGCTCGGTCTTACCCGGTACGAGCACCGTGAGCTTTCGCGGGGAGAGACGGGGGATGCCGAGGGCGGCCGCGACGAAGTCGTTCAGGACGTGGACCTGGCGGATATCGAGCCGGCGCGCGAGCCGGCGCTCGTCGATCGACCAGGGGAGCTTGGTGACCTTGGCGCGGCCATCCCGGACCGGGCCGGCGACCCCGAAAGCGGCGGCCGCGGGCCGGCTCTCCTCCACCGAAAGGAAGTCCTCGACGATCTCGTCCAATCCGTCCCAGGCGCCGCTCGGGTACCTGCTCGTCCGCAGGAGAGAGAGGGTGCCGGACCGGACCTCGGCGATCGCGACGGCGGTCTTCGTCCCACCGATATCGCCCGCGAGGACGCGCATGTTGAGAAGGTAACAGGGTCAGGCGAAGAGGTGACAGGAGAACGCGTGTCATGAGAGTGTTCGAGTATTCGCCGGCCGGGACGTTGCGGTCCCCGGCACCCCCGGCGCCGAGGTGCCCGGTTTCAGGATCAGGTACGCGAGCTGGGGTGCCCCTGCTGTTCCCGGACACCTTCGAAACCGAACCCTTCCCGGCTCCTGGGCCAGAAAAGGTCCACGGAGTGGGGGGGTGCGCCCACCCAAAAAAAAGCCCCGGGTCGGGGTGGGGCCGCCCGGGGAGCGAAAGGAGGAGGTTGAGGTTTTTGTCCTCGGGCGTTTAGGATTGCAAGCACTCCGCCACAGGAAGCTGAGCGAAGAAGTCCCAACCTTTCAGTAGTTTCCGTTTTTTGACCCCGAGTCTAACTGACGAGGATTGTCAGTATTCCATTGGAAGGTGTACCGACCTTTGGTGAGGAGTCGGGGCCTTTGGCTTCCGGATTCCAACCACGGGGTTGCGGCCCGCTTGATCGGTGGCTAGGGGGCTCGGGGGACCGCAAGGTCCCCCGCTAAGATTACTCGGACAGGCACCTAGAGCTGCGACCTCACCGGCAGGAGAAGCCACTCGGTGAAGCGGTTCCAGATCGACCTCTGGTTCCACTGCTGGAGCGTGTAAGGGCGCGACCGGGTGAGGTCGTTCTCGAACATTTCCTCGAGCCGCCGAGCGACTCCCGAATCGTAGATGGCGAGGTCGATCTCGTCGTTGTAGCGGAAGGAACGGTTGTCGAAGTTCGTCGAGCCGACAATCGAGAATACGCCGTCGACGATCATCGTCTTTGCGTGCATCATCGTCGGCTGATACTCGTAGATCTTGCCGCCCGCGCGGAGCAGCGGCCCAAAAGTCGTGCGGCCGCTCGCCTTCGTCGCGGGTATGTCGTTGATGGGTCCGGGCACGAGGATCCGGACGTTCACGCCTCGCTGGCTCGCCGCGACGAGCAGCGCGACCGACGCGTCATTGGGGACGAAGTAGGAGTTGGAAATGGAGATCGTCCGCTCAGCGGAGGCGATCGCAACGGAATAGAGGGTCTGGACAGGGGAGCTCGACGGCCGGGGATTGGACGGGACGACCGAGGCGACAACGCTTCCGACCGCGGGCAGCTCGGGAAAGTACTCGTCGCCCACGAGCAATTCTCCCGTGACCTCGGACCAATTGTCCTGAAATGCCGATTGCATTTGCGCGACTGCCGGACCTTCGATCCGGACCACCGTATCGCGCCAGTGGCCGGGGGCGTCGGCGTCGCCCTCCCACTCTTTCGCGATCCCGACGCCTCCCGTAAATCCGGTTTTTCCGTCCACGACCAGGATCCTGCGGTGCGTTCGCCCGTTGATGACGTCGAGCATCCACGGACGAATCGGGCGGAAGAACTCGACGCGGCAGCCGGAGCGCCGCAGGATCGCTACATCGCTTTCTGCGAGGCGCTTGGGTGACCCCACGCCGTCGAGGAGGAGACGGACTTCGACGCCATGGCGGGCGCGCTCGGTCAGAGCGTCTCGAAAACGCGTCCCGACGTCGTCGCTCCAGAAGATGTAGGCCTCCAGGTGAATCGATTTCTGCGCGGCCGAGATCGCGGCGAGCATCGCGGGGAAGATCTCGACGCCGTTTTCGAGGATCGACACCCGGTTTCCGGCGACGATGCTCGGCCGATCCAGGGCCTGCGTGGAGGGGAGAAACGCGGGGTCCCGTACGCCGAAGCGGTAAGGAACGTCGTAAACGACCTCGCTCGGCCGATTGAGGAGCGAAATCGCGACCGACAGGCCGAACGCCGCCGCCAGAGCGTAAAGGTAAGACTCGACCGGGATTCTGTAGACTCTCGGTCTGCGCGGAGCGCGTTTTTTTCGTCGGAGCATCGGGGGAGGTCGGCGGGCTGCTACTGTGACGCCATCGTGATGTCCGGCCGTGAGAGCCCGCTCGTCGCGCCGGGGCGCACGGCGCAAAGATATACCGCGTGATGTACTCGAATCGATCGATCCCCCGCGCGCTCTCCATCCTCGCCCTTCTCGTCACCCTGCTCCCTTTGGCGGGCTGCTCGCACCTCTTCTGGGACAAGCGGACGAGCTACACGTACAAGCCGGAGTACGGCGTCGACAGTCCGCAGTTCCGACGCTCGCTCGACGTCCTCGGCACGGAGATGGTTTCCCACAATCGCGCCGTGCTTCTTCAAAACGGTGAGGAGTTCTTTCCGGCGATGCTCGA
>DASWIB010000081.1:0-4540 GCA_036397915.1 Thermoanaerobaculia bacterium | reverse complement strand
GAGGTACGGGCTTGCCGGTCGCTCGCATGGTGCTCGCGCGGGGGCCAGGTCGTCGCCGTCGGCGGCGCAGCGCCCGACGTCATCGTACGGCGGCTTTCGTTGCGCGACCAATGAAGGACGCCGATCTCCCGGCGCTCCTCGAACGCCAGGCGGCCGGCGCGTGGGAGCTGTATCGCAAGAGAGCGGAGTCGCGCGAGACCGACCTCTCGGGGCGCAGCCGCGGCGACGTGTGGAGGCGCGAAGAGGGATGGGCCGCGCGATGGTGGAAGGGCGGTCTTCGTTTTGCCTGCGGCTCGGATCGGGAACGGCTCGCGGCGGCAATCGCCGAGGCGGCGAAGCTCCCCGCTCGTCACGAAACCGTCCCCCGGCTTCCGGAGCAGGAGGCTCTGCGACCGGATTCCGCCGCCGGGGTGGAACCTCCTCCGGAGATGTTCGAGCGACTCTCTCAGCTCGTCTCCGAGAAATCGCGCGCCGAAGCGGTCCTCGCCTCGCTCACTCTCCGCCGCGGCCGCGCCGTCGAGGAGATGCAGAACGCGGCGGGGCTTTCCCTGCGGATGGAGTCTTCCCGGTTCGACGGGGTCGCCCGGGCGCTCGGTCGCCGCGGTTCGCGAGCCTGCGAAACACGAGCGGTGTTCCGCTGGGATAAGGAGCCGGACTGGGACGCGGTCGCGGGACGGCTCGCCGACGGTGCGACGTTCCCGCTCGCGACCCGGGGGGTCGGCTTCCCGCGCGGGTCGTGGCTGCTCGATCCGGCGGTGGCGGCCGCGATCCTCGCGGCAGTTGCGCCTCTTTTTTCGACGCAGCCTCTTCCGCGGTGGGTGACGCGCGGCGGGGTGGGCTCCCGGGCGGTGACGATCGTCGACAACGCGGCGGCGGACGCGCCGTTCGACGGAGAGGGCACACCGACGCGCCGCGTGATCGTCGTCCGGGACGGCGCGCTCGCCTCCCGGCTCCACGACCTCCGATCCGCCGCGACGGCCGGCGAGCCGCCGACGGGTCACGGCGTTCGCCCCTCCTACCGCACGCCCCCGCGACCGGGACCACGGCGGCTCTTCTTCGAGACAGCGGGCGGCACGTCACCTCTGGATCTCCTCGGTAGAGTCGGCCGCGGCGTCTTCGCCCGGGCGGCGACGGTGCCCGTCGCGGTCGACCTCGACCGGGATCGCTACGAGGTCGAGTTCACCGGGATCGCGATCATCGGCGGACGCGCGACAGAGCCGGTCGCCGGGTCCCGCGTGTCCGGCCGGGTCTCGGAGCTTCTCCAGCGCATCTCGGCCGTGGCGACCGATCGGCAGTTCTTTCCGATGCCCTATCCCGTCGGAGCACCGACGGTTCTGGTGGAGCGGGTGAACTTCGAATGAAATGGGGTCAGGTCTGGGGTCAGGTCTTCACTGACCGTAGTGTCGCTGAAAGAGCAGAAGTGCCCTTGCCATCATCGCGAAGCGATGTGGCAAGTGGAGACCTGACCCCGTATGTGGCAAGTGGAGACCTGACCCCTTACGGCGTCGGTGCCGGCGTCGGTGGCGGCGGCGCGCCGGCGGGAAGAAGCGGCGGCGCGCCGGGCGGGAGCGACTGCTGCGGTCGCGTCTCGCCGGGCCGAAGCGGCAGCGGCACGGGCGCGGCGCGTTGCGCGGGAGGGGTAACGGTCGAGTCCACCGGCTCGGGCTCCGGAAGGTCTCCAATGTCCGAGGACGAGAGCGGCTGGTCGATCGGCACCCTGCGGAAGCGCGGCTCGTCCGCCCACGCCTGATCGGAGCTCATAGCCGCGGACGCGAGGTCGCGCGGATAGTTCCCGAGGGAAACCCGGTCGAGGAGGCGCGTATCCACGATGAGCGGGTTGACCCGCGGATAGCGCATCTGCGGATCGAGCCGCAGCGCCTTCGCGTACTCTTCGACGGCAGCCCGGTTCCAGCCGCGGTGTTCGTAGAGCCGGCCGAGGCGGAAGTGGGAGTGCGGGAAGCCCGGCTTTCGCGCGATCGATTTCCGGTACGCCGTCATCGCCCGCGACGGCTTGCCTTCGGTCTCCCAGAGAAGGCCCAGGTTGTACGCGGCGAGGAAATGGGATCGATCGAGCTCGAGGGCCTTTTCGTACTGGCGTTGCGCGTCTTCGGCGAATCGGCGCTCCGCGAGCAGGTTTCCGAAATCGTTCCGCAGATCGGCGGAGTCGGGCTGCGCGTCCACGCGCCGCTCCTGCTCGACGATGCGATCGTCGAGCGCGTTGCCGGCGACGAGGTATTTCCGGTAGAAGGGCTCGGTGGACTGTTCGTGTCTGGCGTGGATCAGGGCACACCCGGCGCCGGCAGATGCGAGAACGATCGCGAGCGCGATTTTCTTCACTGGACCTCCTCGGGAAACGGAAAACGGTAAACGAGAAACGCGCTGCAGCCGAAACTCTCCATCTTCCGTGTTCCGCTTTACGTTTCCCGTTTGACGTTCCTCGGCTTCGCGACCAGCTTGACGCGGCCGTCGCGCTCGGCGATGTCGAAATCGACCTCCATGGAGCCGAGGCGCCGTTTGAGCTTCTCCCGTTCCTCGGCGAGCCGCGCGATGAAGGACTCGAGACGGTACGCGCCGACCTCTTCCCCGTGGCCCCGCTTGGCCGCGAGGTAGCGCTCGAAGAGCTCACGGTCGCCCGGGGCTCCGAACCCCCGATCCGCTTCTACGGAGCCGGACGTCCCCGCGTTGGGTGGCGCCGTTGGGCGGCTGGCTCGCCCCCCCGGCTCTGTGTGCCGCGCGGCGGATGGCGCGGAGACGAACCCTCCGTGAATGCCGGGCCGCCGGCCCGCTTCTTTCTCGGCCTGCAGCCGCTCCCAACGCTCGCAGAGGCTGTAGAAGCGACCCTGGAGGCTCGAGAGCTGATAGCGCTCGGCGGCGGAGTCGGATGGCGACGACGTGAGCCGTCGGAACATCTCCTCTACGTGGCGGCGGCTCTCGATCGGCGGCTTCGTGACCGAGCCGTAGAGGAACGCGTCGTATTCCGCGTTCAATCGCCGGATCGCCTCCGCGAGCACGCGGAGCTCCCTTTCCCAGCTCGAGTCAGACACGGCTGCTTTCGTGCCACCCGCGGCCGATCACCGGAAACCTGCAAGCGGTTCGAACGGTCACCGTCGCCCATAATAGCCCGCGGTGAGCGTGTCCCACCCGCCCTCCATGGACTCGCTGCTCGCGCGGCCGGAAGCCGCTGAGCCGCTCGGACTCTATGGGCGCGAGGCGGTGAAGGAGGAACTGCGGCGGGCGATCGCGGCGGGAGAGACCGAGCCCGATGCGCTGATCGGCCTGGCGCGGGAGTCGCTCTCGCGCCGGTTCGCGCCGACGCTCGTCCGCGCGGTGAACGCGACCGGTGTGCTGCTGCACACCAACCTGGGGAGGGCTCCGGTCACCGAGGCGGCACGGCAGGCCATCGCGCGCGTGGCGTCCGGCTATTCGACGCTCGAGTACGAGCCGGCGAGCGGAGCGCGCGGGAAGCGTCAGGACCACGTCCGCCGCGCCGCGCGGGAGCTCTTCGGCGCAGAGGATGCGCTTGCCGTCAACAACAACGCCTCGGCGGTCTTTCTCGCGTTGACCGCCCTCGCGCGGGGACGCGCGGTTCTCGTTTCGCGCGGCGAGCTCGTCGCCATTGGAGGGAGTTTCAAGATCCCCGAGATCCTCGAAGCGTCCGGCGCCGTCCTGCGCGAAGTCGGGACGACGAACCGCACGACGGCGGCCGACTTCCGGCGCGCGCTCTCGGACGACGTCGCGGCGCTCCTGACGGTTCACCCATCCAACTACGAGATCCGCGGCTACGCGAGCTCGCCCGCCCCCGCCGAAATCGCGGCGCTGGCGCGCGACTCGGGAATCCCCTGGTTGCACGATCAGGGGACGGGCTGCGTCGTCCCGCTCGACGAGTTCGGGGTCGCGGGAGAGACGACGGTCTCCGCCTGCCTCGCGGCGGGAGCGGACCTCGTCACGTTTTCGGGGGACAAGCTGTTCTCGGGGCCGCAGGCCGGTCTGGCCGTCGGACGAGCGGCGCTGATCGGCCGTCTTGCCGAGCATCCGGTCGCCCGCGTCGTCCGTCCGGACAAGCTCACGCTCGCGGCCCTCGCGGCGACGCTCGCGGCCTGGAAGACGGACAGCTGGCGCGAGTTTCCGCTCTACCGCGCGGCGGCCGCTCCGCTCGAAGTCCTCCAGTCGCGCGGAGACCGAATTCGCGCCGCCGCCAGCGGAAACGAGGCGCTCGCGATCGAGGTGGTCCCTTCGGTCGCGGTCTTCGGCGGCGGCACGAGTCCGGAGAAGTTCTTCGCCTCGCGGGCGCTCGCGATCGTTCGATCGGGTATCTCCGCGGACGAACTCGCCGCGAAGCTGCGGGCCGGTGCGCCTCCGGTGGTAGGGAGGGTAGAGGAAGAGAAGGTGCTCCTCGACCTGCGCTCGGTGATGCCGGAAGAGGATGGGATCCTGGAAAGAGCGCTGCGCGAGTTGTGCGTCACCGCTTTGTCATCCTGAGGAGCGTAGCGACGAGGGTTGTCATCCTGAGGAGCGAAGCGACGAAGGATCTCTCCCCCTT
>DASWIB010000080.1:0-4351 GCA_036397915.1 Thermoanaerobaculia bacterium | reverse complement strand
TACTATGGGTACAAGTCCTTCTCCGAGCTTCTCGAGGACGCCGAGCGCAAGGGCCTCGTCTCGATGAAGAAGGACGCGAAAAGCGGGGGCTACATCATCTCAGCGTAGACCATGTCATCCTGAGGAGCGAAGCAACGAAGGATCTCGGCGCTTGAGGCACGAGATCCCTCGCTTCGCTCGGGATGTCAGTCGAGAGCGCGAGATCTCCCGGCAAAAGAACCGATCCAACACCGACAACCGCTCCTTCCGGTCGAAGTCCGGATCGATGATCCAGAGCGCCGCGGCGATCGACGAGGCGAGCGAATTGCCGTCCTGGGGCGTAAAGCAGAAGCCGACCACCTCCCGGTCTCCGTTCACCGTGACCGTCGGCTTCGCGACCACCGTCTGCGAGAAAATCCGCCCGTAGTACCCGTGGTCGCGGCCGAAGGAGAAGATCTGGTTCGCGGACCGCTTCTCGGTCATGGCGATGCGGGTATTGCACTGGAGCTTCTGGAGAACCTTTTCTCGGGTGAACGGCTCCAAGACTTCCATGTCGAACCACAGCGAGTGCATGTACTGCGTGTTCAGCTTGATCGCGGACGAGAAGATGCGCGGTTTCCATCCGATCGTCTCGAAGAGATGGTAGGCGTCCCGCGCGTGATGGGTTCCGAATTCCCGATCGTCGTGCTTGCCGGCCGTCGGTGCGGGGCAGAAGCTCGAGTCCTGCGAGACGTCGTTCGCGCGCCGCATGCAGACGAAACGGCCCGTGTCGAGCACGAGCTCGCCGTCCTCGGAGCCGAGAGTCTTGATGAGCGTCGCGATGTTGTGCGTGTTGCAGGAGACGATCTGGACGAAGCGGTCCTCGCCGGGAATGAGCGCTTCTTCGTTGATTCCGATCGCGTAGGGTTTCCCGAACCCGAATTCACTGCCCTGCGCGAGGAAACCGTTCGGTCCGGAGATGGTCTCGTAGATCTTCTTGTTCTCGTTTCCCGCGGGCGTGCAATCAATGACGACCGTCGCGCGCTCGAGCGCCTCCTGGGCCTCGAAGGAAACCTTGTGCCCGAGCGCCTCGAAGTCGGCGACCTTGTCCGGATCCACGGCGAGCTGCGCGCCCCGTTTCAAGAGATGGTTGACCTTGGCCCGCTCGGTCGTCATCGGGGTGCGCTTGTGGAACGTGATCTCGTCGATCCCGAGATGCCGCTTGAAGTCCGCGAAGAACCCGATCAGCGGCTCTCCGATCGTGCCGGTTCCGACGACGTGTACGATCTTGCTCATGGGGGCGTCTCCCGTGCTCTCGGTTCCGCCGCGAAGAAGTGTCCGCGGTCGTGAGGACCAACCGGAAGAATACGATGAGACGGCCGATTCGCCAATGCGGAGCGCGGGCGTGACGGGTCGGTTGCGGGCCTTCGTCTTCCCGGGTCCGGCGGGCAATCTCGAGGCGTTGTGGAAGGAGCCGGAAGGCCCGCGCGCCGGCGCCGCGGTCTTCGCGCACCCACACCCGCTCCACGGAGGGACGCTTCACGACCGAGTGGTTTTTCTGGCGGCTCGCGCGCTCTCTCGCAGCGGATACGGAGTCCTTCGCTTCAACTTCCGTGGCGTCGGGCTCTCCGAGGGGCAATTCGATTCCGGACGGGGCGAGACCGGCGACTTCCGCGCCGCGATCGACGAGGCGGAGCGGCGCGGAGGCCGGCCGCTCGTCGCGGGAGGCTTCTCCTTCGGATCGGCGGCGGCCCTGAAGGCGATCGCCGGAGATTCACGCGTGGTCGCGTTCATCGGCGTCGGGGTTCCGTTGTCGTCGGAGGTCGCGGCGCGACTGCCGCGTCCAATGCTCCCCGCGCTCTTCGTCGTCGGCGCCGAGGATCGGATCGGGCCGCCGGCGATGCTCCGGGAGTGGGCCGCAGGGTCCGGCCGGATCGTCGAGGTGCCGGGCGCCGATCACTTTCTCGAGGGGAAGCTCGGAGTGCTCGAGGAGTCGATTGGGGAGTTTCTCGCAAAGCTCGCAGCAGGAGCGCCTTGGGCGTGAACGGCCCCGACGCGTCCTTGTCCGAGGAAGCCCGCCGGCAGCTCCTGGCGCTCGCCCGCGGGACGCTCGAAGCGCACTTGCGCGGGGAGCCGCCTCCGCGCCTCGCCTCCGATCGCGCGGAGACGTTCGGGGAGGCGCGCGCTCTGTTCGTGACGCTGCGGCGCGACGGCCGTCTCCGCGGCTGCATCGGAACGCTCGCGCCCGAGGGGGATCTCGCGCGGACGGTGCCACGGTTCGCACTGCGAGCGGCGTTCGAGGATCCGCGTTTCCCCGCCCTCACCAACGAAGAGCTGCCGGCTTGCACGATCGAGATTTCGGTCCTGACCCCGCCGCGGCCGGTCGAGAAGCCGGAGGAGATCGCCGTCGGGCGGGACGGCCTGATCATCGAGCTCGGCGGACGCCGCGGCCTCCTCCTGCCTCAGGTCGCGGCGGAGTGGGGATTCGACCGCCTCACGTTTCTCGCGGAGGTCTCGCGTAAGGCCGGCCTGCCGCCCGACGCCTGGCGGCTGCCGGGCGCCCGGCTCTGGTCGTTTCAGGCGGAGGTCTTCTCAGAAGAGGAGAGGTCCGGGTGACCCGACGCTCGACCGACAACCGCCAGAAGAAGACTGTTGCCCCGCGAGGCGCAAGGGGAGGGGAGCGGAAATTCCGGGTGACACCGCCGCGGCCGGTCCCGCCTCGCACGGGAGACGGCCCGAGGACTCCATCGGGACCGGGTCAGCCGAGGAGAGATACTCACGGGTGACCGGTTTCTTTTTCCGACAACCTCTCCGGCGCTCTTGTCGCCGAACTGCTCTCGTATCAGTTAGATGACGCCGGCGCGTCGCGTTTCGCGAACGATCGGGACATCGAGTCTGATGTGAGGAGCCCTGTGACTGTTGAGCGACCACTCGCAGGAGGGAGGGATGTGAAATCGGCTAGGATTTCTGAAGAAGGGAGGCCAAATGGCCAAGGAACTCAAATGCGGTGACCTGATGCCGGGTTGCGAGGCCGTGGTCGAGGGCAGAGACGAGGCGGAGGTGATGGCCAAGGCTGCCGAGCATGCGAAAAGCGCTCACGGGCTTCAGCAGATTACGCCCGAGCTTGCTAGCAAGGTCCGCTCCGCGATCAAGGAAAAGGGAACTTCGCAAAGGGCCTGATCTCGCCTTCAAGTTGCCGCAGACTCGCCGCCCTTGCTATGGCTCGGGCCGCTCGCTTCGCTCGCTCGACTCGCCGCTGAACGCCCGACCGTTCGGCAGCTTGGGTCTGGACTCTCGAGATGCCGACGGCTCTGCGCAGCGGGCCGTAACGAACATACTTTGTCAGTCATGACCTGAGGGAACCAGCTCGCGTGCATGTAGACTCGCCGCGACTCGACCGACTCCGACATTCCCATTACGACCCGGCTGGCCAGCTTGAATTCGGCTAAGTGCTCCCTTAGAGAGGAATCCAAAACCCGGCCAGCCCCGTAGCCACTCCAAAGCCGGGCACAGGGTCCGGCTCGGAACGCTTCTTCTCAGAAGGAGGACCCTATGAAGCATGCGAGGTTGTTTTCCGTCGTCGTGGCTGCTCTGGCACTCTCGGCGGGAACCGGTGAGTCCGCCAGCCACAGCGACGCTCCCCTCATCAAACAGGATCCGCAGGCCAACCTCACCGATGTTTATGCCTTCCTCGGAAGGCGGTACGACGATCCCGGCACGAAGGTCCTGAACGTCATCGTTCACGTCCGCCCCTTCTCGGAGCCGGGCGACGGCGTGATGTACGACCGGTTCGCCGACGACGCTCTCTACAGCATCCACATCGCCAACCCCGCAACGGGAGAGGCGCTCCGGCGCTACGACTTCCGGTTCTCGTCGGTGACGGCCGGCTACAAGAACCTGGACACGATCCTCTCCTACGGCCGAGGGACGGAAATTGGATCGATCGGCGATGTCGGAGATGCCCGGCAGAACTACACGCAGACGTATTCGGTCACCCGCGTGGGCGGCGGGACGTCCACGGTCATCGGAAGGGGTTTGCTGACTCCTCCGCCGAACGTCGGGCTGCGCACGACTCCGTTCTACAACGACGCGAGCGGCCGCGCCGTCTCCGGCGCGATGAGCTTTGCCGACCTCGACAAATACACCCGGCAGACGGTCTACAACTTGAACACCGGCGAGGCGTCTTTCGCCGGACCCCGGGAAGACGGCTTCTTCGCCGATACGCCGGGCATCTTCGACCTGCTCGACCCGCGAATTCTCGGGACGACGCTGGGTCAGGCCTGCGGCGGCGTCGACGGGTTCAAGGGCTTCAACGTCCTGGCCTTCGCCCTTCAGATTCCGATCTCCGACCTTCCGAGCCTGGTCTATCAGAGCCCGTTTTTCGGCGCGCAGA
>DASWIB010000079.1:0-7290 GCA_036397915.1 Thermoanaerobaculia bacterium | reverse complement strand
GGTGACAAGGAAGTACTGATGGCGACCCTGCCCCTCCTCGCCCTTCCGTTCTGTCGCGGGATGACGGGGCGGCCCGCGCGGAAGGCCATCGCACCGCCCGGTGCCGAGCAGTCGTCGCCGGGCGTCGCCCCGTTGCGCCGGATACAATCGTGAGCCGCATGCTGCGTCCCGTTCCGGCGGTCGCGCCGCCGCGCCCGTACACCGTCTCCGAGCTTCTCGCCGAGGTCGGGGGCAGCCTGCGCAACTCCTGGCGCGACATCGCGGTCGCCGGGGAGATCGGCCGCTGGGAGGTCCGAGGAGGCCACGGCTACTTCACCCTCAAGGACCGGACGGGCTGCCTGAACGCGATCATTTTCTCCTCGGACCGGGAGCGGATCCCGTTTCGGGTCGACCCGGGTCTGGAGGTCGTCGTCCGGGGCTCGCTCGACCTCTGGGCGCCGCAGGGCAAGTTCCAGATCAAGGCTTACGACATCGAGCCCGTTGGCGCGGGCGCTCTGCAGCTCGCGTTCGAGCAGTTGAAGGCCCGGTTGGCGGCCGAGGGTCTCTTCGATCCTGCCCGCAAGCGCCGGATTCCGCTCTTTCCCCAGGCGATCGGGATCGTGACGTCGCCGGAAGGGGCCGCGATCCGCGACATCCTGAACGTCATCCGTCGTCGCCACGACGGTCTGGCCATCACGATCTATCCGGCTCGGGTGCAGGGCGCCGGCGCGGCGGCCGAGATCGCGGAGGGGATTCGGGCGTTCAACCGCCGCGGCGGCTTCGACGTCCTGATCGTCACGCGCGGCGGCGGCTCTCCCGAGGATCTCGCGCCCTTCAACGACGAGAGGATCGCGCGCGCGCTCGCGGCGTCACGCATCCCCACGATCTCGGCCGTCGGCCACGAGACCGACGTCACGATCTCCGACCTCGCGGCGGACCTGCGCGCGCCGACCCCTTCGGCGGGGGCGGAGATCGTCGTCGAGAAGAAGGACGAGGTGCGGCGCCGCGCGGACGGCTGGCGGCTCCGGGTCGAGAGGGCTCTCAAGTCGCGGCTCGCACTCGACCGCGCGCACGTCGGGGAGCTCTCTCGCGCGGAGGGGCTGCTGCGCTTTCGGTACCGATTGCGCGAGAGGAGCGAGCGGGTCGCCCAGAGCTTCGCGGCGGTCCGGGTGGCGCTCGAGCGGCGCCCGGCGCGCGATGCCGCGCGACTCGATCGGGCGGTCCGAACGCTCGCCGCCTTCCCGCGCGTCGCCGAGCTTCCCCGCAAGCGCGACGCGGCCGCTCACCGCCGTCTCCAGCTCGAGGATCGGATGGCCCGCGCGCTGGAGCGCCGCATCGACACGCTCCGCGACTGCACCGAGAAGCTCGCGCTCGTGAACCCGTTCGCGATTCTCTCTCGTGGCTACGCGGTCGCTTACAAGGAGGGCGCGAAGAGCCCGCTGTTCTCGGCGAAGTCGGTCCGCACGGGCGAGCGGATCCGCGTGCGCCTGCACGAGGGCGAGCTCCAGGCGGTCGTGCGCGGCGAGACTCGTCCCGCTGCGAAGTCGGTGAAGAGGACGGGGCCGGCCGCCGAGGGCTTCGACTTCGGACCGCTGTTCTCGGAGCCGGCCGAGGAGGAGCCGAAATGACCGCGCGCCCGGTCAGGAAGGAGCGCAGCTTCGAAGAGGCGATGGAGCGCCTCGAAGCGATCGTCTCGGAGATCGAGTCCGACGAGCTCGGACTCGAGAAGCAGTTCGAGCTCTTCAAGGAAGGGATGGCGCTCGCCCGCTTCTGCGACGCGAAGCTGAAGGAGGTCCAGAAATCCGTCGAGCTCGTCCTGAAGGAGTCGGGCGAGGAGTGGAAGACGGTCCCCTTCGAGACGGGGCAGATCTCCGGCGAGGACTCGGACGACGACGACCGCGGCTGAAGAGGGAATCGCCGCTTACCTCGCCGCGCGCCGGGATCGTGTCGATTCCGAGCTCGATCGTCTCGTGCCGGACGAATCGCGCTGGCCGGAGACGCTCCACCGCGCGATGCGCCACAGCCTCCTCGCCGGCGGCAAGCGGTTCCGCCCGATCCTCTGCCTCGCCGCGGCCGAGGCCCTCGGCGCGCCGGCCGGTCTGGCGCTAGCGCCGGCGTGTGGATTCGAGCTCATTCACACGTACTCGCTCGTCCACGACGACTTACCGGCTATGGACGACGCGCCGCTCCGCCGGGGAGCGCCCACGAGTCATGTCGTGTTTGGCGAGGCGATCGCCATCCTCGCCGGCGACGCGCTCCTGACACTCGGCCTCGCCGTGCTCGCGCGCTACCCCGAGCCGGAGCGCTACGCGGCGGCGAAGATCCGCGTGCTCAAGCTCGTCACGGAAGCGATCGGGAGCGAGGGGATGACCGCCGGCCAGGTTGCGGATCTCGAGGCGGAGCGGGAAGTCAGCCGCTCGGGGCAGCGGTTGCTCACCATCCACGAGGCAAAGACCGGACGACTGATCCGCGCGGCGCTCGCGGCGGGCGGGCTCTATGCCTTGGCGAGCGAAGAGGCTCTCTCGCAGCTCGACGCGTATGGCCGCGCACTCGGGCTTGCGTTCCAGATCAAGGACGATCTGTTGGATGTCGAGTCCGACGCGGAGACACTCGGCAAGCGCGCCGGCGCCGATTCCGACGCGCACAAGCTCACGTTTCCCGCGGTGTGGGGGATCGAGCGCTCACGTCAGTGGCTCGCCGAGAAGGTCGAGGAGGCGGTCGAGGCGGCGCGCAAACTGCCCGGCGGCGGCGGAAAGCTCCCGGAGCTCGCGCGGTTCGTCGGCGCGCGTCGCTCGTAGACGGTCTTTGGCGCCCGTCTTCGGACATGGCGTCCAGATCGACGGTCGCTCCGGATAGGATCGGCGCACAGAGGACATGAGCGAAAAGATTCTCGACGTTCCGACGCGCATTGATTTCCCGCCGGACCAAATCACGGCCGCGTGCCGCAAGTATCACGTGGAGGAGCTTGCGGTGTTCGGCTCCGTGCTGCGCGACGACTTCCGGCAGGACAGCGACGTTGATTTTCTAGTGAAGTTCCAGCGCGACGACGCCGGCCCATGGATGAGCTATTTGACCGGCTTGCAGGAGGAGCTCTCGCGGATCCTTCGTCGGCCGGTCGACGTGCTGGATTGGGTAGCTGTTGAGAAGAGCCGGAACCCGTTTCGCCGGCACGCGATTCTGAGCACGAAACGACTTCTCTATGTCGCCTGAGGAGCGAGACCCGGCATACCTCTGGGACATGCTCGATGCTGCACGCCAGGTCGTCCAATTCACGCGCGGTATCACCTTCGCGACGTACCTCGGCGATCCGCGCTCACATCTGTGGCTCGGCGAGAAGGTCGAGGAGGCGGTCGAGGCGGCGCGCAAACTCCCCGGCGGCGGCGGAAAGCTCCCGGAGCTCGCGCGGTTCGTCCGCGCGCGTCGCCCGTAGAGATCGCCGGTCTCGCCGAATGCGCGCCTTCGTCCAGACGGGCATCGGACAATTCGAGGAGCGCGAGCTGGCACGGCCGGTCGCCGGTCCCGGAGAGGTCGTGCTTCGGGTGCGCGCCGCGCTGACGTGCGGCACGGACGTCAAGCTGCTCGTCCGCGGCCACCCGAAGATCGCGTTACCGGTCACGATGGGACACGAGGCATGCGGTGAGGTCGTGGAAGTCGGCGACAGGGTCGAACAGTTCGCAGTCGGTGACCGCGTCGTGCCCGGGATCTCGGGTCCCTGCGGGGTGTGCCGCGAGTGCCAGCGCGGTTTCGAGAACCTCTGCGCGACCGGGCACGCGGACATCACGTGGGGCGCGTTCGCGGAATACCTGCGCGTGCCGGCCGGCGTCGTCGCGGCGAACCTCCACCCGGTTCCTCCCGATCTGCCGGACCCGATCGCGGCGTTCCTCGACCCGCTCGCCTCGGTGCTTCACGGGTGGACACGGCTCGGGCGCGTCACCGGGACGCTTCTGGTGTACGGCGCGGGCGCCCTGGGCCTCCTGTGGGCGGCGACCGCGCGCGCCCGCCGGGTTCCGGTGATCGTCGCGGCCCGCGGCGGCGCGGCGCGGCTGCAGATTGCGCGCGCATACGGCGCTCGGGTGATCGACCTCGAGCGCGAAGAGCCCCGTTCTGCAGGCGTCCCCGAGGTCGCCGTCGACTGCACCGGAGACGCCGCCGTGTGGGAGCGGCTGGCCGACCGGGTCGCGCCGGGAGGAACCGTCCTTCTTTTCGGAGGCTGCGCCCCCGGAGCGAAGGTCACGTGGGACGCCGCGCGGCTCCACTATTCCGAGATCTCGCTCCTCGGCTCGTTTCACTACGCGCCGGAAGAGGCTCGCACGGCGATGGAGATGCTCTCTTCGGGTGAGATCGATCCGGCGCCGCTCGTCTCCGGACGCGGCTCGCTGTCCGATCTTCCGCGCTTTCTCGACGCGCAGGCGCGCCGCGAGGGCATCCGGTACGCCGTCGTGAGCGCCGGCGGCGCTTCGCAATAGAGTGAACCGGGTGAAGTCCAAGCTTCGGGAAGGGTGGCGGGGCCCGATCGAGGCTATCCGCCGATCGAGATCGTTTCTCCCGAGGAGCTGATCCATGGACACAGAGCCTAAAGGGACTTGGGAATCGCCGTCGCTCGAGTGGGTCCACCGGATCCGAGAAGATCACTATCGGAGAACGAAGGACCTTCCACTCGAATCGTGGCTGGGAGTGGCCGATCCGAACAGGGCGCTCGCTGCGTGCGAAGAGCTGGGGCTGAGAGTCCGGCTCGCGGACGCGACGGCGGACTGAACCGTGCGCCCGTTGGAGACTTGAGGCAACTCTCGGAAGCGACTTGGACCGATCCCGCCTTGCGGCGGCTGGGCGCGGCGCGGCCGTCAAGCTTCGACGTCGACTGGCTCAACCTCGAACATCTCGCTCCCGGTGACCTCCGCAGTGGGGCGCAGGGGACGGGCGGCGCTGCGGAGGCGTAGATCCGTGCCCTCGTGACTGATCAGGGAACTCTCTCCGATCTTGCCCACTTTCTCGAAAACACAGAGGTGTCCGGGGACTCGGTTCCCTACGCAATTGTGAACCGTTAGAGGAGACGACCGACGGCAGCCGGGGGCCGACGGCAGATTGCCCGCCGCCGATCGTCGAATGGCCAACGCTGGCGGCCATGAGCCCGGCCGGTAGGTCACCAAGTGTCTCAGCTCTCCGATACGCTTCTGTTCCATCGGTGCCAGAGGAACCAGCCGGACGTGTCGCCTATGCGCACTCCAAACCGGGGTCACCCGTCTCGGAGTGGGACCCGCTCGAGCGGCATCTCAAGGCCACGGCCGAGCTGGCCCGCAAGTTCGCTGACGGATGGGGAGCGGGCGAGCTGACCTTCCTCGCAGGGCTGTGGCACGACCTCGGTAAGTTCGCACGATTGGCAGGCATTCCTCGCCGAAGCAGGCTCGGAGGCTCCGGTTCTCGGCGAGGACACTGCTGAAACTGGCGCGGAACCTCGAAGGCGCAGACGAGGCCCCGACCACAGCACGGCGGGAGCACTCCATTCTCTGAGACGCTTCGGCGAGATCGGCCTTCCAACCGCGTTTCCTGGGTTAGCCCTGCGCTTTGCAGTCGCGGCGCATCACGCAGGGCTGGACGACCGCCAGGGACTGAAGACGAGGCTCGACAACCCGGAGAAGACCGCGCGCTACGAAAAGGTGATCGCTCAGGTCCCACCGGAGATTCTTGATCCCGGCGGCGAGCCGGTTCTTCCTCCGTTCCTCCGAGCGAGGGCCATGACCGAGGAAGAAAAGGCACAACTCATGCGCCGATTTGAGACCTTTGTCCGAATGGTCTTCTCAGCGCTCGTCGATGCCGATTTCCTCGATACCGAAAAGTTTGTCGAATCCGGAGACAGCGCGGCCGCGCGACCTGCGCAGCGCCGGACTTGGTTGCCTTTGATCGAGTATGGACCTGTCCTCGAAGCCCATTTGCTGCGCTTTGATGGCGAGACCCCAACGCCTGTCAACCAAGGTCGACGGCGGGTCTTGGAGTGGTGCCTCGCCGCCGCTGAAGGTCCTCGAGGGGCGTACGCGTTGACGGTGCCCACCGGAGGCGGAAAGACATTGTCGTCCCTCGCATTCGCACTCCGACATGCAAGGGCGCACGGTCTAGAACGTGTCATCGTCGCCCTACCGTTTCTCTCCATCCTCGACCAGACAGCCGACGTCTACCGAGGGGTTTTCGAGCAGGCGCTATCTTCGCCCCCGTGCGGGGGCGCGGATTGAAACCCTCCTCAGTCCAGCTTCGCGTCCTCGCGGGGAGAGGATTGCCGCCGAACTATGCGATTGAACCGATCGCCGAGAGATGTCGGACTCGAGGTATGACTCGCGCGGTGTCGAAGAGTTTCCGGTCGGCCGTGATCAGAAGACAATCAAGCTCCTCCGCCAAAGCCAGGAAACTCGAGTCGTAGAAGGTCAGCCTCAGCTCCCGACCCAGGCGGGCCGCGCGTCGCAGGAGTGCGGCTTCGGGATTCACGATAGTGATGGGCAGGTCGAGAATCTGCTCCAGAGCGGCGGCGACGCCGCCGGAATCGAGTTGGGTCTTCCAGAGCAACAGGTTTCCCACTTCGTAAAGTAGTAGTGCCGGTGCGGTGACCTCGAGCGGTCTGCGCTGGATGATTCCGAGCAGAGCGAGGGCCTCGCGGCGGAGCTCCTCATCCCGCCTCTTGATCCACTTGATTAGGACGGAGGTGTCAACGACGATCTTTGCGGTCACGCTCGCGTTCCCTGTCGGAGCGGATCACGGCAGTCGAGTCCCACTTTCCGACCCATTCCGCTTCGAGCCGACGCAAGCGAGCCAATGCTTTCCCCCAGGACCGTGCCCTCGGCATCTGACGGCCGAACGAGTCCCGGAGCGCCTCGCGGATCAACTCGCTTCGAGAACGATCTTGTGCCCGCGCCTCTTCGTCCACTCTTTTCAGGAAGTCCTCCGGAAACGAAACCATTACCTTCGTCATGGAAAACCCCTTCGAAGTGAGGAATTCTAGCATGGCAATAATTCTTATATCCCTGACTGGCATGGGACAGAAGTGATAAACGCCTGCCGATGAAAGCCGTCCGCGTCGAGGAAGATGGATCGGTCTCGGTCGTCGAGCTGGCGGTGCCGCGGATCGGGCCGGGCGACGCGCTCATGCGCACGCGCGCCTCCGGGATCTGCGGCTCGGACCTTCTCTCCTGGTATGTGCACCAGAAGGCCGGGACAGTCCTCGGTCACGAGGTCGCCGGCGAGATCGTCGAAGTCGGCGACGCCGTCGAGGGATTCGCACCCGGCGACCGCGTCGCGCCGCACCATCACGCTGCCTGCGGAGAGTGC
>DASWIB010000078.1:0-3917 GCA_036397915.1 Thermoanaerobaculia bacterium | reverse complement strand
GAATCCCGGAGCGTTCAAGTCCAGGAACTCGAATGCGCGGACCCACCTGGCGCTCTTCCAGAAGTAGAGCTTCGGCACGACGAGGCGGCAGGGAACGCCGTGCTCGGGCGCAAGATCCTCCCCGTCGTGCTTGAAAGCGAGAAGCATGTCGTCGTCGCGAAGCTTCTTCTCCCGGGGAAAGCGCTTCCGTTGCTTTGTGCAAGTACGTTCGGGGTCTCCCCGCGATTCATGGAGATTCTTTTCGACCCGCGCTTCCCGCTCCAGCACTGACGAGGCGCGCCCGGGCTGCTCTTACTGTCGAGCCTGCCCTTTCACGACCAGCGCAATCGGCGCTTCTCCGGTGCCGATCCTGGCTTTCATCTGCAGAACGACATGTCCGAGTGCGTTCGTGGATCGCCCTGGGTCTGGGCCGCGACGCGTTTCTTTGGCGGGGGACCTTGCGGTCCCCCGAACCCCCCGGCTCCTGACCTCCGACAACCGGCGGCGCGACCTCTCTCGGCGCGAGAGCGTGAAATGTGGTAGAGTGCCCCAGTTCTCGCCTCGCTCGCTCTTCCTCAGACGCTTTCTGACGAAATCCGAACGAAACAGAATGACGAGAATTCGGTGCGCCGCGCCGGCGGCTTTTCCGACATCAACTCTCTTCCGGCAATGGCCAGGTCAGCCCTGGCAAAAAGGATGGATCGGATGAAACTCTACGTCGGTAACCTCCCCTACAACATCTCGGACGACCAGCTCCGCGACGCTTTCGCGCGATTCGGCACGCCGGACACGGCGACCGTGATCATGGATCGCAGCACCGGACAGTCGAAGGGATTCGGCTTCGTCGAATTTCACGACGCGACGATCGGCAAGGCAGCCCTGGCGCTCGATGGAACTGACTTCGGAGGTCGGTCGCTCAAAGTCAACGAGGCGCGTCCGCGCAACAACGGAGGATCGGGTAGCTACGGGGGCGGCCGCTACTAAGCTCTCCTTCGCTTCTTTCAAGGCCGCCGGCGGCAATCGGCGGCCTTTCTTTTTTGGGGCGACCTCCTCGATCGGCCGGGCGATAGAGTCAGCCGTCCAAGGAGGAAACGATGCCTTACTTTCTGGCTCAGGCGGCCTACACTTCACAGGCTTGGGGCGCGATGGCGAAGAACCCGGTTGACCGCGAGGAGGTCTTTCGAGGCCTGATCGCGAAAGCCGGCGGGAAGCTGCACAGCTTCTATTTCTCGGTCGGCGAATACGACGCCGTCGCCATCATGGAGGCGCCCGATCTCGCGGCGGCGGCAGCCATCTCGATCGCCGTGTCGTCGGCGGGACACGTGAAGTCCTACAAGACGACTCCGCTCCTCACCGTCCGCGACGCCATGGGGGCGATGGAGAAGGCCGGAGGGTTCGGGTTTCGGGCGCCCGGGAGCTGACCGCTTCCCGCCGCGAAGGTCGGGTTCAAGTAACGAGCGCTGACTGCCTCGAAACTCCCGCCGGGGAGAGGATCGCCTGATTTGACGAAGAGGATGCACGGCATCATGCGGCGCGGAAGAGGAGCGGCCGCGATGTCACGACAATAGAATGAAGGGCGAATGAGCGTCCCCGAGTCGCTCCGCTTCACGTACGAGGAATACCTCCTTCTGCCCGAGGACCGCCGCTACGAGGTCGTCGACGGAGAGCTCTGCCTGACTCCCGCGCCTACCCCGTACCACCAGATCGTTGCGAAGAGGCTCTTCCTGCGGGTGAATCAACACGTGGAGCAATACCGTCTCGGCGAGGTCTTCTTCGCCCCGTGCGACCTGGTCCTTTCGAAGTTCGACGTTCTCCAGCCCGACGTTTTCTTCATCGCCGAGGAGCGCCGCTCGATCATCGCAGAGAAGTACATCTCGGAGGCGCCGGACCTCGTGGTCGAGGTGCTCTCTCCCTCGACGGCGGACCGGGACCAGGTCGCGAAGGCGAAGCAGTATGCGAGATTCGGCGTGCGAGAGATGTGGATCGCCGATCCGGATGCGAAGACGATCGAGGTGCTGGTCAACTCCGAGGACGGCTTTTTCCGGGTAACGCTCCACAGCGGGGACGACGTCCTCCGCTCCCCGCTCCTGCCGGGTCTCGAAATCCCGCTCGCCTCGGTCTTTTGAGGCGAGCGGCCCTCGCGATGCGCGTGCTCACCGGCACGAGCGGGTTCTCGTACAAGGAATGGAAGGGGAGCTTCTACCCGGAGGATCTGCCGAACTCCGGGATGCTCCGCTATTACGCCTCGCGGCTGCCGGCGGTCGAGATCAACAACACCTTCTACCGGATGCCGCGCGCGGCGCTCCTCGAGAGCTGGGCGGAACAGGTCCCCGACGGATTCGCGTTCGCGCTCAAGGCCTCGCAGCAGATCACTCACCGTAAGCGCCTGAAGGAGGCGGGCGAGGCGGTCGCGTACTTCTTCGGCGTCGCGACGACCCTCGGTGATCGCCTCGGCCCGACTCTCTTCCAGCTGCCGCCGAACCTGAAGAAGGACCTTCCGCTTCTCGCAGACTTCCTCGCGGTCCTTCCCGCAGCCTCCCGCTCCGCGTTCGAGTTCCGCCACGAGTCGTGGTTCGACGACGAGACGTTCGATGCGCTGCGATCGGCGCGGGCGGCCCTCTGCTGGGCCGAGGACGAGAACCTCGCGACGCCGACCCGATCGACGGCGGGCTGGGGCTACCTGCGCCTGCGCCGGCCCGACTATGGCGAAGCCGAGATCGCGGCGTGGGCGGACAGGATCCGCGCCGAGCCCTGGAGCGAAGCCTACGTGTTCTTCAAGCACGAGGAGGAGGGGACGGGACCGCGCCTGGCGGAGGCCATGGCCGCGCGATTCGAATGACGGAATCCCTCGACGCGGTTATGGCGTAGGAGCTTCCATGAAGATCGAGACGGTCTCGGCCGGTCGCCCCCGCCTCGTCCGCTGGCACGGAAAGGAAATCCGGACCTCGATCTTCAAGTCTGCGGTGGCCGGTACCGTCCGCGTTCGCCGTCACAATCTCGACGGCGACCGGCAGTCGGACCGCCGGGTACACGGCGGCGAGTACAAGGCGGTGTACGCCTACGCGGCGGAGCACTACGACTGGTGGGAGAGAGCTCTCGGGCGTGAGCTCGAACCGGCGAACTTCGGAGAGAACCTGACGATCCGCGGCCTCGAAGAGAGCGCGGTCTCGATCGGCGACGTCTTTCGGATGGGCGACGCCGAGCTCGAGGCGATCGCCCCGCGCCTGCCCTGCTACAAGCTCGGCATCCGCTTCGGAGATCCGCGCATGGTCCAGGCGTTCGCGGAGGCGCGACGCTGGGGAATCTACTTCCGCGTGGATCGGGAAGGCGTGGTTCGAGCGGGAGACGCGGTCGAACGGATTCATTCGGATCCGGCGGGCGTTTCCGTCTCCGAGATTGCTCGAGTGTTCCTCTTCGACCGGGACGACGCAGCGGCGATGGAACGGCTCGCGGCGCACGAACGACTCGATCCGTCGTGGCGGGAGCATTTCGCCGCAAAGCTCGGCAAGGTGGTCGAACGGGTGGAACGGTGAGGCGGCCGATCTCGGATTGCGCACACGACGCGGCGGCCCTGCCCGCTCCGCGGGGGCGCTTCCTTCTCCTCCGCCGACCCGCGTCCGGAAAGAAGGCCTGCGAGGCCTGCGGCGAGAGGGAGAACCTGCGCGTCTGCCAGACCTGCGGGTACGTGGGATGCTGCGAGTCGCACGGCGCTCACGACCGCGAACACTTCGAGAAGACCGGCCACTTCTTCATCCGGCCCCGGAAGGGCGCCGACTGGCTCTGGTGCTACGGATGTCGGGCGTACCTTCAGTAGTGCCTCCGGGGCGCCGGTGACGACTCTCTCTCCCTCCGGCAGAGGGGGGGTCAAGGAGTTTGTCCGAGCAATCTCAGCGGGGGACCTTGCGGTCCCCCGAACCGATAAATTCTCGAGTATCTGT
>DASWIB010000077.1:0-9000 GCA_036397915.1 Thermoanaerobaculia bacterium | reverse complement strand
TCTCCACCGCGGCTCCGGGGGACTTCGAGCTCGTCTTTCCCGGCCCGGTGAAGCCGGTCAAGACGGTCTTCCCGCGTTAAAGCCGGCCCGCGCGTCAAGCCCCGGGTTCGCCCGGGGCTTTTTTCTGCTACATTTCGCCGGTTTTTTCGGGAGTAACCGGCCATGATGATCTCGGCAACCCAGCTCCGCAGCGGCACGCTCCTCATCTACAACGGTGAGCTGCACCGCGCCCACGAAGTCATCCACAAGACGCCCGGCAACCTGCGCGGGTTCGTTCAGGTCAAGATGCGCAACCTGCGAAACGGCGCGATGATCGAGCACCGGTTCGGTTCGACGGATCGGGTGGAAAAGGCGTCGCTCGACGAGCGGGAGATGGAGTACCTCTATTCCGACTCTGCCGGGCACCACTTCATGGACAGCGAGAGCTATGACCAGGTGACGCTCTCCGACGAAGTCATCGGAGAGCAGATGGTCTACCTTCTTCCGAACACCCGGATTCACGTCGACTTCTTCGAGGCGAACCCTGTCGGCATCGAGCTCCCCAACACGGTGACGCTCAAGGTCGTCGAGACCCAGCCCGGCATGAAAGGGGCGACGGCCTCCGCCTCCTACAAGCCGGCGACGCTCGAAACCGGCCTCCAGGTGATGGTTCCGCAGTTCATCGAACCGGGGACGTTGGTCAAGGTCGATACGCGCGACAACACCTACCTCGAGCGGGGGTAGCCGCAGTCGAGAGTTCGGAGTCCGAAGTCGAAGTCTGTCCCGAAATGGGCTCGCGGCACTCATGCTGTAACAGCATAAGTCCTTGAATCTGATGGGTTTTCTTCTTGACACGGCCTTCATCCCTTCTAAACAATCCGTATCGTGCGAAAGGCGCCGGTCGTCACGGCTGCTCTGGCTGTGACTTTGTCCCTGCTCTCTCTGCCCGATTACTCCGAAGCAGGACCCCGCCAAGGGAGAGGGGCCTCGAAACGGGTTCTCCGGCATTTGCCCGGCGGGTCACGGGGCGTCGTGCCCGCGCGCGCGACACGGAAGCGTCGGGATCCGAATCTCCTTTCCGGCGGGCCGGTTGGGCGTGTATCGAGCCGGAGCTCGGCGCGTCAAGGGTACGACCGGTTGATCTACCACATCGGGTCGGGAGAGGTCATTCTGGATTCCATCCAGGTAGTGACAGCGGAAGGCTACGGACCGGCGGTTCCCGACGCGACGCCGGCGGAAGCGCACAACTTTCCCGAGCCTCCGTGCCCGCCCGTGGACGCTCCGGTCATCGAGGCGCACGTCCACGCCGCGGACGACGACACTCCCGAAAATGCGGATGCCGGGGACGTGGTGCCGCGACACGACTCTTCCCGCATCGCGCGGATCGCCCGCAGGCTCGGATCTCTCTTCCGGCCGAAGTCGGCGACCGCGCGTGTCCGTCCCCACGACGTCGATCTCTCGGAGCTGCTGGCTCAGAACCTCCTGGTTCCCGTCGAGGGCGTCGACCGGGAACGGCTTCGCGACTCGTTCCTGGATTCGAGAGGTCAGTACGCGCGTCACCTGGCGATCGACATCGGCGCGCCGCGAGGGACCCCGATCCTTGCCACCGATGACGGCGAGATCGTCAAGCTCACCCGGGAGAAGCGGGGGGGCATCACCATCTACCAGAAAGATTCGAGCGGCCGGTATCTCTTCTTCTACTGCCACCTCTCGCGATATGCGCAGGGGCTGGCGGTCGGGCACAAGGTCTCGAAAGGGGACGTGATCGGCCACGTCGGAGCGACCGGGCGGGTCATCGGTGGGCCCCACCTGCACTTCTCGATCACCCGCCTGCCGGACGATGACAACCTCCGAGAGGGACTGGCCATCAATCCCTACCTGCTGTTCCTCGCCGGAGTCCCGTAAACCGGCCGGAGACTCACGCTCTCGGGCCGCGCGCCGGTAAAACGGGGGAGGCGCCGAGGCGAGGATTCCGCTCGGCAAGAACTGCGGCCCTCTCAGTTTCCCAGCGGTCCCCCGAACGACGCCGGGGAGGGGCTACACGGTCCGCACGTCGTGTCGTGCGAACAGCCTTTCGAGCCAGAGGTTCGTCAGCTTCTCGGACACGGTGTTCTGCCGGAGTCGCGCCGCCAGGTTGTCCCAGTCCATCTCATCTAACTTCTGATCCTGGTTGAAGCAGGAGAAGACGATCTCCTTCTCCTTCCCGGTCGCCGGGTCCAGGTGCTTCTGAAGGCACTGCGCGCAGACTTCTTTCATCATGCACTGCATCGGCGAGTTGATGGATCCGATCCCGACGTGGTCCGGGCGCAGGTGCCGCGCGAGCACTCCGTGCCGCGCGCGCGCCACGGCGGCCATCATGCGGTCCGAGCCGATCGCGATGATGCGGTCCACCTCCGAGAGGCGGATCGGAGTCTCACCCAGCCGGCCCTCCGCCCAGGCGGTCATCGCCTCGACGATGTTGCCGACGAACTGGCGATCGCCCGGCCGGCGCACGGGAATCGGCTCGCCCCGGTCGACCGAGAGCACGAGGATGTCCGAGGCGGCCTCGAGGTCTTCCCTCTTGTAGAAGTCCTCGGCCTTCTTGTAGCCCGCGAAGTAGATCACCCGGTTGCCGAGCGACCGCGCCTTTTTCCCGATCGAGAGGAGGACGGCGTTGCCGAGCCCGCCGCCGGCGAGGAGAACTGTGCTGTTCTCGGGCAGTTCGGTCGCGCTGCCGGTCGGGCCCATGGCAAGGACCGGCTCTCCCGGCTTCAGGACCGAGCAGATGCGGGAGGACGCACCGAGCTCGAGCGCGATCATCGAGAGGAGTCCGCGCTCGGCGTCCACCCAGGCGCCGGTCAGTGCCAGCGGCTCGATCAGGAGGGGTGATCCGTCGATCGAAGGGGCGTACGTCTCCAGATTCTGCAGCCGAAAGAACTGCCCCGGCTCGAAGTTCTCCGCGGCTGCCGGAGCGCGGACGACGACTTCCACGATCGTCGGCGTCAGCCTCCGAACTTCGACGACTCGAGCGGTGAACCGATCCTCGAAGCGGCGTCGAAACGCGCTCCATTCCGCCTCGCGGCGCTCGTCCGGCTCGGAGGATGCGGGAAGATGCCCGTCGAGGACTTCCGTGATCGCGCGGTAGCCGGCCCTCGCCGACGCCATGGCTTTGACGACGTTGCCGTTGTATGCGGGATGGTTGTCGCCGAAGAAGGTGATGAACTTCCCTCTGCGGGAGTAGCCGGTGAAGAAAGCTCCCTCGTCTTCGGGAGACGCCGGCAGGAGCCGCCACTCGCCGTCGTCCCCCCGAACTGCCCGGTGCGGCGCGAAGAACCGGCGCCGCTCGTCGAGCGGGATCGCGTCGGGAAACTCCTTCGCGTACGTGATGTTGGGCGTCGTCCCGGCGGCGACCAGGCAGATGCGGGCGGCCAGTTCGACCAGCTCCCCGCTCCCCGACCGGCGGAACTTGACCGCCGCGAGCTTGCCGTACTGATCGGGCACCGCCTCCGCCGGCTCGAGCCCCTCGATGAAGGAGATGCCCTCCTCGAGCGACTTGATGATCTCCTCGTGGTTCAGCCGGTACGCCGGAGACTCCTCCATCGTCCGCCGATAGACGATCGAGACCCCGCCCCATTCCCGGCAGAGCCGCGCGAGGTCGGGCTTCCCGCCCAGGGCATGCGCGCGCTCGCGCTCCCGCCGGACTTCTCCGCCGTGACGGAGCAGCCGATCGAGGATCTCGCGCTCCTCCGCGTCGAACAGCGCCCGCACCGCCTCTTCGCCGTGCTCGGCGACGAGGGCCTCGTACCTCGCAAGCGTCTTCTCCGCCTGGATCGGGTAGTAGGCGAGGAGCTCGGTCGCGGTGTCGATGGCCGTCAAGCCCCCGCCGATCACGATCGCCGGGAGTTCCGCCTGCAGATTGGCCAGAGCCTCCTCCTTGAACGCGCCGGTCAGCTGCAGCGCCATCAGGAAGTCCGAAGCCTTCCGGACGCCGCGGAGGATGTTGTTCTTCATCGCGATGATCGTCGGCCGGCCCGCGCCCGCGGCAACCGCGACGTGATCGAAACCGAGCTCGAATGCCTGTTCGGCCGTGATCGTCCCCCCGAAGCGCACGCCTCCCAGGATCGAGAGTCGCTGGCGGCGCGCGAGCGTCAGGTGGACGAGCGTCAGGAAGTTCTTGTCCCATCGAACCGTGATCCCGTATTCGGACACACCGCCGAAACCCACGAGCGGTCGCTCGTCCAGAGGGCGCGAGATCGATGCATAGTCGCGGATCGGCTGGACCCCGAGTCCGTCCGCGCCGGTCCACTCGGCGGGCAGGGGCTCGATCTTCAACCCGTCGATCCCGACGACGCCGAACCCCTCGTTGATCAGATAGTGCGCGAGCGTGTAACCCGCCGGACCCAGCCCCACGACCAGAACCTTCTTTCCGTTGTACGCCAGCGGATAGGGCCGGTGCGGCGCGAGCGGATTCCAGCGGGTCAGAAGGCCGTAGATCTCGACACCCCATGGGAGAGCGAGGACATCCGTCAGGACGCCCGTCTCGATCTGAGGGATGTTGACCGGGTCCTGCTTCTGGAAGATACAGCCCTTCATGCAGTCGTTGCAGATCCGGTGTCCCGTCCCGGGGACCATCGGGTTGTCGATCGCCACCAGCGCGAGCGCGCCGATCGAGTCCCCCTCCCGGCGGAGCTGGTGCATCTCCGAGATCTTCTCGTCGAGCGGGCAGCCGCGCAGCTCGATGCCGAGCGGGTTCTTCTGCCAGGTGCCGGTCCTCGAATCGAAGAAGCCCTTGGCGCAGGAGTCCTTGTCCCGGTCGTGGCAGAGGATGCAGTAATGAGCCTCACCGAGGACCTCGCGTCGCGTCATCCTCGGGTCGGTCAGGCGGAACCCGTCCCGCCGCCGCCGTCGGGACGGCAGTCCCACGCGTTCCTCCGGAAAATCGGGCTTCGGGCGCTCGGTCTCGACCAGTCGATGGAAGTCGAAGGGCCCCGGTAGATGGAACGAAGCCCAGCTCGCGACTTCGCGGCGAAGCTCGGGCCGGTGGAGGCGTTCGCGGCACCAGCTCGCGTAAAGGGCGAGCAGGGCGTCGAGGAACTCCAGAGCCGCCTCGTCGGAGTCGTCGCGCGGCCGGGGGAGGTCCTGGGAACCGGATCGGGCGCGGTCCGCCAGATCGGCGGTCCGCTGGCGCGACGATTCGGCGACGGAGGAGCGTTTCTTCTGGCGGATGGCCTCGATGTGCTCGGCCTCGAGGTCGAGGAGTTCCGACGCCATGCGCGCAGTCGAGAGCTCCGGATCGCTCTGCCAGGGGAGCTCGCCGAAGAGCTCGACCTCGATCCTGCGGGCCCGACTTGCGAGCGAGTTCAGGTCGGCTTCGGCGGCGGGAGCCGCGCGGGCGGCACGGCGCAGCAGGAAATCGCGTCGGAAGCGGAACAGGACTGCTTCCGGTTCGGCCGAAGCGCCCTGCGCGCGCCACTCCCGTTCGATTCCGAACAACCGGACAATGAAGCGCGAAAGGGGTCTCGCCGCCTCGATCAGCAGCCTCGACAGCGAGACCGGGTCGAGGGAGTCGGGGGCAGCGCGCCAGGCGGTCACCCTCTCGGCGAGCCCGGCGTCCTCCCGCCGGAGGTCGGCAAAGAAGACACGGTCCAGCTCCGCGAGCCGGTTCTCGCGATGCAGGTCCTGGTATGTGAAGCCGTCTACGCCGAGAGGGAAATCCCTCTCGGCGAGGGTTGGCAGTGCCGTCGTGCTCTCCAAGGAAACCGGATTTTACCGTGGAGCTGAGAGCTTTCTCCCGCGTGGCGTTTACGCGCCGGGGATAGAGATTCGGGTGGAGCAATCGCGGGATTCGGGGTCAAGAACTACGGCGATCTTGCCTTGAACTCCTCGGAGTCTGTCCGAGTAATCTCAGCGGGGGACCTTGCGGTTACCCGAACCCCCTGGACCTCGGACTCGACCGGCCGGGATCACCCATACCGGGACGTCCGAAGGCAGCAGCTTCGCCCAGAGATGGCGGGCCTTGGCGAGCGAGGCGGACGCCGAGAGCGCGACGACCTCGACCGGTTCGAGCACTGACCAGCGGATACCGAGCCGGCGCAGCTCCTGCAGACCGGATTCTCCGATCCGCACTCGCTGGACCCGCTCGACGATCCAGTCGCGCGGCGCGCCGGACGAGGCGGCATTCTGGGCGCGCTCGAAAGTGACGTTTCCCTCGAGGAGCAGGGCGGTTCGACGGCCGCTGCGGGCCGGCGCCGGCGGCCGAGCACCGCGTGGCACCGTGTCGTGAGCGCCGCGCAGCCCCGCGATTGCGCCCCAGAGGTCGGCGCCGGGTATCGGCCAGAGGGCCTTTCGCCGCGCTGCCCGGAGGAACTCGAGGTCCGCGGCGAGACTCGTTCCGGACGGGCAGAGAACGGCGCGGAGGGGGGCATTCGGGTCGCGAGCGAGGCGGGCGAGCGAGAACGGCTCGAGACGCGCTTGGGGAAGCCGGGCGGCGACGGTCGCACGGAGCGCGCGTGCGACCATCACGTCGGGACCGACCAGGGCGATCCTGTCGTCGCTATGAGATGGCGCCCCGCGGCTCTCTGCTCTCTTCCGGCTGCGTCGAGCGGCCGTTGCCGGAGACATCGGTTAAGATTCTCCTACTCGTTCGGCGAGAATCGATGCCCGTTTATCAGTTTTCCCTGCTGCTTCAGTCGGCGGGAACAGCCCTGCTGTTCATCGTATTCGTCCTGCTCTACCAGAAGATCCGCAGGCGTGCGTTTCTCGATTGGATCGCTTCCTGGGCATTCCTGCTCGTCGGCCTGACCGCTCTCTTCCTTCTTCCGTCTTTCGGTCACCGTCGGTCTTTCTTTTTCGTCCTCAACTCCTGTTTCGTGGCGCACGCGCTGCTGCTCCTGCGCGGAGTTCGCCGTTTCCGCGACGAGCGCATACCCTCGAGGACGCGCGAGCTGCTCTGGATCTTTCCCGTCCTGGCGCTCTCGTGGTGGACCTCGGTCGAACAGGGCCTGGTCGCTCGAGCGACCCCGATCGTCCTTGCGACCGGGATTGCGTACCTGGCGACGGCGGTCTCCTTCGCCATCGGACGGGGTTCGCCGGCGGGGCGCTTTATCCTTTCCGGGTCCTTCCTTCTGTGGGGAATGGAACGCGCGGGCCTCGCCTACGCGACGGTGCGGTTCGGGGGGCCCGACCATGTGCCGTCGCTCGTCCAGTATTCCGCGTTCCTCGCGATGTTCCTGGAGATGACGATCGCGGCCGGAATCATCATTCTGCTCTTCGAAGCCAGCCAGACCCAGCTCGCAGCCGAGATGCACCAGCTCGTCTCCTCCGACCAGCAACTGAAGGAAATGGGAATCCGCGACCCGTTGACCGGCCTGTTCAACCGGCACTACTTCAATGACATCATTCGCCGGGAGCTCGCGAGCGCGCGACGCTTCGGCACCTCGGTCGCGGTGCTGCTCATCGACGTGGACCGCTTCAAGGAGATCAACGACCGAAAGGGCCATGCCGTCGGAGACGACGTGCTTCGGTTCGTCGCCAACTATCTGGCAGCGTGCGTGCGCGAAACCGACTACGTTTTCCGCTGGGGAGGCGACGAGTTCCTGATCATCCTCCCGAGAACGGACGAGCCTTCCGCCGGGGCAAAGGCGGAAGAGCTCGTGCGACGTCTGCCGAACATTCCGGGGACCGACAACCTGCAGCCGACGCTCTCGGTCGGCTGGGCGGTTCACCGCTCGGACGCGGAGTTTCCGATCACTCTGGCGGAAGCGGATTCCCGGATGTACCAGATGAAGCTCGCCCGGAAGGACGAGCGAGCCGAGCGAGATCGGGATCGGGAGCTCCTCGGAGAAGGTCGTAGACGCTTCGAGCCGGCAGGCCCATGACGTTCGAAAAGGAGCCCTCGACCGACTCGACGAACCGCGCTCCGAGTCCCTGCACGGCGTAGGCGCCCGCCTTGTCGCGCGGCTCGCCGGTCGCGACGTACCAGCGGATCTCGTCCTCGTCGAGCGGCGCGATGCGGACCCGGCTCTCCTCGACCGCATCGAGTTCCGGACCGGCGGCCTTTGTGAGCCGCACCGCCGTGACGACCCGGTGCTCGCGCCCGGAGAGACGCCGGAGCATCTCCCGGGCCTCTGCGTCGTCGCGCGGCTTGCCCAGGATCGCGCCGTCCAGGAGCACCAGCGTGTCCGCGGCGAGCACCCAATCCTCCGGATGCAGCGCGGCCGCTGCCGCAGCTTTCTCGGCGGCAAGCCGCAGTGCGGCTTCCCGGCCGGACTCGCCCGGCGCGACCATCTCGTCGACGTCCGTTGGCGTGACCGTGAAGGGAATCCCGAGAGCTTCCAGGATTTCGGCCCGGCGCGGCGAAGCAGAGGCGAGGAGAAGGCGCATCACCACCCTGTCATTCTGAGGCCCGAAGGCCGAAGAATCCCTCTCGGATTTCGGAAAGATTCCTCGCTTCGCTCGGAACGACACGAGCGGGTACTACGGGTAATACCCCGTGATCGTCCTCGCTTGAAGGCTCGTCGGCTCGACCTTCACCTCGACTTTGCGCCACTTGTCCTTGCCGCTGGTGTTGGTCGAGTAGTAGGTCAACATGTACTGGCTGCGCAGGTCATCGTTGATCTGCCGGTATACGGATTCGAGGTTCTTCGCCGCGTCGACGTAGAACGTCTGACCGCCGGTTGCCTGCGCGAGCTTGTTCAGCTTGTACTTCACTTCGAGATCCACGCCCGAGATCTTGAGCCCGATCCCGTAAATCGAGATCCCGGCCTTTTTCACGTACTCGACGAGCGTCTCGTAGTCGAACTTCGACGCCGTGTCCTTTCCGTCGGAGAGGATCACGAGCGCCTTCTTCCCCTTGACGCCGGTGAACTGGTAGAGGCTGTAGATGATCGCGTCGTAGAGCGCGGTCGATCCCTCGGCACGCAGCCCGGCGAGCGACCGGAAGATCCGGTCCTTGCGGTTCGTGAGCTTCGTCAGGAGGTACGGCTCGCTATCGAAAGAGACCGTGAACGCGCGGTCCTTCGGGCCGATCGAGAAGTCGAGGAA
>DASWIB010000076.1:0-6720 GCA_036397915.1 Thermoanaerobaculia bacterium | reverse complement strand
TCAAAGCGCGTACCACCTCGGGGAACAACCGATCATCATTTGAATTCAAGGCCTTGCTTCTTTGACCGGTTCGCTGGGCGGCAAACTCGGTCATCTCGCGGAGGCGAGAAGCGACAAATTCTGTCCGCCAGGGAGCGTGGGGGACCGCATGGTCCCCCACCGACAGATACTCGGCTCTCCTAGAATGCCTTTTTGAGACAGACCCTTCATGAAGCGGATCGCGTGGCTCGCCCTTCTCCTGGCGGCATGCGCAGCGGGCGGAGGCTGCTCACGGGGCCGTCCCTCCGAGCATACGACCGAGCGACACGCTTCCGAGCCCGCGCCCCCCACTCCCGACACGACACCGATCGCGGCGCTCAAGACCCCCGCGGGTCTCGTCCTCGGAGTCGAAGGGACGCCCGCGTCGGGCACCCCTTCGCCCGCGCAGACGGCGGTCGCCCCCTCGACCACCGCGACCCCCGTCCCGTGAGCGATCGGGACGACGGCTTCGAGCGCGCTCGAGATCGACTGCCGGAGCCCTCTGAGCCGAAGGCGGGTCACGAATTCGGCCCCGAGCGCTTCTGTCCCAACTGCGGCGCCGAGCTCATCGAACGAAGCTGCAAGCTCCTCTGCCCGAATCGGCAATGCGGCTATGTCATGTCCTGCTCGGACTTCTACTGAGCGCGACCTCGATCGTTTCGGAAAGGAGTGCCCATGGAAAAGAAAAAGCGCAAAGCTCCCCCCGGAGGCGAGTTTCTGAGCGACGTCAAGGAGCTCCGTCGCCGGGCGAGACAACACATCGAAGACGGTGCCGTGACGCGCGGCTACACCGCGAACCGCGGGAAGGTCATCGCCGTCTTGAACGAGGCCCTGGCGACGGAGATCGTGTGCGTGCTCCGCTACAAGCGTCACTACTTCATGGCGCAGGGAATTCACGCGCAGGCCGTCGCTCAGGAATTTCTCGAGCACGCCAACGACGAGCAGGGGCACGCGGACCGGATCGCCGAACGCATCACGCAGATCGGCGGCGAGCCGAACTTCAGTCCGGAGGGGCTTGCGACCCGCAGCCATTCCGAGTACGTCGAGGGCGACAGCCTCGTGGACATGATCCGCGAGGACCTCGTCGCCGAGCGCATCGCGATCGAGGCCTACGGCGAGATCGTGCGCTTCCTCGGCGACCAGGACATCACCTCGCGTCGGATGATGGAGGAGATCCTCGCGGTCGAGGAAGAGCACGCCGACGACCTGAAGAACCTGCTCGCGACACTGGATCCGACAAAGCCGGGATAGCCGTAAGGGCGCCCGTGAGCGAGTCGCCGCTTCTGTGTTCGGAAGGCCGTCGCGAGCGAGGAATGTGTCCGAGTAATCTTTTTGCGGGGGACCTTGCGGTCCCCCGAACCCCCTGGGGTGCCCTTCTCCTTCGAGGGAGGATCTCTCTCGCGGGCTGGGTCGATTCAGCGCTGTTCTGCAGCGCGTGATAAACTTTCTTCCCTCCGATCCCTCGACGGCCCCTCCAGCCAATCGGTTAGTGCCCGTCGCCGGTTTTCGGCGAGAAAGCGAGTGTCCATGACAGCTGTCCGAAATTGGCACTGCCGGAATTGCGGCCGATCCAACGCCACGGAAATCGGGCTGGACGGGAGAGTCAAGTGCGAGTACTGCACCTGGGTGATGAGGATCCAGCCGAGTCGGGCCCGGGGAGGCGAAACTGCCGGCCAGATGGCCCGGTCGCTTCCGCGAGCGCTGAGAACCGAGCAGCCGAGCGATCGGACGCCGGGGATGCCCGAAAAGGCCTGAGAACGCCGGCAACCCCCGCCGGTCAATTGAGCGGGAACTGCTTCAGGAAGAGTACGGTTGCATCGCCGGTGAGGGTCGCACCGGCAACCCCTCTTCTTCGGAAATCCGCGAGGAGAGCGTCCGAGTATTCGTTGGCGCGGGACCTTGCGGTCCCCGGAACCCTAGCCCAGCCGCACCGGGCCGCGGAGTCCGCAGTCCAGGTGCTCGATCAGAACCTCGGCCCCCTCGAGCCCGACGGAGAGCCGGATCAGACCCGGCGTGATCCCCCGAGCGAGGCGCTCCGCCTCCGGAACGCTCGCATGCGTCATCGAGGCCGGATGCTGGATGTAGGAGATCGCCGACCCGAGACTCACGGCGAGCTCCATCGGAGTGTCCTTTCGGGCGAAGTAGTTCATCAGCCTCTCGCCCGCCCGCAACCCGCCGTTCAAATCGAAGCTGACGATGGAGCCGCCGTTGCGCATCTGTTTCGCTGCGAGATCGGCCTGAGGGAAATCGGAGAAGCCCGGATACATCACGTGCGAGACCGCCGAATGTCCGCGCAGGAATTCCGCGATGCGCGCGGCGCTCGCGCATTGCTCCTTCTGTCGAACAGCCAGGCTCTGAACGGTCATCGAGTTCAGCCAGGAGTCGAACGGAGACGGCGTCGCGCCGAGATCCTTGTACCAGGGGAAAAGGTCGCCCTTCAGGAAGCGGAAGGGCCCGAGAACGGCGCCCGCGAGGGAGCTCGAATGGCCGTTGACGTACTTCGTCAGGGAGTGGACCACCACGTCGGCCCCGAGGCGAAACGGCTGTTGGAGGTAGGGGGAGCAGAGCGTGTTGTCCACGATGAGCAGAGCCCGGCGGCTCTGGGTCAGCCGTGAGATCTTCTCGATATCCGCCAGGCGCAGCGTCGGGTTCTCGGGCGACTCGAGGAACACCGCCGCAACGTTCGGGTGGCTGTCGAGCGTGTTCTCGACGGCGGCGAGGTCGGCCATGTCGCAGAAGATCGTCTCGACGCCGAAACGGGAGAGCCCGCGCAGAAGGCTATCGGTGCAGCCATAGACGTTGCCGGCCAGGACCGTGTCGCCCGAGCGGAGAATCGAAAGAAAGAGACCCGAAATCGCTCCCATTCCAGAGCTGAAGATGAGGGTGCCGATCGTCGGCTCGGTCTCGTCCGCGGCGAGGGCCTTTTCGATCACATGGTGCGCTTCGAGCTGGAGGAGCACCTTTTCGAGGTACTCGGTCGTTGGATTTCCCATCCTCGTGTAGACCCGCGCGTAGGGGCGCTCGCCTCCCTTGGACATTCCGAGGAAGCGTTCGGCGCCGTCGCGCACGCTCGCGAAGGCGAAGTTCGATCGCTGGTGGATCGGCGGCAGCCCCGTGCCGGCCGCGAGGGTCCTGAAAACCGCCTCATCGAGCTGCGGGTCCTCGTCGCGGACCCAGCGGGCCTTGCGGTCCATCCACCAGTCCCACCACGGCCAGCGGCTCTCGCGGGGATCGGCGGTTCGAAGGACGTTGTGCATACTTCCTTCGTACCGGTCCTCCCGGCGATTACCTAGATGCGTTCTCATCAGCTCGGCCGGGTTCGAGAGATCTCGCGCGCGTGGGAGTCTCGCCGCCGCCGACCGCCATCGCCCGGTCCAACCGTTTCCCTGCGCGTCCGGGGGCCGTTGAGGGCGGAGGGGCTACTTCACCAGGAGGATGGGACAGCGCGAGAGGATGCCCACTTTGTAGCTGATCGTTCCCCAGCTCTCGGTCGTCGGCCGCCGCAGCGGCAGTTTGTGCGAGCTCATCACGATCAGATCGGTCTGGTTCTCCTCCGCGAACCGCAGGATTTCGGCCACCCGGTTTCCGTAACCGATCTCGGAAGCGGTTCGGATGCCTTTCCTCTCGAGTTCTCGCACCAGGGGCTGCATCTTGACGCGGGCATTCTTCTCGAGCTGGCGGTAGAAGCTCCGGAGGGCGCCCGACTCGTCGCCGGCAATGCGTTCGATCACGTGAAGAAGGGTGACTTCTCCATTCGAGACGGATGCGACGCGTCCGGCCGTGCGCACGGCGCGAAGAGAGTTCCTCGTGAAATCGACCGGTGCCAGGATCCGCTGAAACATCCCGTCAGGCGTCTACTTCAGGCGTTCTTTGAGGAAGGCGATGGTGCGCGGCCAGGCCTGTTGCGTCGCCTTGAGGTTCGCGCCCTCGCGTCCTTCCTGCGCGCGCAGGAAGCCGTGCCCGGCTCCCTCGTAGACGTAAGGCTCGTAGGACTTCGAGAGCCGCTTCATCTCGGTTTCGGCGGGGGAGATCGTCGCGTTGACCCGGGCATCGTCGCCGCCGTAGAGACCGAGGACGGGCGCCTTGATCTTCGCCAGCTCGGCGGCCTCCGGCGAGGTTCCGTAATAAACGACCGCGCCGTCGAGCGCCGGCTGCGCGGCCGCGTACGCGAAGCTCCTCGCGCCGCCCCAGCAGAAACCGATCGTTGCGCTCCTGCCGTTGGCGGCGGGGAGCTTCACGGCCCGGGCGCGGACCGCGTCGAGACTCGCGTTCGCGTCCGCGGGAGTCAGCGCGCGGACCAGCTTCACGACGTCGTCGCGGCTCGGCACGGAGTCCGTGCCTCCACCGCCCGGTCCGAGGCCGGAGATGAGATCGGGCGCCATCGCGATGAACCCCTCGCGCGCGAGCTGATCGGCGACGGCGCGGATCCAGTCCGACAGGCCGTAGATCTCGTGAATGATGATGACGACTCCCGCCCTTTCCTTCCGCTCGGGATAGACGATCCACGTACGGATCGGCGCGCCTCCGGACGGCAACTTCACGTCCACGTACTCGCCATGTCTTGGCGAAGCATCGAGTGCGGCCTTCGCCTGCTCCTCGGAGGGTGGAAATCTTTCGTCGCGCGGCAGGGGCGTTCGGGCGGCTGCCGGCGCGGCCGTCGGTGTCGCGGGCGCCGACGTGGCAGCCGCTGTCGAAACGGCCGGCGCCGGGTGTTCGTGCTGTGATGCCGACGATCGAGCCGGGATCATCAGCAGGGCGGACAGGACGAGAGCGGTTCGCATCTTCACCTCCGGTGCGGCAGCGACCGCCATTCTAGTGAACCGGGCCGGTCGAATGCGCGCCCCGTCGCGACCGCATATCCGGAGCCCGCCGCCGACCGGCGCTACGCGACAGCGCCGGGATCGCGAACGCCGAGCCGCCGCAGGAGGGTCATCATCGGACACGTCTTCGTGAAGGCCGACTGCAGCAGGTTCGCTCCGACGAACGCGGTGAAGAGGAAGAATGCCGGATGGACGAACCACCCGAGAGCGATCGAGAGGAGAACGAAGGTCCCGGCGATCGCGCGCAGCCACTCGTTCAAAGTCATGGTCAAGCGAGGCTCCTTTCGGGTTGCAGGGAAGGCGTTTGGGCGGCGTCCGAGGAGGCCTTCCTCTCCTCGGAGCGCCGGAGCAGATAGTAGAGGACCGGGACCGCCGCGCGCGAGAGGAGCGTCGCGGCGACCTCGCCGGCCATCATCGAAACGGCGAGGCCCTGGAAGATCGGGTCGAAGAGCATGACGGACGTGCCGACGACCACGGCGGCGGCCGTGAGCAGCATGGGACGGAAGCGAACCTCCCCGGCGTCGAGCACCGCTTCGTCCAGCGGCATGCCTTCTCTGCGGCGCAGCTCGATGAAATCGACCAGGATGATCGAGTTGCGGACGATGATGCCCGCGCCCGCAATGAAGCCGATCATCGACGTCGCGGTGAAGAAGACGCCGAACAGCCCGTGCGCCGGCAGGATGCCGACGAGCGTCAGCGGGATCGGCGCCATTATGACGAGCGGCACCGTGAAGCTACGGAACCATCCGACCACCAGGACGTAGATCAGGACGAGGACGGCGGCGAATGCCAGGCCCAGGTCGCGGAAGACCTCGTACGTGACGTGCCACTCTCCGTCCCACTTCAGGCTGTAGCGGGTGGTGTCGAACGGCGCGGAAGCCGTGCGCGTCGCGATGCGGTAGCCCCCCGGCACCGAGAGCTCCGAAAGACCCTTCTCCAGAGCGGCGATTGCGTAGACCGGGGCTTCCTTCGAGCCGGCGACGTCGGCCGTCACGTAAACCACCGGTTTCAGGTTCTTGTGGTAGATCGACGTACCGGCCGGCTCCCTCTCGAAACGGCCGATCTCGGAGAGGGGCACCAGCCGGCCACCGGTTCCGCCGACGGTCAATGCGGAGAGCACGGCGAGGTCGTGGCGCCGTTCGGGGGGAAGTGTCACGATGAGCGGGATCCGCTCGCGAATTCCGGGGAGCTGGACGTCGTCCACGGCGTCGTTAGCCAACGCGAGGCGGAGCGTCGTCGCCGCGTCGGCCTCGCGGATCCCGGCGAGCCCCGCCTTTTCGCGGTCGAGGCGGAAGATGACCTTGTCGCGAGGGCTCTCGACGTACCAGTCCACGTCGACGACGCCTTCGGTCCGGGCGAAGAGCTCCTTGACCTGGCGGGCCACCTCGCGTCTTCCCGCGTCCTCTGGACCGTAGACCTCCGCGACCAGCGTCTGCAGCACCGGCGGCCCCGGCGGGACCTCCGCCACCTTCACTCGCGCGTCGTAGCGCCGGCCGATCGTCGTCACGATCGGTCGCGCCGCGCGAGCGATCAGGTGTGAGGAGCGGTGGCGGTCTCCCTTCGGCTTCAGCCTGACATGGACGTCGCCCTGGTTCGCGCCGGAGCGGAGGAAATAGTGCCGGACCAGACCGCTGAAGTTGTAAGGTGCAGCCGTCCCCGCATAGACCTCGGTGCCGACGACCTCGGGGAGAACGCCCAACGCGTCGGCCATCTGGCCGAGCGCCCGATTCGTCGTTTCGAGCGTCGTCCCTTCCGGAAAGTCGACGACGACCTGGAACTCGTTCTTGTTGTCGAACGGCAGCATCTTCACGTGCACGATGCCGAGGGGCACGAGCGCCACCGCGGCGAGAAAAAGCGCCGCGATCACAGCGAAGAAGACGAG
>DASWIB010000075.1:0-1508 GCA_036397915.1 Thermoanaerobaculia bacterium | reverse complement strand
CTTCCCGGACCGGTCGAGGAAAGCGTAAACCGGCACTTGCTTCGGCGCTTGATCCCTTCACATCATCGCGGGTGAAATGAAGCCGGCACCACACGCCGTGTCCTCTCTCGATATGGGTCGCTTGGATCATTCGAATCGCGTGAAAGGCGCGTAAACAGGAGCCATGTCGAGCGTTGCGGCTCCGGTTTCCTCGATCGAGATCGACGGCTCCTTCGGCGAAGGGGGCGGGCAGATCCTGCGCACGGCATTGAGTCTCGCCGCGGTCACGAACCGCCCGTTCCGAATGACGCGGATTCGATCGAGGCGATCGGATCCGGGCTTGAAGCCGCAGCACCTGCGGGCGGTCGAGGCCATCGCGGCCGTCTGCCGTGCGCGCGTGGAGGGGGCCTCTCTCGGGTCTGACAACCTGCTCTTCGAGCCGGGCGGGATCGCGCCGGGCGACTTCCGCTTCGACGTCGGAACCGCGGGCTCGACGTCCCTCATCCTGCAGACGCTGATGCCGCCCCTCGCACGCGCCGGGGCGGCCTCGAGGGTCGAAATCCGGGGAGGAACGCACGTCCGATGGAGCCCCTGCTTCGACTACCTGCGGCTTCACTGGCTCCCGTTCGTGCGGAAGATCGGGCTCGACGCGGAGATCGATATGGAGCGGGCGGGCTTCTACCCGGCGGGGGGCGGAATCGTCCGGGCCACGGTTCGACCGGGGCGAGCGCTCTCGCCCCTGCGCCTTCGGGAACGCGGCTCGCTGACGCGCATCCGCGGGATCTCCGCCGTCGCCAGACTGCACGTTCGCATCGCCGAGCGGCAGAGAGACCAGGCGGCGCACCGGCTCGCCGGACGATCTCCCCGGTTCGACTGCGAAGTGGCCCTCATGCCGTCTCTGTCACCCGGCACGATGCTCCTGCTGCTCGCGGAGTTCGAGAGGTCGCAAGCCTGCTTCTTCGCGCTCGGCGAACGGGGCAAGCCCGCCGAGCGGGTCGCCGACGAGGCGGTCGACGAGCTCTCCGACTTTCTGGACGGCGAAGGAGCGGTGGATTCCCACCTCGCCGACCAGCTGGTGCTGCTCCTCGCGCTTGCCCCGGGCACTTCGGAGCTCACGACTTCGCGGGTGACCGGCCACCTCGTCACCAACGCCGAGATCGTGAAGCGCTTTCTCCCGGTGTCGATCGACATCGAAGGGAAGTTGGAGGGACCGGGTCTCGTTCGGATCGAAGGAGGCGGGATTCCGTGAGGCAGGTTTTGCCCCTCGCCGCCGAGGCGCTCTGCCGGCGCTGCGATCCGGAGAGCCTTCCGTTCGGATCGACCTCGGAGCTGGAAGACCTGACGGAGATCGTCGGCCAGGATCGCGCTGTGGCTGCGATCGCCTTCGGGATCGGAATCCGGCGCGCCGGATACAACCTGTTCGTGCTCGGACCATCCGCCTCGGGAAAGCACACGATCGTCCGCCAGTACGTCGAGCACAAAGCCCGCGCCGAGCCGATCCCATCCGACTGGTGCTACGTGAACAATTT
>DASWIB010000074.1:0-13429 GCA_036397915.1 Thermoanaerobaculia bacterium | reverse complement strand
GTGTGCGGCCAGAATGGTCTGATCCGCTTGAACATCGCCGGCCGCGAGAAGGAGGGGATCCTCACCCCCGACAGCGAGCTCCACACCCGCTACGTCGAGTGGGTGCGGGAGAGGTTGCTCGAGCTGCGCGCGGCCGGCTCCGACGCTCCCCTCGTTGCCGGGATCGAACATATCCCGGACCATTTCCCCGGCCCGCGCAGCGTCTACCTGCCCGACATCTGCGTCCGCTGGACGGATGGGAGACCGGTCATGGAGGCTTATTCCGACCGGCTCGGAGAGATCGCCGCGCGTTTCGGCACGGGACGGCCCGGCAACCACACCGGCGCCGCGTTTGCCGTCGTCATGGCGCCCCGACAGTACGCTGCGGCGTTCGACGGGGCGACGCACACGACCGACCTCGCCGGCGGCGTTTTCCGATGCCTGCTGCCGCAGGCACGGGGGAGAGTTTCTCGGGCCATTCGCTGACGCGGCGGGGCAGCTCGCTCGCGCAGCACTGATGCCCGCCAACTGGGTGCACGTGAGTGGCTGCCGCGCCGGTAGCGATTGCGTTTTCTATCAGGAGGGCAAGGGGAAGTTCGACTTCAAACCCGCTGTGGGGGTGCCTGCCGGCAGGTAGGGAAACGCGTGGAGAAGACTCGTCTCCTGAAAGCCTAAAGGTGAAGCCTGACGAGCTTGATGGGTATAAGGAATGGAAGCGATCTGATGCCGGAGTCCGGAAGTAGCTACGATGCCGTTTAATATCGCGTTGCAGCCTGACGAGCTTGATGGGTATGAGGAATGGAAGCGATCTGATGCCGGAGTCTGGAAGTAGCTACGATGCCGTTTAATATGGCGTTGCAGCGAACTCGCCGCCCTCGCATTCGCTCGGGCCGCTCGTCTCGCTCGCTCGGCTCGCCGCTGAACGCCCAGCCGTTAGCCGCCTGCGGCAACTGGGTGTCCGATCAACCGTTGTGAGGATCCTTTATGCCTTTTCTGGCGTGGCGACCCTGGCACTCGGAGTTCTTCATATGGCTACGACGTTTCGTCTCTCCTCCAGTCCCACCGGTAAGGTCTGGTTTTTCGGCGCGGGAATGGCTATCGCTCTGGGCGGAGTCTTGAATCTCCTGAATCGGCGATATGGCCTGGCTGCTTTCGGCTTGCGGGCTTCATGCATTGGTACGAATGTCCTTATGGTCTGTCTCGTTGGCGTTGCTGGACGGGTGACGGGTGCAAGCGCCCTTCAGCAGGCAGCAATGCTGACCCTGCTGACCTCTGCTCTCATTCTCTCAGCTGTGCCCTCTGCTAGCATCACTTCTCGGGCACCCCGGGCATGAGTACGAGTGCTGTCAAGCTCGCGGGCATGAACGGCCGGGTAACATGGCGTTGCAGCGGACGCACCGCCCGCTGCAACTGCGCGAGGGGGTGCCACTTCGCGCACCGCAATCAAGAAGGGACTTCATATGCCTAAAGTGAAAGCCAACGAGATCACCATAAACTATGACCAACAAGGAGCCGGAGACCCCGTCATTCTCATTCCCTACTTGGCGGCCGATCACGCCTGTTACGCCTTCCAGGTGGCAGATTACGCCAAGCACTTCACCTGCATCTCGCTCGACCTCCGTGGGACGGGTGAAACCGATAGACCCGAAGGCGTCTACTCCACGGAGCTTTTGGCGGACGATGTCGCCGCTTTCATGCAGGCAATGGGAATCCAGAAGGCGCATATCTCGGGCCTGTCCCTCGGCGCAGCTATCGGCATGTGGCTGGCGGCTAAGTACCCGGACAGGGTCAGGTCTTTGTCGCTGCACAGTGGTTGGACGAAAACGGACCCCTTCATAACGACCGTTGTCGAAGGCTGGCAGGTCACGGCCAAGGCGCTGGGGAGTGTGCCTGAAATGGTCATCCTGGGCATTTTCCCGTGGTGCTTTACGCCCGAACTGTATGCCGCCAAGCCGGAGTACATCCAGTCGTTGGCGGACTTCGTGCGGAGCCGGCCGGCTCAGCCGCTGGCAGCGTTCCTCCAGCAGTCAGATGCCGTAATGGCCCATGATGTCGAGACGCAATTAGGTCGAGTCGGCGCGCCGACGCAGATCACCTTCGGGCGCCACGACCTGTTGACGTCGACGCGCTTTGCGGAAAGGATGAAAGGCAGTATTCGCGGCTCCGAGCTGGTGATCTTTGAAGGGTGCGCGCACGCGCCGATTTATGAGAAGGTTGAGGAGTTCAACCAGAAGACGTTAGCGTTCCTGCGGCGCCATGGCGTCTAGAAGGGCAAAGTCGCGGACGGCGTCTGGTCCGTCTACTTTGGACCGATGCTCTCGGGACGATTCCGCGAAGACACACTGCGCTTGGCCCACCACCCTGTCGTTGACAGCCGCGTTGCGCGGTGCGACGCCCATTCGCGCGAGCTCCGCCTCCGCCGCGATGTAGCCGAAGCTCGTCCACGATCCGGCCGCGATGACGCGGCGGAAGAGCTCCACCGCCTCACGGCGCCTCCCGTTGAAAAGGTGCCAGTTGCCGATTCCGTAACCGACGGTCGCGAACGCGATGGAGCTCGCGGGATCACCCGCTTCCGCGATGAGCGCGTCGGGCGTGAGCTTCCTCTGATACATCAGGAGCAGGCGGTGATAGTCGCGGTTCTCGATGATGTCCATCCCTTCGAGGATCGGCTCGACCGCTGCGGCCGCTTCGGCATCCCGTCCCAGCCGACGCAGAGTCATGTAGAGCCAGTGCGTCGTGGCCACGAGCATGTCGGGGCTCGTCGAGAACCGGAGGCACTCGCGATAGGCCGCAAGCGCCTTCTCGAAGTCTGCCGTCAGGTAATGCGCCAGGCCGAGGTGATACCAGACGTTCGAGTTGAGGGTGCTCGTCGGGATGTTGCGTGGGTTCGGAAGCCCGTCCGGTTCGATCTCGTCGGGCGAGCCGGCGATGAGTCGGGCGGCCGCCTCGAGGTCCGCAATCGCGAGATCGAACCGGCGTGTCGTCAAGAGGCGATGGCCGCGGTGCCGGTACAGCCGCGGCTCAGTCGGAAACCTCTCGATACCGGAGGAGAAGATCGCGATCGCCTCACGATAGTGGCCGAGGTACGCAGTCCGCCGGCCGAGCCAGATCACGGCTCCGGGGTCGCCCGGTGCCGAATCGAACCGCGCTCGCGCCTCGGCGAGCTGCTTTTCCCGATCGCGAAGCGTGTCCGGGTCGAGAGCCGGCGGGAAGAGCGGCTCGCCGGAAATAGACCAGGCCTCCGCGCCGGGCGGCAGCGGGCTTTCGGGACGCGGGGCCATCTCCCGGCGCCCCGTCGCGCAGGCCGCGAGGAACGAAAGGGCAAGGAGAAGACAAAGAGCTCTAAGGAGAAGACAAAGAGCTCTCCTGTTCGCGCCGGGGTCGCGCCAGTCGAGCCGCGAACGCCGAGGAACCAGTCCGTGCCGCGCCGCTATGCCTCCTTGTAGAGCCAGGCGCCGACCACGGTCGCGACGATCATCTCGACGAGACTCCATACGAGCCCGATCATGATGATCCTCTGCGGGAAGAGGCCAACGTTCAACATCGCGAGGTTCGAGAGAAAGCCCGCGAAGAACCAGGCCCCGATCCCCGCGATTGCCGCCGTCCTGGGCCCGGGGCCGTAGCGTGGCCGAATCGCCGCGTAGAGCCAGACCGCAGCGATCCCGGCGAGGAAACCCCAGAGAATCCAGACCGCCATCGCGCTGCCGGCCATCGAAGCCGCCGGGTCTTTGCCCAGGGCGCGCATCGCCTCTTCCCAGTCTTTCCTGACGATCACCGCGTTCAAGAGCGTTTCGGAGAGGTTGATGATGACGCCCGCCGCGAGACCACCCAGGAAGACCCTGCCCCAGTTGATCCTGCCCATGCATTTCTCCTGCTCGAAGAAGCGGCCTCGGCGTTATTCGATTTCAGTCGGGTTGCTGACCGGAATTCTATGGCATCGGCAGCGGTAGGCTTCGCCCGTGCTCGCGATCGAAGATCTGGACACTCCCGCCGTCGTCGTCGACCTCGACGTGCTCGGGCACAACGTCCGCCGCATGGCGGAGCACGCTCGGGCGAGCGGCGTGCGCCTGCGCCCGCACGCGAAGACCCACAAGATTCCGGAGCTCGGACGTCTGCAGCTCGCTTCGGGCGCGGCCGGGGTCTCGCTCGCCAAGGTCGGCGAGGCGGAAGTCTTCGCCGCCGCCGGGTTCGAGGATGTCTTTCTCGCCTACCCCGTCGTCGGGGCGGAAAAGGGACGGCGCCTGCTCGCGCTCTCGGACCACGTCCGGTTGGCGATTGGTGCGGACAGCGCCGAGGGGGTGGCGAGCGTCGGCGAAGTCTTCCGTGCAGCGGGGCGCCGGATCGACGTCCTGGTCAAGGTCGATTGCGGCTTCCACCGCGTGGGCGTTGCTCCGGAGAGGGCGGCCGAAGTCGCCCGGCGGATCGCGGAGATCCCCGGCGTCGCGTTGCGCGGCGTCTTCACCCACGCCGGGCATGCGTATCACGCCGGCACACGCGAAGAGGTGAAGGCGATCGCGCGACGGGAAGGGGAGATCCTCGCTTCCGCGGCGGAATCTCTCCGCTCGGAAGGCCTTCCGGTCGAAGAAGTCTCGGTCGGCTCGACGCCGACCGCGCGAGGCGCCATGTCGGTCGCCGGAGTGACGGAGTGCCGCCCCGGCAACTACGTGTACTGCGACGCTTCGCAGGTCTCGCTCGGGATATGCGGGATCGAGGACTGCGCGATGACGGTCCTCGCGACCGTCGTCGCCGTCCCGACGGCAGATCGCGCGGTTCTCGACTGTGGCTCGAAGACGCTCTCTTCCGATCCCCTGCGCCCTCGGCCGGCGGGCCACGGCTGGATCGTCGGCCGGAACAGCCGCATCGAGCGGCTCTCGGAAGAGCACGGGGTCGTTCGCATCGAGCCGGGAGAAAGTTTCGAGGTCGGCGAAAAGGTGCGCGTCCTCCCGAACCACGCCTGCGTCGTCTCGAACCTCCACGACCGCGTCGTCCTCACTCGCGGCGGGCTGGTCGAAGGGGAGTGGACCGTCGCGGCGCGAGGGAGAGTGCGTTGAGAGTTGGTCGGGCGAGCGGTCTCCGGAGCGCGACCGCCTGATCGTTCGCAGACCGAAATCGCGGTCGTCGACGCGCACTCGGTGGCGCCGGCTGCGCGCCGACACTCCTTCCCCACCTCCGCACGAGAACGTGAGGGTTAAGATCGAACACAACGATCCGCCGGCAGGTCCGGCATCCATAAGGAGGTGGGGTATGAGGATCCGTCTCGCCTTCGCACTCTCCGTCCTGATCGTTTTCCTGACCTCTGTTCCCGCTCAAGGCCAGGAGGCCGTCCTCTCGGGTCGCGTCACACAGGAGGACGGCCCGCCGGTGGCCAACGCGACCGTCTCGATCCCCGAGCTCGGCCTGACGGCGACGACCGATCAGAACGGCCGCTACACATTGGCCGTGCCTGCGGAGTCCGTGAAAGGCCAGACCGTGGACGTGCGCGTCGTCGCCACCGGCCTTCAATCGAAGACGGCGAAGGTGACTCTCGCCGCGGGCTCACTGACGCGGGACTTCGCGCTCGGCTTCGCATTCGCGCAGGAGGTCATCGTCGGTTCCCGCGCGGCCGGGACGGCGGCGGAGAAGGCCGTCCCGGTGGATGTCTTCACCGAGGAGCAGATCGAGGAGGCGAGCGGCACGACCGAGACCAACCAGATCGTTCAATCGCTCTCCCCCTCGTTCAACTTCCCGCGACCGACGATCACCGACGGCACCGATTCGGTCCGGCCGGCAACCCTGCGCAACCTCGGACCCGACCAGCTCCTCGTGCTCGTCAACGGAAAGCGGCGGCACCTTTCCGCCCTGGTCAACGTGAACAACTCGGTCGGCCGCGGTTCGAGCGGCGTCGACTTGAATGCGATCCCCTCACCGGCGATCGAGAGGATCGAAGTCTTGCGCGACGGCGCAGCGGCGCAGTACGGCTCGGACGCGATCGCCGGAGTCATCAACATCGTGCTGAAGTCGGGCGTCGATCCGCTCACCCTCGGTGTGCGCGGCGGTACCACGACACACTCAGACGGTGAACTGCTCGACGTGAACGGAACGTGGGGTGCCGCCGTGGGCCGCGGGTCGATCAACCTGACGGCTGAGTATCGCGACCGGAACGAGACGAACCGCGCCAGCCGCGATCCGCGCGATCAGGTCGTCGTCGGAGACGCGGGCAGCAACGCGGTGCCACAGCCCAACCACCACTGGGGCGACTCCGAGGCGACGGACATCATCGGATTCCTGAATGCGAACATCCCGTTGAACGACGACGCGACGACGTCGTTCTACGCCTTTGGAGGCTGGAGCCGGCGCGACGGCTCTCACGGCGGGTTCTACAGGAGGGCGTTGCAGGACACGAACTGGCCCCAGATCTATCCGCTCGGCTTTCTCCCGTTGATCGAGCCGGACGTCGAAGACTACTCGGCCACCGGCGGCATTCGCGGCGTAGTTTCGAATGTCTTCTGGGACGCGAGCGCGCAGTACGGACACAACCGGTTCGACTTCAACCTGCGCAACACGTTGAATACCTCGCTCGGCCCCACGATCCCGCCGAACAAGACGACCTTCTATGCGGGAGGCCTCGAGTTCAATCACTTCCTGGCGAACCTGGATCTCACGCGCGAATTCGACGTCGGCCTCGCCGGACCCTTGAACGTCGCCGGGGGCCTCGAATACCGCCACGAGAACTTCCAGCAGATCGAGGGGGAGCCCGACTCCTACCGTGACGGTGGAGTCCCGAACCAGCTCGGCGGGAAGGCCGCGCCCGGCGCCCAGGTTTTTCCGGGATATCGACCCTCGAACCTCGTGGACACGGGCCGGGACAGTTACGCCGTTTATCTCGACTTCGAAGCGGACGTCTTGAAAACGGTCCGAATCGGCCTCGCCGGACGGTTCGAGGACTACAGCGACTTCGGCGACACGAGCGACGGCAAGATCACGCTGCGATTCCAGCCGATCCAGCCGCTCGTGTTCCGGGCGGCGGCCTCGACTGGCTTCCGTGCACCCTCGCTCTCCCAGGCCAACTTCTCTTCCGTGAGCACCACCTTCCTGCAGGTCGGCGGCGTTCTGACTCCCTTCGAAGTGGCGACCTTCCGGGTCGAGAGCCCCGAAGCGGCGGTTCTGGGCGCGGAACCCTTGAAACCCGAGGAGTCCACCAACCTCTCCGCGGGCGTCGTGGTGAGTCCCGCGCGCGCTCTCGAGCTCACCGCGGACTTCTGGAGCATCGACATCGACGATCGGATCGTCCTGTCCGGAAACTTCACGGGCGCGATCATTCGGGATCTGCTCGCGCCTTTCGGTGGCGTCAATGGCGCCCGCTTCTTCACCAACGCGATCGACACCGAGACCAGGGGCTACGACCTGACCGGGCGGTACAACTGGAACCTGGGCTCCGCCGGCCGCCTCGACCTCACGGCCGCTTACAGCAAAGCGACGACTCATATCGTGCGCGTCTCTCCCACGCCGCCGCAGCTCGCGTCCTTCCAGGAGGTCCTCTTCGACCGGGTCGTGCGGCGCCTGACGGTTTGCGGCCAGCCGGTGGACAACCTGAGGCTGGGAGCCGACTGGCAGAAGGGCCGCCTCGGTTTCCTGGTGCGCACGAGCCGCTACGGTGAGTACTGCAGCTTCACGAACCCCGCAAATCAGGACCAGACCTTCGGCGCTGAGTGGCTCACGGACGTCGAGGTCGCATATACCCTCGAGCACCTGACGTTCGCGGTCGGCGCACAGAACATCGGCGACAACTTCCCGGACCGAAACATCGGAGCGGACGCAAACCTCGGAATCTTCACTTACCCGCGCAATTCCCCGTTCGGGATGAACGGTCGGTTCATCTACTCGCGAGTGTCGTACACATTCTGAGGAAGGCGACGGGGGCCGGCAGCCGGTAGCACCGGTTCGCGTTTCGATGTCGTCCAACGTCTCCCTTCCGTTGTGGCTCGCGATCCTCGTGATCGCGCTCGCCGTTTGGGCGTTCGTGGGCTATCTGGTGCTCCCCGGCACGAGATGGCTCGCGCGCCGCCGGATCAACCGCGTGCTCGAGGAGATCGACATGCGATTGAAGATCCGGATCCCTCCCTTCAAGCTCACGAAGCGCGAAGTGCTGATCGCGCGGCTCCTGGACGACCCCCAGATCCAGGAGGCGATCGAAGCGGAGACGCGCGCGAGCGGCGCGCCGCGGTCCGCGGTCCGGCGCCGCGTCGAGGGCTGGGCGCGCGAGATCGTTCCGGAATTCAACGCCTACCTCTACTTCCGAATCGGCTACGCGGTCGCGCGCTGGATCGGACGTTCGCTCTACCGCGTGCGGCTCGGATACTCCGACGAGGAGGGGCTCGCGGCGATCGAGACGAACGCGACGGTGGTCTTCCTTATCAACCACCGCAGCAACATGGACTACGTCCTGGTTTCCTACCTCGCTGCCGAGAAGGCCGCGCTCTCGTACGCGGTCGGTGAGTGGGCGCGCGTCTGGCCTCTTCACACCCTGATCCGTTCGATGGGCGCGTACTTCGTCCGCCGCAACTCGAAAGACCGTCTCTATCGCAAAGTACTCGAGCGGTACGTCGCGATGGCGACGGCGGCGGGGGTCACGCAGGCCGTATTTCCAGAGGGAGGGCTCTCGCGCGAGGGAAAACTGCGCCCCCCGAAGCTCGGGATCCTCGACTACATGGTCCGGTCGTTCGATCCCTCCGGGCGCGACATCGCCTTCGTTCCGGTCGGGATCAACTACGACCGCGTATTCGAGGACCGCAGCTTCCTCGCAGAGCTCGACCCCTCCGGGCCGAGGCCGAAGACCGGCGGCGCGGCGTTGAACGCGGTGCGGTTCGCGCTGCGCAATCTTTCACTGATGGCGCGCAACAAGTGGCATCGCTTCGGCTATGCCTGCGTCGACTTCGGCTCGCCGGTCTCATTGAAGGCGTTCGCGCATTTGCGCGGCGTCGATTTCCGACAGCTGCCGAAAGAGGAGCGATTCGGGCGCGTGGAGGAGCTCGGGAAGGAGCTCATGGCCGCGGTCGCGCGCGTGATCCCGGTCGTGCCGGTCCCCCTCGTCGCGACGGTGTTCGTGCGTGATCCGGACAAGTCTCGGACGGAGCTCGAACTCAAGTCGGAGGTCCTCGCGTTGATGGAGGAGCTGGACGGACGCGGCGCCCACGTGTACGTGCCGCGGAAGGACCGCGAGTACGCGATCGCCGTCGGGCTGAGGATGCTGACGCTGCGTCACCTGGTCGAGGAAAGAGACGGGCTCTATGCCGCGCGCCCCGAGGAGCTGCCGCTCCTGACGTACTACGCCAACTCGGTGGCGCACCTGTTCTCGTGAACGGCTGACATCGGGGCGACTTCCGGAGCGGCGGCGGCCATCAGCCCTCGAGGACGATGCAGTCGAGCCCCTCGACGCGCTTGAAGTCTTCGTCGAACGTCATCAGCCGTCCGCCGCAGTCGACGGTGGCCGCGGCGATCCAGATGTCGTTGACCGGAATCGGAGTTGCCGCCCTCCTCAGGCGCGCGAAGAGCTGACCGTAGCGGCGAGCGACCTCCGCCGTCGTCGGCAGGACCGAAACGAACTGCTCGGCGAGGAAGCTCGCCAGCGTCGTTCGGTTCTCTTTCGGACGGCGGCCCAGCTCGAATCCGGCTTCTAGCTCCCCGAGCACCGTGACGGGGATGAGCACCACCTCGGCGTCGGCGATCCGGTCGAGGACCTCGCCGTGGCCCGCGCGCATCCGCGAGTACGCCGACGTGTCCAGAACCAGACGGCGGACCGGATCAGCGCCAGAGTTCTTCGTCAATGCGTCGCTGGTCGGCGAGAGCCCTCTCGAAGTCGGCCAGATCCTCCTCGGTCCACGTGGCGTACCGCGCGAGGCGTTTCTTGCGCTCGTGGACGCCGACGGCGTCCTTCAGGATCTCCAGAACCGTCGAGTTCACGCTACGGCCGCGAGAACGGCTCAGGCTCTCGAGCCGCTCTGCCACGTCCTCCGGAACCCCTCTGACCGTGAGCTGTCGAGCCATGCAGGCATGCTAGCACTTAAGTGAATGCTTGCTTCAAGCCGTCTCGAACGGACTCCGTCGCATCCGCGGCCGCGGACGGCGTCCGAGTGGCCAGGACTCAGTCGCCGGGTAGCGGGGTCCCCCTACAAGGTTGTCGCGAGTCCCCCCCGGAGGATCACACGCCCTTCGGGCCGTACCCGAGAATCTTCTCGCGTTCCCTGCGAGATATCCCTTTGCCGCAAAGCCGCGAAGGAATGGAAGGCCAGATCTCCTCGCGTATCAGAGTCTGTATACAGAATCGTATACACTCTCGCATGCGATTCTGAAGTCGATGCGACAACGAAAACGTAGGAATGTCATGAAGCCCGGTCGCTCCGCAGACACCACGGTCCGAGTCGACCGCGCGACGAGCAGCGCAATCGCCCGCATCGCCCGCGAAGCGGGCGTCGCACGTAAGGAGATCGTCGCCCTCGCCGTGGAGCAGTTGCGCCGCCAACGCATTCTGGAGTCGGCAAATGCCGGCTTCGCGGCAATCAAGAGGGACTCCACGGCTTGGAGAGAAGAGCTCGAGGATCGGGGAATCTGGGAGTCGACCGTCGCCGACGGGCTCGCAGACGGATAGCCGATCGACGTGCGCCGGCGCCTCCGCCCATCCCGTTCGGAGATCTGGATTGTGCGGCTCGATCCGATTGAAGGCCGGGAACAGGGGCGGCAGCGGCCGGCGCTGATCGTGTCGCATGACACGTTCAACCACGGCCCCGCGGAGATCGTCGTTGTCGTTCCCTTGACGACGAGGCATCGGCCGGAGTTCGAACAGTTTCGGGTTGCCGTGAGACCTCCCGAGGGCGGCGTCTCGGAAGTCAGCTACGTGATGCCGGATCAGATTCGCGCGATCTCGAACGCGAGGCTAGCCAGATGCATCGGCCGGGTCGGGCCCACGACGCTCGCGCAAGTCGAGGACCGGGTGCGAATTCTCCTGGATCTCTAAAGACCGGTTGCGGCCACGGAGAGCGCGACCAGCGAGAGATGCGTGAGGCCATAGGTCCGAACCATCCCGGTCACTCGGCGTCGCGCAGAATGACCGAGAGGAGCACGCTCACGACCGTCACGACGAGGGCGCCCAGGAACGCGGCCCAGAAGCCGGAGACGTGAAATCCCAGGCCGAGCGATCCCGAGATTCCACTCGTCAGCCACAGCACGATCGCATTGATGACGAACGTGAAGAGGCCGAGCGTCAGGAGGATCAGGGGGCAGGTCAGCAGTTTCAGGATCGGGCGAACGAGCGCGTTCAAAAGCCCAAAGACGAGCGCGACCAGCAGTAGGGATGTCCACGGCCCCGTGTGCTCGACCCCGGGAACGATCTCCGTCGCCACCCACAGGGCCGCCGCGTTGACGAGAATCCGCAGCAGAAGCCACATGGGGCGAAAGCCTATCCTCCGGTGGAGACGCCCGCGCGGCGGACCGCGAGCATCGTGATGTCGTCGAAGCGCTCGGCGCCAGTGGAGTGCGTGGAGACCGCCTGCTCGATCCGGTCGAGGAGAGCCACGGCGGTGGGCGCGCCCTCCGCAACCAGCCCGAGCAGCCGCTCCTCCGAATAGAGGCGTCCCGAAGCATCCTTCGCCTCGGTCACTCCGTCGGTGAAGGCGAGGAGGGTCTGGCCGGGATCGAGCCGTGATTCCCGCACCTCGAACTTCATGCCCGGCATCATGCCGAGCGCGGGGCCGCTCGGGGCGAGCCTCGCCGTGACCCCCGAGGCGCCGCAGACGATCGGGGCCTCGTGGCCCGCATTGATCCACGAGAACGATCCATCGGCCGGATCGAGCACGGCGAAGAAGACCGTCGCGAACATGTTGGCGTTGCCGTGGGTTCGCGCGATGTAGTCGTTGGTCGAGACAACCGTCGACAGGAGCCGGGCGGCGCCGGGGTCCCTCGCTCGTTCCGAGCTCGGGATGACAGAAGAAGTTCCGTCCGAGCTCGGGATCACGGAAGAGTCGAACGCGCGCTCGGCGCCCGCGCGAAGCAGGCTGCGGAAGAGCGCCATGAAGAGCGCGGCGCCGACCCCCTTGTCGCAGACGTCCGCGACGACGAGGCCGATCCGCGTTCCGCCCGCGAGCATGAACGCGTCGTAGAAGTCGCCGGCCACCTGACGTGCCGGAAAGAACCGCGCGGCGATCTCCCATCCCGAAGGCTGCGGCAGCCCCTCCGGAAGGAAGCTCGCCTGTATTTCACGGCCGATATCGAGCTCGCGCTCCATGCTCTTCGCCCAGAGCCGCTCCTTGTCGCGGAGCCGTTTCTTCTCGAGCGTCGCGCCGACTCGCGCCTTGAGCAGCACCGGGTTGAAGGGCTTCGGGAGGTAATCGGTTGCCCCCATCTCCACGCAGCGGATGACGCTTTCGATCTCCGTCACTGCGGAGATCATGATCACAGGGAGCTGATCGAGCGCGCCGTTGCCGCGGAGCGTCTCGAGCACTTTGTAGCCGTCGACCTCCGGCATCATGATGTCGAGCAGCACGAGGTCGAACTCCTCCGCGGCGATCTTTTCGAGCGCCTGCCGCCCGTTGGCGGCCAATTCGACCGTGTGGCCCAACTGCCGGAGCCGGCGCGACAGCAGGTCGCGATTCATCTCGTTGTCGTCGACGACCAGGAGCCGGCCCGCGGCCGGCGAACTCTCCGCCGTCAGCTCTCAGCTCTCCGCTGCCGCGAGAAGGCGGCGCAGGTAGGGAAGCTGCTGCTCGGCCGCGCGCTCACCTTCCTCGATCACGTAGGGGATCTTGTCCGTATCGAAGAGATGAAGGCGTTCCCCGAACTGCGGAATGATCGGAAGGATCTCCGCGTGGTGCGCGAGATTGTGGAACGCGTAGTTCGCGCGGAGAAGGTTGTTCGACATGATGCTCGAGAGCTGAAAGGCGAAACGGAGCACCGAGGTCGCCCGCGGCTGGTAGGGGCTCTCGAAGCCCATCGTCACGATGACGTTCGCACCGTGCTTGATGGCGACGCCGACCGGCATCGGATCGGAGAGGAAACCGTCGACGTAGAGCCGATCTCCGATCTTCCAGGGGCGAAAGACGTAGGGAATCGAAATCGAGGCGCGGATCGCGTCGAGAACCCGGCCGCTCGAGAACACCGCGAGTTCCCCGCTGTGGAAGTCGGTCGCGGTCAGGTAGAGCGGGATTCGCGCGTCCTCGAACCGGCTGTCGCCGAAAGCGACCTTGAGGCGCTCGAGAATCAGGCCGTCGTCCACCAGGCCGAACTGCTCGGTGAACCCGAAGATCTGAGGCAGGAACGCCCGGAAGAAGGAGGGATAGTGTCGACGTCTGGTGATCTCGCGGGTCCACAGCCGGCGCGTCATCTCCTCCGATTCCCCGGCGTCGTGACCCAACGCGATCAGGGCCGCGTACAGGCTTCCGCCGCTGCAGCCGACGACCAGGTCGATCGCGATCCCTTCGCG
>DASWIB010000073.1:0-2691 GCA_036397915.1 Thermoanaerobaculia bacterium | reverse complement strand
GGCCGTCCGCGTGCGGTACGCGGAGGTGTCGAACAGCGAAAGTGGCCGGATTCCGCACACTCCGGCGAGCAGATTCTCCCAGAATTCGGACACCGTCGTTCCGATCGACGTGACCGCCCCCAGACCCGTGACCACGACGCGCCGCTTCAGGACCACGAGTAGATTCTAGACGGGAAACCGGCACGGGACGCGGGAACGGCGAATGTCCTTTACGTTTTCCGTTTTCCGTTTTACGTTTCCCGACTCATGGCCGTGCGCGTGGACTGGCACACCTACTTCATGAACATCGCACGCCAGGTCTCGACGCGCTCGACATGCCCTCGCAAGTCGGTTGGCGCCGTGATCGCGCGGGATCGAACCATTCTCTCGACGGGATACAACGGATCGATTCGAGGACTGCCGCACTGCGCGGATGTGGGCTGCGTGATCGAGGATGGCCATTGCGTCTCGACCGTCCATGCGGAGGCGAACGCCATCATCCACGCCGCCCGAAACGGGGTTCCGATCGCCGGGGCGGAGCTCTACACGACCGCGAGCCCATGCTGGTCCTGCTTCAAGCTCATCGCGAACGCCGGAATCGTGCGCGTCTACTACGGCGAGTTCTACCGCGACGAAAAGTCGCTTGCGGTCGCGCGGGAAGCCGGAATCGAGCTCGTGGATCTGGGGAAGACGGGCGACTAAGTTAATTTAGGAGTGTGTCCGAGCAAAGATTACTCGGACATACTCCTAAGTGCTTCGAAAGGCGACGAGCTCACCGGGTCCGAGCAACCGGAGACACTCCTCGAGATTCGAGCGCGACGTCGAGGAGAGCTGAAAGAACCGGCAGCCGATTCCCTTGTCCGGCGCATCGCCGATGCGTACGACGATCGCTTCTCCGACGACCGCGCGGTTGGGGCGGTCGACCGGGGCCTCGAATGAAATCTCGAGACGCGCGCCGATCGGTTGGTCCGCGGCCGCGCGGACGAAGAAGCCGCCCCGTGACAGGTCGCGGATCGTGCCTTCGTGCTGGATCCCGTCCCTCCAGAAGGTGATGGACCACTCCACGGAGGAGCGCGTCGCGTCACGCGCGAAGACGTTCAGGTGAGTCCGGAGCGCCTCGAAGAAGTCCTCCTCCGCGAAGTTGCGCGGGAGATATCCGTCCGCTCCCGTGCGCTCCGCGTCCTGCCGTTCCTTCTCCCCCCCGCCGACGAGGACGATCGGGCGGTGCGCGAACTGCTTGTCCGCCTTGAGCACCCGGCAGACGTCAACTCCGGTCATCCCCTCCATCTCCGCGTTCAGGAACACGAGATCCGGCTTCTCCCGCCGAGCAACGGCGAGGGCCTCGGGCCCGCTGCTCGCCGTGAGCACGCGACAGTTCGTTCGACTTCTGACGGCGCGCGAGATCTCCGGGAAGAGATTTCGGTTGTCGACGAGAAGAACACATCGCATGAGCTTCCCGATTATACGGAGCGGGCCCAGGGGGTGCGGGGGACCGCAAGGTCCCCCGCAAAAAGGTTACTCGGACACATTCCTAAACTACTCTCGGCCGAATGACGATCTCCCCGTGCAGCACGTTCGGCGGAGACGTCAGGACGTACATCAGCGCGCGGACCGCGTCGTCGACCCCGAGGCGAAGCGACGGTTCGACGGATGGCCGAAATCTCTCGAAGAACGCCGTGTCGATCGACCCCGGGCAGATCGCCGTAACGCGGATGTTCGCGGGCTTGAGCTCCTGGGCGAGGGCACGGCTGAAGCCGACGAGGCCCGACTTGGCCGCGCAGTAAACGGTTCCCTCCGCGAATCCTTCGAGCCCCGCAATCGAGGAAATGTTCACGATGTCGGAAGGCGCGCTCTTGAGCAACGCGTTCAATGCTGCCTGACTGAGGAAGATCGCCGCCTGGAGATCGGTCTCGAGCATCTCGAGAATCTCCGCGCGCTTCAACTCCAGGAGCGGCGCCCGGTAGCCGAGCCCGGCATTGTTGACGAGGATGTCGAGCCGCTTGAAACGTGAGAGGAGCACGTCGACGAGGTCGAACAGCGAAGGCAGGACCCGCACGTCGGCGACGTGGTACGCGGCCTCACCTCCTTCGGCGGCGATCTCCTCCACGACTTCGCGGAGCATTTCCTCGCGACGGGCGACGATGAGGACTTTCGCACCCGCACGGGCGAGAGCGAGAGCGAACGCGCGGCCCAGACCCGAGGACCCGCCTGTCACGAGCGCGACTTTGCCTTCGAGTGATTGGTCGGTCACGACGATGAGCCGTTGGCTCTATTATGCGCGCCGCATGGACACCGTCAGCCATGGCATCGCCGGCTCGGTCTTCTCGCGAACGCTCACGCACCGTCCGGAGGCGCGCGCGGCGCTCGTGCTGGGACTCGTCGGCGCCATGCTCCCCGACATCGACATGCTCTTTCTGAACAGCCGGATCGAGTACCTCCAGGGCCACCGCGGGTGGACCCACTCGTTCCTGCTGCTGCCGTTCTTCGCTTTCGCGCTGGCGCTCTTGACGAAGCGCTTCTACCGCTACGCGCATCACGCTCGGCTCTCGACCCTCTTCCTCTTCGCCGCGACGGGTATCGCGACCCACATCTTCTTCGACTGGATCACCTCGTTCGGGATCATGTTCATGATTCCGTTCTCGCGGCGCCGCTACGCGCTCGATTGGGTGTTCATACTCGATCCCTACTTCACCGGGATCGTTTCGATCTCGC
>DASWIB010000072.1:0-46854 GCA_036397915.1 Thermoanaerobaculia bacterium | reverse complement strand
GACGCCGCCGGGGGCGTTCTCGACGTTCACGATCGTGAAGTCGATCCGGCGCCGGTCGATGAGCGGAAGCAGCCCGCGCTCGAGCGCACGCCGGCCCGGCTGGCCGACGACGTCGCCGATGAACAGGATATTCATCGTGGGGCGTGAGACGTGAGAGGTGAGACGTGAGTCGTGGACATTCGTGTTACGTCTTACGTCTCACGTCCTACGTCACCGCGCGTACTCGACCGACCGCGTCTCGCGGATGACCGTGACCTTGATCTGTCCCGGGTACTGCAGCTCGGCCTCGATCTTTTTCGCGATGTCGCGCGAGAGCCAGAGCGCTTCGTCGTCGGAGACACGGTTCGCTTCGACGATGATGCGCAGCTCTCTCCCCGCCTGGATGGCGAAGGCCTTCTGGACGCCCTTGAATCCGTCGGCGATGTGCTCGAGCTTTTCGAGCCGCTTGACGTAGGTCTCCAGGATCTCCCGTCGAGCGCCGGGCCGGGCCGCGGAGAGCGCGTCGGCGCCGTTGACGAGCACGGCTTCGAGCGAGCGCGGCTCGTAATCGCCGTGATGGCACTCCATCGCGTGGATCACTTCGTCGGTCTCGCCGAACTTCTTCAAGACCTCGCGGCCGAGCTCGAGATGCGTGCCTTCCATCTCCCGGTCGATCGCTTTGCCGATGTCGTGCAGCAGTCCCGCGCGCTTCGCGACCTCGGACTTCGCGCCTAGCTCCCCGGCCATGTTCGCCGCGAGCCAGGCGACTTCTTTCGAGTGCTGAAGCACGTTCTGGCCATAGGACGTCCGATACTTCAGCCGCCCGAGTAGCTTGATCAGCTCCGGGTGCAGGTCGGGAATCGAGAACTCGAGAGCAGTCGACTCCCCCTCCTGGCGGATTTTCTCCCAGAGCTCGGACCGAACCTTCTCGACGATCTCCTCGATTCGTGCCGGGTGGATCCGGCCGTCGACGATCAGCTTCTCGAGGGCGATGCGCGCGACCTCGCGGCGGATCGGCTCGAACGCGCTGATGACGATCGCCTCCGGCGTGTCGTCGATGATGAGATCGACTCCCGTCGCGGCTTCGAGTGCGCGGATGTTTCGCCCCTCGCGGCCGATGATCCGGCCCTTCAGGTCGTCGGACGGAAGCTCCACCACCGAAACCGTCGCCTCGACGACCGTATCGGAGGCGAGCCTCTGGATCGCCATCCCGATCTGGTGACGCGCCTTCTGGGTCGCTTGCTCGATCGCCTCTTCTTCGATTCGGCGCATCAGGCCCGCCGCCTCGACACGGGCCTCGTTCTCGATGGACCGGACCAGGTCCCGCTTGGCGTCCGCCGCCGTCAGGCCGGAGATCTGCTCGAGGCGCTTCTGCTGGTTCTCGATCAGCTGCTGGGCGTCCGCGTGGGCGCTCTCGACCGCCTTCTGGGAGTCCGCGAGGTCTTTCTCCTTGCGGGCGAACTCCTCCTCGCGCTTTTCCTGCTGGCCGAGCTTCCGGTCGAGGTTCTCCTCCTTTTGCGCGACCCGCTTTTCGAGGAGCGCGACGTCCTGCCGCCGGGCCTGGATCGTCCTGTCGAACTCCACCTGGGCGGCGAGGACCTTCTCCTTGGCCTCGATCGCGGCTTCCCGGAGACGAGCGTCCGCGGCCTTGTTCGCGTCGGCGAGGACGCGGTCGGCCTGGATGCGAATCTCCGCCCGCTCCCGGCGGACCTGGGCCCGCAGGAGGAAGTACGCGAACAACGCGAATACGACGGCGACGATTGCCGCCGCGATCGGGATCGCGATCGATGTATCCATTTCGGCTCCCTCAGACCCGAGGGCGCCGAAGTCGGGACGCGGCTACACGATTTCCCGGAAGGGACTCTTCCGACGAGGGTTCTGGACCTCGAAAATGGTTCGTCTTCTCAACCGGCCGCTCGTTTCATCTCGTGTTCCCCGAGACTCTCGGGGTCGCCGACGCCTCGCCTTCAGCTTCCCAGGGCGTCGTCCAGTTTTCGAATCAGGCGCTCCGCCCGGACCCGGAAGTCCGTCGGCTCGCCCGTTCGACGCTTCTCCGCCTGATAGAGATCGTCCGTGATGTTCAGGGCAGCGAGGATGGCGATCTTGGTCGTGTCCACCGTTGCTGCCCGTTCGGCCACTTCCTTCATTCGCGAGTCGACGAAGCGGGCGAGGTCATGGATGTAGGTGCTGTCGCCTTCGGCCCGAACGCTGTAAGTCTGGCCGAAGATCTCGACCTGCGTCACACTGCCCCGCTTCTCCACCGCGGTGGCCTCGAATTGGCTCCTTTCAATGGCTGAGTGTAGTTTCGTCAGGCCAGCGGAGTCAACGGTTTACGCCGGACAGGCGACTTCAGCCCTTCCTCGCCTCCGCGGCCTCGAGCGTCCCGATCAACTTCTCCAAGCGCTCGCGGACGGCGTCCTGGTCGCGCTCGAGCCGCTCGACCGCGTCGCGCGAGTCGGCCGCATCCTTCTCGGCGCGCCGGGCGGCCGCGAGATCGGCTTTCAGCCGTTCGACGGCTCCGCGCGAGTCCGCGGCGTCCTTCTCGGCGCGCCGGGCGGCCGCGAGATCCGCCTTCAGCTTGTCGTTCTCTCCTTCGAGGCTCTCCAGGCGCGCCAGGAGCTTTTCGATCTTCCGATCGAGCGTGTCGAAGATCCTGCTCGTGTCCATTCCGCTCCTTCCGGAGGGTTACAGGTCCGAAACCTACCTCAGATCCTGACCCTGAGATCTTCGCGAAGAGCGTCGGCCAGTCGGTTTCTCTCCGAGTTGACCTCTTCCTGCTCGAGCGTCCGCACGGGAGAGCGGAACGTGAGGCGGATCGTCGTCTTGACGTCGCCTTCCGCGACCCCCGGACCCTCGTAGCGATCGAGAAGTTTCAACGACTCCAGGTTCGCGAGGGCGAGGCCACGGGCGAAATCCTCGATCCTCTCCCAGGCGAGGGCGCGGGGGTGCGCGAAGGAGAGGTCGGCCACGATCGGGGGGAACGGCGAGTACCCCCGGAAGCGAACGGATCTCTCGCCCCGCGGAATCGCCTCGACGACGATCTCCCCCGCACACACGCGCTCGGGAAGGCGACGCCGGTCCCGCTCCGACTCGCCGACCACACCGACGACGCCGATGACCGCCCCGTCGTCGCTCTCGCAGAGGGCTGCCGCTCCGGCGGCGAAGGCCGGCGCCGCGAACGGCTTCCACAGGAGCGTCTCGCCCGGCCGCCACCGCTCGAGGAGCCGTTCCAGGAGTCCCTTCGCGTCGAAGAAGTCCGCCCCGCGCGCGGCAACCGGAGCGCTCCAGTGCGCCCTCGCCTCGCCCCCGAGCGCGAATGCGAAGCGGCGCGACTCGAAGCTCTCGGGATGCGCGGGGTCACCCGCCGCGCCGAACGTTCGTCCCGATTCGAAGAGGCCGACCTCGCGCGCGCCGTGGCGGAAGTTGCGGGAAACGGCGTCGAGCAGGCCCGGAAGCAACGTCGCCCGCAGGTCCGGGTGGGAGGCGTCTACCGGGTTCGCGACGGAGAGCGGCTCCGACGCGGTCCCGGTCGCCTCGAGCCACGCCGAGAAAGAGGACTCGTCCGCTTCCCGATCGACGAACGGGTAGGAGAACGTCTCGTGGAGTCCGGCGGCGACCGCTTCGTCGGTCAGCTCCTCCTCGACGATCCGCAGAGGCTCGAGGTGTCCCCCCGCGCCGGCCGTGACAGGCAGGCGCGAGGGAAGCCGGTCGTAGCCCCACGCACGCAGGACCTCCTCGACCAGGTCCTCTTCGATCGAAACGTCGGGACGCCACGACGGCACTTCGGCGGTCAGCCGCTTCGCGCTCTTCTTCGCGACCGTGAAGCCGAGGCGCGCCAGAGCATCAGCCGCGAACACCAGATCGAGCCGCGGATCCCCGGAGAGAAGCCGGAGGCGGTCCAAACGCAGCACGACGCGCCGGCGCGACCACGCGGTCCCGCGCGCGTCGATCCATCCGGGAGCGAGCGTGCCGCCGGCGGAGTCGAGCAGGAGCCGCGCCGCAAGATCGAGTGCATGCGGGATCGCTTCCGGGTCCGCGCCGCGCTCGAACCGGTGCGAGGCGTCCGTGTGCATTCCGAGCCGCCGGGACGTGCGCCGGATCGCGACCGGATCCCACCAGGCGGCTTCGAGGAGGACGTTCGTCGTCCGCTCGGTGACTGCCGTATCGTGGCCGCCCATGATCCCGGCAAGGGAGACCGCGCGCTCCGCATCGGCCACGACGATGTCGGAAGGCTCGAGTGTGCGCTCGACTCCGTCGAGTGTGACGAGCTTCTCGCCGCGCTTCGCCTTTCGCACGACGATGCGAGAGCCGGCGAGCCGGTCGAGGTCGAACGCGTGGAGCGGCTGCCCGACGTCCCAGAGAGCGTAGTTCGTCGCGTCGACCGCCGCGTCGATCGGCTTCGATCCGATCGCGGCGAGACGGGAGCGGACGCGATCTGCCGACGGCACGCTGCGGGTCCCGCGGATGACCCTCGCGCCAAAACGGCGGCAGAGCCTCGGGACCTGGATCTCGACGGACGCGAGCTCCTCGACCGCGGGACCGTCGGTCGCAAGCTCGCGGCGGTCTTCGGGGCCGTCCGCTCGGAAAGCGATCCCCGCCATCGCCGCCACCTCGCGCGCGAGACCCCGGTGGCTCATCGCGTCCGGCCGGTTCGGCGTGATCTCGACGTCGAAGACCACCTCTCGGCCGACTTCCTCGGACGACTCGACGGGAAGGCCTGCCTGGTCGAGCAGGCGCCGCGCGCCCTCGGCGCCGCCGGCATCGGCGAGCGCGACGTGATCCGCCAGCCAATCGAGCGAGAACTTCACGAGAGCGGCGCGAACTGCGAGAGGAACCGCTCGTCCCCCTCGAACAGAAGCCGGAGGTCGGGGAACTCGTACAGCATCATCGCGACGCGGTCGAGCCCGAGGCCGAACGCGAAGCCACTCCACTCCTGCGGGTCGATGCCGCAGGATTCGAGCACCGCGGGGTGAACTTCTCCCGCGCCGGCGAGCTCCATCCATCCCGAGCCCTTGCACGTCCGGCACCCGGCGCCCCGGCAGAAAATGCACGTCACGTAAACGTCCGCGCCCGGCTCGACGAACGGAAAGAACGTCGGGATGATGCGGACTTTCGTTCCCGCGCCGAAGAGCGCCTCGAAAAAGGTCTCCAGCGTCCCCTTCAGGTCCGCCATCGAGATCCCGCGGTCGACCACGAGCGCTTCCACCTGGTGAAAGACCGGCTGGTGGGTCGCGTCGACCGACTCGTTCCGGTAGACGCGGCCGGGCGCGATGATCTTCAGGGGCGCGCCCCGCTTCCTCATCTCGCGGATCTGCACGGGCGAGGTGTGCGTCCGCAGCAGGAGCGGCGACGACGCGTCGCGGTCGACGAAGAGCGTGTCCTGCGCGTCGCGCGCGGGGTGCTCCGGCGGGAAGTTCAGCGCCTCGAAGTTGTGGACGTCGTTCTCGATCTCGGGCCCGTCCGCGATCGAGTAACCCATGCGCAGAAAGATCTCCTCCACCCGGCGGCGTACGAGCGTCACCGGATGGAGCGAGCCGGCGCGCAGGCGCCGGCCCGGCAAAGTGACGTCGACCGCGGCCGCGCGCTCGCGGCGTTCCGCCTCGATCCGGGCGAGCGCCTCGCCGAGCCGGGAGACCCCTTCCTCGACTTCGCGCTTGGCTGCGTTCGCGCGTGCCCCGTACGACGCGCGATCCGCGGGCGGAATCTCGCGCATCCTCGCGAAGAGCGCTGGTACGAGACCCTTCTCACGGCCGAGATACCGGCCCTTCAGAGCCTCGAATTCGGAACGCGACGACACCCCGCGCGCCGCCTCCGCGCGGAAGGACTCCAGGATCTCCGAGATCGGATCGGAGGAGCCGGGAGGCGTAAGACGGGAGGGGGGAGACGAAGAGCCCGGAGCCCTCTCGTCCTTCACGTCTGTCGTCTGCCGTCTATCGTCTGCCGGATGCTCATCCGCCGAGCGCTTGCTTCGCCACCCCGACGAGGTGGCTGAACGCCGTCGGATCGGTCACCGCGAGGTCGGCGAGCATCTTCCGGTTGATGTCGTTGCCCGCTTTCTTGAGGCCGTCCATCAGCCGGCTGTACGAGATCTCGTTCTCCCGGGCGGCCGCGTTGATGCGGACGATCCAAAGGCCTCGGAAGTCGCGCTTCCTCGCCTTCCGATCGCGGTAAGCGTAAAGGAGCGACTTCTCGACCGCGAGCTTTGCCATCCGGAACGACTTCGATTTCGTCCCGTAGTAGCCCTTGGCCCGCGCGAGAGTCTTCGCGCGCCGGTTCTTTCTTTTCGGTCCCCTCTTGACGCGAGGCATCTCAATCCTCCTGCCCCTCTCCTGTCATTCCGAGGCCCGAAGGGCCGGGGAATCCTCGTCCTGAAGAGCGTAGCGACGAAGGATCTTTCCGCTGAGAGGAAAGAGAGATCCTTCGCTCCGCCCAGAGCCTGCCCTGAACGGAGTAAAGGAACGACAGCTTCGCTGTCGAGGGTCCCTCGCTTCGCTCGGGATGACAGCAGGGGCTTTCTCACGAATACGGCAGCATCTCCTTCACGCGCTTGTGGTCCGACGCGGAGACGGACGTCGGCTGGGCGAGGCCGCGCTTTCTCCCCGGAGCCTTCTTCGTCAGGATGTGGCTCTTGTAGGCCTTCGCCCTCTTGAACTTGCCCGAAGCGGTGCGCCGAAAGCGTTTCGCGGCACCGCGGTGGGTCTTCAGTTTCGGCATTTGCTCACTCCTTGCGGGACTCGCGACAGGATCGGGGCCGGATCTTCGTGTTCGCGTGTCCCGTGTCCCGTCTCCTCACGCTCCTCTAGCCGCTTTCTCGTGGACTTTCACGGGCGCCAGGATCTGGTAGAGACGATTCCCGAGCATCTCCGAGCGCGATTCCGCGACCGCCTTCCCCGCAAGATCGCCGAGCAGCCGATCGAGAACCTTCTGCCCGTTCTCGCGGCGCGCCATCTCGCGGCCGCGGAACTGGACGGTCGCTTTGACTTTGTCGCCGTGAGCCAGGAACTTCAAGATGTTCTTGATCTTGAAATCGTAGTCGTGGTCGTCGATGTTCGGTCGAAACTTCACTTCTTTGACCTGCGTCGTCTTCTGCTTCTTCTTCGAGTCCTGCTGCTTCTTCTTCTGCTGGTAGATGAACTTTCCGAAGTTCATGATCCGGCAGACGGGAGGGTTGGCGGTCGGCGCGATTTCGACCAGGTCCAGGTTCGCGTCCCTCGCTCTCTGGAGCGCCTCCGCCATCTGTACGATGCCGAGCGGCTCGCCGCCTTCTCCGATCAGGCGGACCTCCTTCCACCGGATCTGCTCGTTGATTCGGATCGTCTTCTTATCGATCTTTCACCTCCGTCATGAGCTCACGACTCTTCTTCGCGATCGCCTTTCGGGCGGCTTCGAGGAATGCTTCGAGCGACAGGGTTCCCGCGTTGCCGCCGTGCCGCAGCCGTACGGAGACCGTGCCAGCCGACGCCTCCTTTTCACCGATGACCAGCATCGCGGGGACCTTGCCGAGTTCCGCCCTCCGGATGCGCGCGCCGAGTTTCTCGTTGCGGTCGTCGGTCTCGACACGGAGCCCGGCGTCGAAGAGACGCCCGGCGGTCTCTCGCGCTGCTGCCGCGAACCGGTCGGACACCGGCAGGACGACCGCCTGGACGGGAGCGATCCAGAACGGGAAGTTGCCCGCCGTGTGCTCGATCAGGATCCCGAGGAAGCGCTCGAGGGACCCGAGCAGCGCGCGATGGAGCACCACCGGACGGTGAGGCTTGCCGTCTTCACCAATGTACGTCAGATCGAAACGTTCGGGCTGGGCCGAGTCGTACTGGATAGTTCCGAGCTGCCAGGGGCGGCCGATCGCGTCCTTGACGCGGAAGTCGATCTTCGGGCCGTAGAAGTTGCCGTCCCCGGGGGTGACGACGTAGGGTCGTCCGATCTTCTTCAGCGCCGACTGGAGCGCCGCCTCCGCACGCTCCCACTCTTCGTCGGAGCCCATGCGCTGCGGCGGCCTCAGGCCGACGGAGATGTCGACGTCTTCGAACCCGAACACGGAGTAGACCGAGTCGAGGAACTCGGCAAACGCGTGGATCTCGGATTCCACACGGTCGACCGGTGTGTAGATGTGGGAGTCGTCCTGGGAAAACGTCCGCACGCGCGTCAGCCCTGCGGTCACGCCGGAGCGCTCGTAGCGGTGGAGCCGTCCGAAATCGGCGAAGCGCACGGGCAGCTCGCGGTATGACCAGAGCCGCTCCTTGAAGAGGAGATGGTGGCCCGGGCAGTTCATCGGCTTGACCCCGAACTCCCGCGCCTCGATCTCCGTGAAGTACATGTTGTCGCGGTAGTTGTCGTAGTGCCCCGAGATCTTGAAGAGCTCGGCGTCGTAGACCTGAGGCGTGATCACCTCGTCGTATCCGCGCCTCCGGTACTCCTCGCGCATGTAGGTCAGGAGTTCGTTGTAGAGCACGGCCCCCTTCGGGAGGAAGAACGGCGAAGCCGGAGCGAGCGGGTGGAACGTGAAGAGCTCGAGCTCGCGCCCGAGCTTGCGGTGGTCGCGCGCTTTTGCGTCCTCGAGCCGCGCGAGGTGCTCTTCGAGATCCTTCTGCGAGAGGAACGATGCCCCGTAGATGCGCTGGAGCATCGGATTCTTCTCGTCCCCCTTCCAGTAGGCGCCGGCCGTATGCGTCAGCTTGAAGACCCCCAGCCGCCCGGTCGAGGCGACGTGCGGGCCCCGGCAGAGGTCGATGAACTCCCCCTGGCGATAGCAGGAGACGCGCTCGTCGGGAAGCTCCCGCGCGATCTGGACCTTCAAAGGATCGTTCTGGCCCTCGAAGATCGAGATGGCCTCGGAGACCGGCATCTCCAGACGTTGGATCTCGAGGTCCTCCGCGATGATGCGCCGCATCTCCGCCTCGATCTTCTCCAGGTCCTCGGGCGTGAAGGGACGCGCGGGGAGGAAGTCGTAGTAGTAGCCGTTCTCGATCGGAGGCCCGATTCCGATCTGTACTTCGGGGAACAGCCTCTTGACGGCCTGCGCCGTCAGGTGCGCCGTCGAGTGCCGGTAGATCGGCACCACGTCCGGCGACCTCCAGGTGACGATTTCGAGCGAGCCATCCGAGTCGAGTGGCGTGACGAGATCGACCAGACGGCCGTCGAGCTTGCCGGCTACCGCTTCCTTCGCGAGACGCGGTCCGATGCGCTCCGCGACTCCGCGGACCGTCGTGCCCTTCGGGACCTCCAGCGTCGCGTCGTCGGGCAGCCGGATTGTGACTTTTTCCGCCAGTGCTTCCATGTTCTCCCGATTCCGGAGGTTTTCGTCCCTGAAAAATCAAAAACGCGGGTTGCCCCGCGTCGTTTTCTTCTCTGGTAGGCGCTAACGGGATCGAACCGTTGACCTCTACCGTGTGAAGGTAGCGCTCTCCCAGCTGAGCTAAGCGCCTCCGCTTCGAAGAAACTGGTAGGCTCGAGCGGATTTGAACCGCTGACCCCTACCGTGTCAAGGTAGTGCTCTCCCCCTGAGCTACGAGCCTGTTCGTCCCGGTCTGAGCAAGTCGCGGGGACAGGTCCCACGGACCTGCACCCGCATCCGAACTTCCGCCCGGGGGGCTACCGGCCGGAAGCCCGCGGGGGCGTTTCATCCCGGCCTTCGTCCCTGATTGAAAAAGATCCGCTCCGGTTTCCCGGGTTCGGAGGAGTGCGCAATTTAGCAGACGCGGCAGGCCCGGCGCAAACGGCGGGACGAGAAAACGCCTCCGGCTGCTATATTGATTTCAAGACACGAATGCCATCTCCGCTTCGGGCGTCCTTTTCCTCGTTCGTGCGCCGCTGGACCTCGCTCCGCGAAGAGCGCGCGGAGACCGCCGCTGCCCGCCGCTTCTGGAGCTCCGAGACCCCGCGCGAGGCGGAGGACCACTACTGGGGCGCGCAGCCGCTCGTCCGCCGGGCCATCAACCGTCGGGTGACGGGGGATCCCAACCGCTGGCCCATGGAGTGGTTCGCCGAGACGTTCGCGCGGCAGCCGTTCCCGCGCGGCCTGTCGGTGGGATGCGGATCGGGGCTTCTCGAGCGGGACGTGCTCGCGAAAGGGATCTGCGAGGTGATGGAGGGGATCGACTTCTCCGAAGAATTTCTCGAGCAGGCACGGTTCGCCGCGGAGGAGGCGCATCTCTCCGATCGTCTCGAGTACCGGACCGAGGACATCAATGCTCTCAAGCTCCCTCGCGCCCGCTACGACGTCGTGTTTTTCCACGGTTCGCTCCACCACGTCCGGCAGATCGAGCGGGTCCTGACCGAAGTCCGCCAGGCGCTGAAGCCGGGAGGTCTCGTCTACCTGGACGAGTACATGGGCCCGTCGCGGTCGGAGTGGAGCGACGACGGCTGGGGGTTCGCTCGGAGCGCTTTCGACGCGCTGCCCGAGGAGCTGAAGAACCGGCCGAACCTCATGATCCCGCTGCCCTTAGACGACCCGTCCGAGTCCATCCGCTCGAGCGCGATCCGACCGGCGGCCGCGCGCCTCTTCGAGATCGTCGAAGAGCGGCCGTACGGCGGCAACATCCTGTGGTTCGTCTTCCCGTGCCTCGACATGGAGCGCCTGCGACAAGATTCGACCGGAGCGCTGTCCCGCCTGATCGCTCTCGAGGAACATCTGCTCGAGCGCGGCTGGGTGGAGTCTTATTTCCGGGTCATCGTGGCGAGGAAGCGCTAACCTCTCCTGTCATCCTGAGCGAAGCGCCTCCAGTCATCCCGAGCGAAGCGAGGGATCTGACCGCGCAGCGGTCATCCTGAGCCCTTCGCGATGTCATCCTGAGCGCAGCGAAGGATCTTTTTCTTGACTGCCATGGCGTCCGGCTCAGGGCAGGCTCCGCGAAGGATCTCTTAAGCTGAGTGGGTGAGATCCTTCGTCGCTGCGCTCCTCAGGACGGCGGATTCCTCGGCGCTCCGCGCCTCGGAATGACAGCAGGAAACGCGCGGCGCGCCTCGGAATGACAAACGGACTGCGCGCCTCGGAATGACGAAGCGCAACCGTCTCGGGCTCGCGACCCTCCTCGTCTTCGATTTCGTCCTCTTCGCGCCGCTCCTCCTGCGCGGCCGGGTCCTGACCTCGCACGAGTTCGTCCGGGCGCATCACCCCTGGCGAGGGACCGAGCAGGGCCTGCTGCAGGCCGAGAATGCCCTCCTCGCCGATCCCTCCGCTTCGGGAGAGACGACACTCGTCCGCTTTCGCGACTTCCCGCGCGGGCTCTTCTGGAATCCCTGGGTCTCCTCGGGCGGCGTCGGGCCCTTCCACCTCGCCCAGGGCTTCCTTTCCCCGTTCGTCGCAATCCCGTCGCTCGCCCTCCCGGAGGCGTGGATCGAGACGGGGATTCTTTTTCTCAAATTCAACTTCGCCTATCTCGCCGCCTACTTTTTTCTCCGCGGGCGGCGCTTCTCGGATCTGGCTTCGGCTGCCGGCGCGGCGACCTGGGCCTTCTCGACCGCCCAGACAGTCTGGGGACTCTGGATGCAGACCTCCGTCTCGGTCACCTACCCGCTGCTCCTCGCGGCCGTCGACCGCGCGTTCGAGGAGGAGCGCTCCGCCCGGGTGCTCCTTTTCGCGGCGGCCTCCTTTCTTCTCTTCCTCGCCGGAGGCTTTCCGCACTGGATCCTCTACGGCGCACTGGCGGCCGCGTTCTACTTTCTGTTTCGCGCGGCGCGCGAGCGGCGGAACGCCGTGCGGGCGCTCGCGCGGCTCGGTCTGGCGGCGGCGATCTCGCTCGCGGTTCTCGCGCCCTCGATCCTCGCTTCGGCTCGCTTCGTCGAGGCTTCCGGATACCGCGAAGCGCGGCGTGGCATGGGGACCGCGTTCCCGCTGCCGTTGCGGCACCTCCGGCTCTACTTCGTGCCCGAGTACCAGGGCACCCCCCGCCGCGCCGACTACCGGGGCGTCGGATGGATTCCCGGCGACAACTACGTGGAAACCGCCGTCGGGATCGGAGTCGTGGCGGGCTTTCTCGCGGCCGCAGGACTCCTCTCGAGACGGCGCCGCGCCCTCGTCGGCTGGGCGGTCACGCTCGCGGCCTTCGTCGCCGTACCGCTCTACGGCGGCGGAGCGGCGCTCAGAGCCGTGGGATCTCTTCCCTTTCTCGACATCACGCTCTTCGCTCGCTCGAAGATCCTCATCATCCTCGCGCTCGGCATGCTCGCCGCGTGCGGCGCGGAGGTGCTCGAGCAGCTCGGGGAAGTGAGCGCGTTTCGACGGGCGGCGCTCCAGACCGTCCCGTTCCTGATCGCCGTCCCGCTCGCCTTTCTCGCGCTCGACTTCTACTCGATCTCGAGACCTGCCGATGCCGTCTTCCTCGAGACACCGGGCATCGCGCGGCTGCGAGAGCTCAGGCGCGATTCGCCGGGACGTTTCGCCGCGGCGGGATGGACGCTCGTTCCGAACGTGTCCGAGGCCTTCGGCCTCGAGGACGCTCGCGGCCACCTCCTCCACGAGGCCGCCTACCGCCGGCTCCTCTCGGCGGCCGATCCCAACTCCTACGGCCGCTACGGCACGTATCTGCTCCTGCACCCGCGCTCTCTCGACCCCGCGTCGCCGGTTCTCGATCTCCTGAACGTCGCGACACTCGCCGCGCCGCCGGGAGCGAGTCTCCCCGCCGGCCGAGAGGTCGGCGAGCGAGACGCAGCGGCCATGGAGCCGGTCGACCCGGAGACCGTCCATCCGGCGCCGGACCCGCGGCGCTTCCCGCGGATCTACGAGGGGCCGGACCTCACACTCTTCGCGAGACCGACCGCACTGCCCAGGTTCTGGTTCGTCTCACGCGCTCTGGCGGGCGGAGTCGAAGAGGTGCGAAACGCCGACCGCCCGACGCTCGCGAGCGCCGTATTCACCGCACCCGACGTCGCGCAACGGCTCGCCCCGAGCGAGCCCGCGCGCGGCTCGGGCGGGACGATCCGCATCGTCCGGCTCGACCCGGAACGATTCGAGCTTGCGACCGAGACGCCGCTCCCTTCGCTTCTCGTCTCTTCACAAAAACGCTTCGAGCCTTACCACCGCCTCTATCTCGACGGTGCGTCCGCGGACGGCTTCGTTGCAAACGGTTTGTTCCTCGGTCTCGAGGTGCCGGCCGGCCGGCACCGGGTCGAGGGAAGGTTCGTGATCCCGCGGCTGGAGCTTCTGATCTCGGCTCTCGGCATGATCGGCCTTGCGGCGGTCATCCGAAAAGCGGTTAGCTCCCCTCTGTCAGCCGAGAGCTGACGGCCCGTCTTCATGAAGCTCGTCATCCAGATTCCCGCCTTCAACGAGGAAGCGATGCTGCCGCGCGCGCTCGCCTCCATCACGCGGCAGGTGCCCGGATTCTCGGAGGTCGGAGTGCTCGTCGTCGACGACGGCTCGACCGACCGCACGACCGAGGTTGCGCGCGAGGGCGGCGCCGACCGCGTCGTTCGCCTGCCCGCGCACCGCGGCCTTGCGGCGGCGTTTTCCACGGGCCTCGAGGAGGCGCTCGCAATGGGCGCCGACGTCATCGTCAACTTCGACGCCGACCTCCAGTACGACGCGGGCGACATTCCTGCCCTCGTCGAGCCAATCCTCGCCGGGAGGGCGGATCTCGTCGTCGGCGACCGCGGGCCGGGCACGCTCGCGCACTTTTCGCCGGGCAAGCGGCTGCTCCAGAGGATCGGGAGCTGGGTCGTGCGCCAGGCGTCGGGGCTCGAAGTCACCGACGCGGCTTCGGGCTTCCGCGCCCTGTCGCGGGAGGCCGCGCGAAGTGTCAACGTGTTCTCGCGAATGACTTACACGCTGGAGACGCTCATTCAGGCGGGCTCGAAGGACCTGCGGGTCGCCTCGGTTCGCGTCCGGGCACGTCCGCCGGAACGGCACTCGCGCCTCTTCACGTCGGTCGGGAAGTACGTCCTCGTCCAGGGCGCAAACGTTCTCCGGATCACCGCGCTTTACAAGCCGCTCAAGATCTTCTCCGCGGCTGCCGCGATCTTTCTCTTCGCCGGACTCGCGCTCGGCGTTCGTTTTCTCCTCTACTACTTCTTCGGCGAGAACCCGGGCGGGCACGTCCAGTCGTTGATCCTCGCCGCGGTTCTGATCGTGGTGGGCGCACAGACGTTCTTGATAGCGCTGCTGGCGGATCTCGTCGCGATCAATCGCACCTTGCTCGAGGAGTTGAAACTCCGAGAAACGGAGAACGGAAAACAGAGAACGGAAAACGGAGACCCGAGCCCCTGACTCTCCCCTTCTCTGTTTTCCGGCCCGGTCAGACCCAATCGCTCGGCTTGCGGAACATGACCACCGCGCCTTCGAGAAGAGTCAGGATCTCTTTGGTGTTCTCCGCGATCCCGTAAAGGATCCGGTGCTCCGGCCGGGCATAGCCAAAACGGATGGCATTCTCGAACTGCTGGAGGAGCGGGTCGAAGAATCCCCCGATGTTCGCCAGGACGATCGGCTTCCCATGGATGCCGAGCTGCTTCCAGGTGATCATCTCGATAATCTCCTCGAGCGTTCCGAACCCGCCCGGAAAGGCGACGAACGCATCTCCCAGCTCGGACAGTATCTGCTCCCGCTCGTGCATCGTTTCGACGACCTTCAGTTCGGTCAACCCCTGGTGGGCGGCCTCGCGGCCGAGAAGCGCCCTCGGGATGACACCGGTCACCTTTCCGCCCGAGGCGAGCACCTCGTCCGCCAGAGTGCCCATCAAACCGAGCGAGGAACCGCCGTACACGAGACCGATGCCGCGCCGTGCGAGCTCGCGGCCGAATTCGCGGATCTCCGTCTCCACGGCGGGATCCCGAGCCCCACTCGTGCCGCAGTACACGCAGATCCGGGTCAGTTCCATCGGGGCGATCTTATCCAGAGTGCCGGCTGCCCGGCGTCTCCAGCGGAGCGCCCTTCGCGCAGAGCGGGCACTCCTCCGTCGGCCAGGCCGGCACCCGAAGAGCGAGGAGCGATCGGGCGGGAACCGGGAACGCACCCACGGGAAGCCCGCGATCGACGAGCGACCCGACCACGACCACGCGCCCGCCCGTCGCCTCGGCCATCGCGCACACCTCGCGCGTCGACCCTCCGGTCGTAAAGACGTCCTCGACGACCGCGACGCACTCTCCTGCCCCGATCGCGAAGCCGCGCTTCAACACGAAGGAGCCGTCCCGGCGCTCGGCGAAGAGCGCGCGTACACCGAGCGCGCGCCCGACCTCGTGGCCGATGACGACGCCGCCGAGCGCGGGGGAAACAACGACCTGCGGCGAGAATTCGGAGAGCTTCTCCGCGAGGTCCCGCCCGGCTTTCTCGGCGCGATCCGGCCACATGAGAAGGCGCGCGCACTGGAGGTAGCGGTCGCTGTGAAGCCCGGAAGAGAGACGGAAGTGCCCGGTGAGCAGGGCTCCCGTCTCCTCGAAATCGGCCAGGGTCAGCATCGAGCGACTGTCATTTTGAGGCCCGAACCTCTCTTGTCATTCTGAGGCCCGAACCTCTCTTGTCATTCTGAGGCCCGAAGGGCCGAAGAATCCTTGTCCTCACGAGCGTAGCGACGAAGGATCTCTGCGTCCAGAGAAAGAGATCCTTCGCGGAGCTTGTCCCGAGCGGAAGATGGAACTCGAGCGAGGAAGAGATTCCTCGCTTCGCTCGGAATGACAGGCGGGGGCGAGGGGCTCAGAGCCTGCCCTGAATGGAGTAAAGGGATGACGGAGGGAGAGGGACTCGGGATGACCGGTCAGCCCTGGTCCCGGCTGATCTTGTGGTGCTCGATTTTCTTGTAGAGGTTCGAGCGCGGAGTCTGGATGACCTCCGCCGTGCGGCTGATGTTCCAGCCGTTCTCCCGCAGCTTCGCCATCAGGAACTGGCGCTCCGCGAACTCCTTGAACTCCGACAGCGTGGTCATCGCGAGCCCGCGCTCAGAGATCTCGGCGGGAGATACGCGCGCCTCCGGCGGCAGGTCTTTCGCTTCGATCGGGTCGGCGTCCGTCATGATCAGGACGCGTTCGATCAAGTTCTTCAGCTCGCGCACGTTGCCGGGCCAGGACCTCGCCTTGAGAAGAGCGAGCGCCGAGGTTGCAAACCGACGCGGACGCCGGTGGTCCCGCTCGATGAAGCGCCGGGTGAAGTGCTCGACGAGATCCGGGATGTCGTCGGTACGCTCGCGCAGCGGCGGAGTGCGGATCGGCACGACGTTCAGGCGGAAGTAGAGGTCTTCGCGGAAACGCCCCTCGCGGATCGCTTCGGTCAGGTCGCGGTTCGTCGCGGCGATGACGCGGACGTTCACCTGGCGCACCCGCGCCGCCCCGACCGGCTCGACCTCGCCGGCTTCGAGGACCCGCAGGACCTTCGCCTGGGTGCGCGCGGACATGTCGCCCACCTCGTCCAGGAAGATCGCTCCGCCGTCGGCCTCGACGAACTTGCCCGTCTGCCGTCGCACGGCGCCGGTGAACGAGCCCTTTTCGTGACCGAAGAGCTCCGATTCGATGAGCTCTTCGGGGATTGCGGCACAATTGACCTGAACGAACTGGCCGCCCGCCACCCGTGAGGCCTTGTGGATCTCCCGGGCGACGAGCTCCTTTCCGGTGCCGCTCTCGCCCATGATGAGAACGGTCGCCCCGGTCGGCGCCGCCCGGACGATCTCCTGCCGGAGGCGCTGCATCGGCGCGCTCTTGCCGACCAGCACGGAATCTTCCTCGAGAGCCATCCGCAGCCGCTCGTTCTCGGCTCGGAGCAGGTTGCGCGAAAGCGCGTTCTTCAACGAAACCAGGATCCGTTCGCGCTGCGGCGGCTTCTCCAGAAAATCGACCGCGCCCCGCCGCGTGGAGTCGACCGCGGTCGCGATGTCGCCGTGTCCGGAGATCATCAGGACCGGCGGCGCGCCCTCGCGGGCGACGATCTTGTCGAGGACCTCCAGCCCGTCCATCCCGGGCATTTTGATGTCGAGCAGAACGGCATCGACAGGCGCGGTGTCGAGGTCCGAAAGGGCGGTCTTCCCGTCCGGCGAGGTCGCGACCTCGTAGCCCTCGTACTCGAGGATCATCCGCAGCGTGTCGCGAACCCCGGCGTCGTCGTCGACGACGAGAATCCTCTGGCTCATACCGAGGGTGTTAATGCCGGGAGCACTGCCTCTTGTTCCCGAAGGGAGTTAATACCTCAAAAGCAACACGCCCGCCGGCATGGCGGGCGTGCGAAGGGTGCTTCTCGAAGGGGTCTTACTGCTCGATCTTCACCAGGGCGAAGAACTGGACCATTGCGCCCGTCCGCGCGGGCCGCACGATATACAGTCTCAGGTAGTCCCCCTTGCGGGCGCCGGCCACGAGCTTCCCGAAGTCGTCCGTGGAGGTGATCGGCCGGCCGTTCACCTCGGTGATGACGTCGCCCTGGCGGATGCCGGCGTCGGCGGCGGGAGAGACCTCCTTGACGTGGACGACGAGCAACCCGGCGACGCCGGACTGAATCCGTTGCATCTGGCGCACCTGGGGAGTCAGCTCCGTCACCGAGATTCCGATCCGCTCACGCGAGTCCTCGGATGTGGCCTTGCCGGTGTCTTCCTCGTCCTTCGAGGAGGTGATGTCGCGCTCAGCGAGCGCGGCGGTCAGGGTCGTGTCGCGGCCATCGCGAACGATTCCGAGGCGGACGCGGCTGCCCGGCGCCTTTCCGGACACGTAGCCGATGAGGTCCCTCGTGTCCTTGATCAGCACGTCGTCGACTCGGAGGATCACGTCTCCCGGCTTGACCCCGGCCTTGTCCGCCGGCTTGCCGGGCTCGACCGACTGCACGAACGCGCCGTCCAAGGACTTCAGTTTGAAGGCCGCGGCCTTGTCGCTATCGAGGTTCTCGATGTTGATCCCGAGGAAGCCCCGGACGACTTTTCCCTTCTCGCGCAGCTGCGGAAGAATGTTCTTCAACGTGTTCACCGGAACGGCGAAGCCGATGTTCTGAGCCGGCCGGAACATCGCCGTGTTGATCCCGACGACCTCGCCGTTGACGTTCAGAAGCGGGCCGCCCGAGTTCCCGAAGTTGATGGCGGCATCGGTCTGAATGAAGTTCTCGAACGAGCGGGTTCCCGGGTCTGCCGTCAGCCCGTAGCGTCCCTTCGCGGAAACGACTCCGACCGTGACCGTCTTGTCGAAGTTCAGGGGATCGCCGATTGCCATGACCCACTCCCCGACCCGGAGCCGGTCGGAGTCGCCGAGCGGCAGGGGGTTCAGATGCTGTCTCACGTCGATCTTCAGAAGCGCGAGATCGGTCGCCGGGTCGCGCCCCACGATGCGGGCGGTCGTCCGTTCGCGGTTGGAGAGCCGGATCTCGACTTTGTCGGCGTTCTCGACGACGTGGTAGTTCGTGACGACATAGCCGTCATCCGAGATGAGGAAACCGGTGCCCCCCTGCTGCTCTTTGTGCTCTTCGTCGTCACGCGGCTGGTTGCGACGCTGTTGCGGGCCGAAGAAGAACTCGAACGGGTCGCCGTTGCCATGTCCGAAGGGGCTCACGAAGCGGCGGGACGATCCCTTGACGATCTCGGTCGACGTGATCGAGACGACCGACGTCATCGTCTGGTCCGCGATGTCCGCGAAGGACGGGAGTAGAACCGCGCCCGAACGAGCCGGCGCCGGCGCCTCGCGCTGCGCCTCCGACCGGGGGGTGACGTTGACCGAGCTCGCAACCACCATGCCGAAGATGGCGGCCGCGGCGATCAGGGCCGAAAACGAAAGTGCGCGCTTGGTGGATTTCTCCATGGCTTTCTCTCACTCCTCCGCCCGTCTGAAAGGACGGGACTGCGGGTTCAAAGTTCGAGGTTCAAGGTCAATTCAGTTCACCGCCACACCGGCCGGAGCCTCCGAGACCGCGGGGCAATGGGTCAACGTTCCCGACGCGCCTCGAAATTCCTCGGCGGGATCCCGCGGCTCGCATGCTCGACCAGTATGCAGCGGTCCATCGCGACCGGGATCCCGGCGGCCTCCAGGCGCCGGCCGGAATCCGGGTCGGCAACCCCCAGCTGCATGAAGAAGAAACCGACGCCTCGGACGATCGCCTCCTCGGCGATCGACGCGACCCGGTCGGACCGGCGAAATACATCCACGATGTCGATCTCGATTTGCCTCGGGACCTCCGACAGTGATCGGTAGCACGTTTCTCCCAGGATCTCCCGGTGCCCGGGATTGACCGGGATGACCCGGTATCCCTGCTCCATCAGGTAGCGAGCAATCGCGTGCGACGGCCGGTCCGGGTTCGGCGAACAACCCACCACGGCGACGCTCCGCGCGGTCTCCAGGGCCGTCCGGATCTCGCCGGGGTCGTTCATTTCGTGCCTTCCGGGCGGCCCTCCTTCTCGGGACGCAGATTGTAGAAAAAGGTTACGGTGACTCCCTCGCGCGAGGAGCCGAGGTCCGAAGGAAGGGGACGGAACGGCGAGGACTTCAGGATCGCCTGGAGCGCCGCGAAGTCGAACGGCGGAATGCCGGAGCCCCGGATGATCTTCGCGTCCGCGACCCGCCCGTCCGCGAGTATGAAGAAGCGGATGGTGAGCTTGCCCTTCCATCCGAGCCGCGCGAGCTCGGGGATCTCCCAGTGCAGCTTGATCCGCCGCACCATCTCTTCGGCGTAGGGTCCCCAGTCATACCAGGTCGTGTCGAACGAAAGAGGACCCGAGTCCACGAATCCACCTTCCGCGTTCGGAAACCCCGCGCCCTCCTGCCCGCCGCCGGCCGCGTCCCGCGCCGCCTGCCGGATCGCCTGATCGAGGCTCGACAGGCGGCCCGTCGCGGCCCCCCCCGAGCGCGGCTCGGCGCCCGCGATTACGGGCGATTGACCGGGCTCTCCCGCCGGACCGAAGATGGCCGGGGCCCGGTTCTCCGACTCGCCGCTTCCTGGCTCGCCGCGGCGCGGCACGGGCAGACCTTGAAGCTCGGCCGCCGAAGGTGGGCGCGCCGGTCCGCGCCGGCCGGGCTCGAGACCCTGGACCCCCGAGCGCGGCTCGAAGAAAGGAGTCTCCGATTTGGGCTTCGAGCGATCGCCTCCGCCCGCGCGCCGGTCGGCATCGGAAAAATCGGAGCGGCGCGGGTTCTCGCGGGCCGGACCCGGCGCCTCCCGGAAGACGATCGGGATCTTCTCCTCCCCGGTCTCCTTCGGGATGAGCCCGGCGAGAAGTCCCCGTTCGGGGTGCGCGGGTCTCGCCGACGGCGGCGCCGCAATGATCAGGACCAGCAGCAGGATGTGAGCGGCGATCGAAAAGAGAACCGCTCTCTCGAGCGGAAACGGTTTCTGCCCCTTTTCGACGACTTCAAACACGCTGTACCGTTTGTGGGCGATGGCCCTCCTGCCGTAACACTCCGCCGCCGCGGGCGATTCTCCCTTTCAGGCACGGGACGCGGCAGCTTGGGGTCAGGTCTCCACTTGCCACTTCGCGTTCGCGAAGATGGCAAGGCCGCTGCAGCCTGACCATTCGCGCCGGGACTCGTGAAGACCTGACCCCCGCTGCCTGTCCCGTCTTCCGGCTCGGTCCGCTTGCGGGAGACCGTCCCGTTCTGATAAACAGAGCCGGCTCTCGATGAGATGGAGGCGGGCGCAGGCCCGCTTTTTTGTTCCTGACGAGTTGATGCATGAAGCTGCTCCGAGACGAGACGACCGAGGAGATCCGGGCGATCGCCCGCGAGAAGGGCTGCCGTCTGCTCGCGATCGAGCCTTCCGGCAGCGGGCGCAGTAGCGTGCTCCGGGCCGTGCTCGAGCGCGAGGACGGGAGCCCGGTAACGGTCGAAGAATGCGAGGCAGTTTCGCGCGAGGTGTCCACCTTGCTCGACGCGTCCGATGAGATCTCTCACACCTACGCGCTCGAAGTCTCGTCCGCGGGTCTCGAGCGGAAGCTCTACTCCGTCGAGGAGGCGCGCCGATTCGTCGGCCGCCGCGTCCGGGTGAAGACGGGTTCAGCGGTCCTGCCGGAGTCCACGGAGCCCTCAGGACCGGGAGGCGCCGGGAGCCGCAACCTGCGCGGAACTCTCGAGAGCGTGCAAGGAGACGTGCTCCGCGTCGTTGATGAGGAGAATCGCAAAACCTATAATGTCTGTTTCGGCGATATTCGGCTGGCACGATTGGAATTCGAGTGGCCGGAGCGCCGCGGCTAGGAACGGTCCGATGAACGTCGATCCGTCGGTGATCCGACAGGTCTCGCGGGAAAAAGACATCGACGCCGAGAAGATGTTCGGCGCGCTCGAGGAAGCCATGTCCTCGGCCGCGAGAAAGTTCTACCACGAACGAGCAATGGTGACCTTGATCGACCGGCAGACCGGCGCGATGACGGTGTATTCGCCGCGGACGGTCGTCGAAGAGCTCGACACGGAATCGGAGGAACCGCCGCCGCAGATCCTGCTCGACGAAGCGCAGGACCTCGTGAAAAAGCAGGGGACGCGCGGCGAGGTTCGGGTGCTGCGTCCGGGAGCCGAGGGCGAGCCACCGACGGAAGTCGACGACGTCCGGCTGGGTGACGAAGTCCGCGTCTACCGCGAGACGATCGGCCTCGGTCGCATTGCGGCCCAGACCGCAAAGCAGGTCCTTTACCAGAAGGTCCGTGAGGCGGAGCGCGACAACATCTACAACGAGTACTTCCCGAAGATCGGTGAGTTGATGAGCGGCACCGTCAAGCGCTTCGAGCGCGGCGACATGATCGTCGACCTGGGCCGCACCGAGGCGATCATCCCCCGAGACCAGCAGTCCCGCGCCGAACGCTACGGACAGGGGGAACGGATCCGCTCGATCCTCTACGACGTGCACAGGAACCCGAAGGGCCCGCAGCTCGTGCTTTCGCGGACCGATCCCAGGCTCTTGATCCGTCTGTTCGAGATGGAAGTGCCGGAGATCTACGACGGCACGGTCGTGATCAAGGGCGCCGTCCGGCAGCCGGGCGAGCGCGCGAAAGTCGCCGTACGGTCGCGGGAGAGAGATGTCGATCCCGTCGGCGCCTGCGTGGGGATGCGGGGAAGCCGCGTCCAGTCGATCATGCGCGAGCTGCATGGAGAGAAAATCGACGTGATCCTCTACTCCGACGACCTGATCACGTTCGCGCAAAATGCGCTCGCGCCGGCGAAGATCACGCGCGTTTCCCCGATTCACCATGACGACGGAGCCATGAGCCTCGACTGCGTCGTCGAGGACGATCAACTCTCGCTCGCGATCGGAAAGAAGGGGCAGAACGTGCGGCTCGCTTCCGCACTCATCGGGATGAAGATCGAGATCAAGGGTGAGACGGAGGTCAAGGGGGAGGTTGCCGAGGCTCTGACGCGCATGCTCCAGACGTCGCGTCTCCGCCAGACCGCGGTCACCGAGATCCCCGGGATCGGCGAGAAGACCGCCGAGAAGCTGACGGAAGCCGGAGTCGGCTCGCTCGCCGATCTGCTCGATAAGAGCGCGTCGGATCTCGCGGAGATCCCCGGAATCGGTGAGACGACGGCCGAGAAGCTGTTGGAGCTCGCGCGCGCCGCGGAAGATGCAATCCGGAATCCGCAGCCGGTGGAAGAGGAGACCGACGAAGAGGGTGAGGTTCCCGGGGAGGAAGAGGGCGCAATCTTCGATGAAGCGGAGGAAGTTCCCGCCGCGGACGAGGGCGAGCCGTCCCAGCCGGCAGAAGAGACGATCGTTCAGGAGTAGTCCAGAGTAATGGCAAAGATCCGGGTCGAAGAGCTGGCGGAGCAAATGGGGGTCGGGAGCAAGGAAGTTCTCTTCCTCCTCCAGTCGATTGGCGTGGACGTCAAGTCGCCGCAGGCGGCGCTCGACGAGGCGACGGTCCTCGCGATCCTGCAGGGCAAGACGCACGCCCCCAAACAACTGATCGTCCGCGACACCGAGTCGAAGGCGTTCCGCCCGCAGAAGAGCGCGCTCTCGCGAATCAAGATCGTCGAGAAGACGGTCGCGCCCGCCCATACCGAGCCGGAGCCCGAGCCGCCGCCCGTCCGTCCGGCTCCGGTCGCCGCCGCCGAGCCGAAGGCGAAACCGGCAGAGCCGGCGAGGACCGCCGTCGTCCCCTCGGAGCCCGAGGCGGAGCCGGTACCGCCAAAGCCGACTCTCCCGCGAAAGATCGCCCTCCCGTCGCCCCGTCCGGCGCCGGGCCGTCCCATGGCTCCCGCTGCCCCGGCAGGAATGGCTCGCGCGGGCGCGCCGAGACCGACGGGCCCGGGTCGCCCGATGGGGCCCGCGGCCGGTCCCTCGGGACGCCCCGGACCTTCGGTATATCGCCCGACACCGGGCGGCCCGGGCATGCGGTCGGCGGGAATTCCACCTCGACCTGGCGGTCCCGCAGCGGCTCGTCCCGGTCCGCTCGGACGGCCCGCAGGACCCGGGCGGGCAGCCGCTCCGCCGCCTGCCGTGGACCGTGGAGGCGCCAAGCGCAAGAAAGAGGACGAGAAAGACACCAAGAAGCCTGCCGCGAAGCGCGGCGCGAAGCCGAAGATAACCGTGGCAGACGAAGTCGACCTGCGCGAGTTCGTCGGCGCGTACGAAGAGGACACGTACTCGGACATCTCTCTGCCGCTGATCGAGAAGGGCGAAGGAGTCGAGGCCGAAGCGGCGGTGCCGTTCGAACCGAAGCCGGTGTCGAAATCGGCGATGCGCCGCGCCGCGAAGTCCACGCGGGCGCACGACTCGGGCAAGCTCCTCGAGTTCAAGAAGCCGATGCCGACCGGTCCGATATTCCTCTCGGAAGGCGTGACCGTCAAGGAGCTGTCGGAGAAGCTCGGCGTCCTCGCGAAAGACATCCAGCGTCTCCTGATGTCGAGGGGAATTCTCGCGACCGTCAACCAGACGCTCGACGCCCCGACAGCGATCCAGATCGCGAAGGAGGTCGGCGTCGAGGCGGCCGTCGTCTCCTTCGAAGAGGAGCTCGAGCTCACGAGAAGCGCACCGGAAGGCGCGGAAGCCCGGGCGACGGCGCCGGTCGCGCGCGTCCCCCGCGCTCCCGTCGTGACCGTGATGGGACACGTCGACCACGGAAAAACGTCACTTCTGGACGCGATCCGGCAAACGAAGGTCGCCGAGGGAGAGGCCGGCGGGATCACCCAGCACATCGGCGCCTACCGGGCCGAGGTGCATGGACGGCCGATCGTGTTCCTCGACACGCCGGGACACGAGGCGTTCACCTCGATGCGCGCGCGCGGCGCGAAGGCGACCGACATCGTCGTGCTCGTCGTCGCCGCGGACGACGGAGTGATGCCGCAGACGGTCGAGGCGATCGATCATGCGCGGGCCGCCAAGGTTCCGATCGTCGTGGCCATCAACAAGATCGACAAACCCAACGCCAACCCGGACCGGGTCCGCAAGGAGCTGGCCGATCACGGCGTGCTGCTCGAGGCTTGGGGAGGCGACGTGCCTTCCGCCGAGATCTCGGCGGTGAAGAAACAGGGGATCGAACAGCTGCTCGAGCTGCTCCTGATCGTCGCGGACCTCCAGGAGCTGACCGCGCCGGTCGCCGAGGAGGCGCGCGGAGTCGTGCTCGAAGCGCGCCGGGAAGCGGGACGAGGCAACGTCGCAACGGTTCTCGTTCAGTCCGGTACGCTCCGAGTCGGGGACGTCTTCTTCGCGGGCTCCGTCTTCGGACGCGTCCGTTCCATGACCGATGACCGCGGAGCGCGTCTGCCCGAAGCCGGCCCCACGACACCGGTGGAGGTGACTGGATTCGAAGAACTCCCTCAGGCCGGCGACGCGTTCCAGGTGGTCCCCGACGAGGCGAAGGCCCGCTCGGTCGCCTCATTCCGGCAGCTGCGCGAGCGCGAGAAGGCGATGGCCGCAGGCCAGAACCTGTCACTCGAGCAACTCTTCAACAAGATCCAGGAAGGGCGCATCAAGGAGCTGCCGCTGATCGTCAAGGCGGACGTCGCCGGGTCGGCGGAGGTGCTTTCTCAGGCGCTCAAGAACCTGTCGAACGAGAAGGTCAAGATTTCCCTCCTCCACGTGGGGGTCGGCGCGATCAACATCAACGACGTCCTGCTCGCCTCCGCCTCCGGCGCGATCATCGTGGGCTTCAACGTCCGGCCCGAGAAGAAGGCCGAGTCGGAGGCCGACAAGAGCGGCGTCGAGATCCGGCTCCACACCGTCATCTACAACGTCACCGATGAGATCCGTAAGGCGATGGAAGGTCTGCTCGAGCCCACGCTGAAGGAAGTGGGGCGAGGACGCGCCGAAGTGCGCGACACCTTCCGGGTTCCGAAGTTCGGCGTGGTCGCGGGTTGCTACGTGACAGATGGCTCGATCGGCCGCAACTCGCAGGTCCGGCTGCTGCGCGACAACCGCGTCGTGTACGACGGAAAGGTCGCCTCTCTCCGCCGGTTCAAGGACGACGTCTCGGAGGTGAAGCAGGGCTTCGAGTGCGGTATCGGACTCGAGCGTTATCAGGACGTCAAAGTCGGCGACGTCATCGAGGCCTACCAGGTCGAGAAGGTCGCCGGGGCCATGGAAGCCTGAGGATCGTCGAACGTGGAACGTTAAACGTTAATCGAAGCCGGCAGTCCGTTTCGCGCTCCTCTTTTTACGTTTCACGTTTTGCGTTCACGCACTATGGTCGTCGCCTATGCGGTCTTCGATCTCCATCTGCCCGGCTGTCGCGGGCTGAAGGAAAAGCGGATGATCGTCCGATCGCTCAAGGCACGGCTGCGCAACGAGTTCGAAGTTTCGGCGGCCGAGGTCGGGGCGCAGGATCTCCTGCAGCGCGCCGAGCTCGGGATCGCGGCGATCGGACCGGACCAGATCCCGCTCGACACGCTGCTGCAGAACATCCTGCACTTCGTGGAGCAGAATCTCGACGGGGAGCTGCTGAACTACCGAAATGAGTTCATTCACGTGTAGGCGTTCCCACTGTCATCCCGAGCGAAGCGAGGGATCCGACAGCGGAGCTGTCGTCCCGTCACTCCGTTCAGGGCAGGCTCTGAGCGATCTCCTGCTCGACAGGGAGAGATCCTTCGTCGCTACGCTCCTCAGGACAGCGGATTCCTCGGGCCTGCGGCCCTCGGAATGACAGGAGCGGGCCGAAAATGAAGAAGGAATCCCGCCGCAGCCAGCGCGTCGCCGACCTCGTGCGGGCGGAGATCTCCAACCTCCTGCTCGTCGAGGCGCACGATCCGGACGTGAAGTCCGTCACGATCACCGACGTCCAGATGCCGCCGGATTTGAGGTCCGCGCGCGTGTACTTCACGACGCACGGCGGCGAGGCCGACCTCGTGCGGGCGGGCGAAGGACTGGCGCGGGCGGCCGGTTACCTGCGCCGCGAAGTCGGGCGGCGCTGCGGCCTGCGCTACGCGCCGGAGCTCTCTTTTCAGCCGGATCGATCCTACGAGCGGGCCGCGCGCATCGAGGAGCTGCTGTCTCAGGTTCTCCCCGAGGCCGAAGAGGAGTCGTGAAAGCGACCGATCCGTTCCGCCGCGGCGTTCTCTTCCTTCTCGACAAGCCGGCGGGGCTGACATCCCACGATGTCGTCGAGCGGGTGCGCAAATCCGTCGGCCTCGCGAGGATCGGGCACAGCGGGACGCTCGATCCGACGGCGACGGGACTCCTGCTCCTCTGCGCGGGCGAGGCGGCGCGGCTCCAGGGATTCTTCACGTTGATGGACAAGTCGTACGACGGCGTCATCCGGCTCGGCCGGGCCACGACGACGTATGACCGCGAGGGAGAGGCGGTGGGCCCGGAGCGGGACGTCGCGGGGATTCGGCGACAAGAGATCGACGCTGTGGCGGACGCTTTTCGCGGCGAGTTCCTTCAGTCGCCGCCCCCTTACTCGGCGAAAAAGGTCGGAGGCCGCAAGTTCTACGAGATGGCGCGCAAGGGCGAGAGCGTTCCCGCGGCGCCGAAGAAGGTGCGGGTCAACGAGCTCCGATTCGGCGAGCTCACCGACGGAAGGCTCCCCTTCTCGATCTCCTGTACGTCGGGCACCTACATCCGCTCGATCGCCAGCGAGCTCGGTGAAACGCTCGGCTGCGGCGCACATCTGGAGTCGCTCCGCCGCACCCGCATCGGAGAGTTCCACGTCCGGGACGCCGTCGCGCTCGAGCGGTTCGAGGCCATGATTGCCGCCGAACGGCTCGAGCCGCCGCATGCCGTTCCGCTTTCCCGCGTCCAGTTTCCCTTCGAGCGCGTGCGCCTGGCGTCGCTCGAGACCTGGAAAATTCGAAAAGGTCAGCCGATCCCGGCGCGCGGCGTCGCCTCGAAGGAGGGCGACTGGGTCGCACTCGTCGGCCCCTCGGAAGAGATGGTCGCGCTCGGCCAGGTCACGCCGATCGGTACGCGGGGAGTGGCTCTGATCCGTCCGAAGCTGGTACTTGCGGAATAGTCAGCTCCCAGCCGGACCTGCCGAGGCTCCAGGGGGTGCGGGGACCGCAAGGTCCCCCGCCGACAAATACTCGGATACCCTCGTGGCTAACAGCTAAGAGCAAACGGCTAAGAGGTTTGTGGTAGGCTGTCCGATTGAGAAAAAAGTAGTGAGAACAGAGTTGGAGGAGAAGTGAACGTCACGGAGCATCGAACCGAAAAGCCGAACATCGTTCGGCAGTATCGGACCCACGACACCGACACCGGCTCGCCCGAAGTGCAGGTCGCACTGCTGACGAATCGGATCGTCTACCTGACGGAGCACTTCAAGACGAACGCGAAGGACCATCACTCCCGCCGCGGTCTCTTGAAGCTCGTCGGGCGCCGCCGGCGCCTGCTCGACTACTTGAAAGTCGAAGACACGGCGCGCTACCACCGACTGATCGAGCGCCTCGGCATCCGGAAGTAGCTCCGCCGCCGGTCGGCCCCGTCCCGCTCTGCCTCCGAGACGCCGCGGCAGCGCGGCGTCCCACGATCCGATCCGTGGCCCCGGCGGTCCTCGAGACCATAAAAGGAAGAACCATGATCCACAAGACTTCGATCCCCGTTGGAACCCGGTCTCTCGAAATCGAGATCGGAAAGATCGCCAGGCAGGCGGACGGCGCCGCCGTCGTCCGGTACGGCGACACGGTCGTCCTGGCAACCGCCGTCTTTGCGAAGGAACCCAAGGAGGCGGCCGACTTCTTTCCCCTGACGGTCGACTACCGCGAGAACACGTACGCCGCCGGGCGCATCCCGGGCGGCTGGTTCAAGCGTGAAGGCCGGCCGACCGAGAAAGAGATCCTGACCTCGCGTCTGATCGATCGGCCTCTGCGCCCGCTCTTCCCGAAGGGCTTTACGCACGAGACGCAGGTCATCGCCTTCGTTCTCTCCGCCGACGGTCAGAACGATCCCGACATCCTCGCCCTGAACGCCGCGTCCGTTGCGCTGACCTGCTCTCTCGTCCCGTTCTACAACCCGATCGGCGCCGTGCGGGTCGGCTCGATCGACGGCCAATTCGTCCTGAACCCCGCGAACGCCGAGCGCGACCGCTCGGAGATCGACCTCGTGGTGGCCGGAACCGAGGAAGCCGTCGTCATGGTCGAAGCCGGCGCGCGTGAAGTGTCGGAGCGGAAGATGCTCGACGCGATTCTCTTCGGACACGAAGCGATCCGAAGAATCGTCGCCGCCCAGAGACAGATGCAGGCGAAAGGCGGCTTCGAGAAGCCCGCCTGGCTGGCATCGGAGCCGTACTCGTCCGAGGCGCTGGCCGAAGTCCGGAAGCAGTGGGAGGCGCCGATGCGGGCTGCTCTCACGATGACGGGGAAGATCGTCTCGTACGCCGAAATCAAGGCGGTCAAGAAGGCGGCGGTCGCGGTCATCCCCGAAGACGAGGTGGAGCGGCGCCAGCAGACTGCCCGCGCGGTGGACGACCTCGTCAGGATCCTGACGCGCGAGATCATCCTGAACGAAAGGAAGAGGCTCGACGGGCGGGCGTTCGACGAGGTCCGGCCGATCTCCTGCGAGGTCGGTCTGCTCCCCCGCACGCACGGCTCCGCTCTATTCACGCGCGGCGAAACGCAGGCGCTCGTCACGGCGACGCTCGGAACGTCGGACGATGCCCAGATCATCGAGGAGTACGAAGGCGAGAGCGAGCATACCTTCCTGCTCCACTACAACTTCCCGCCGTTCTCCGTCGGCGAGGCGAAGTTCCTCCGCGGGCCGTCGCGCCGCGACATCGGGCACGGCAACCTTGCGCGACGCGCGCTTTCGACCGTCTTGCCGAGCGAGGATTCCTTCCCCTATACGGTTCGCGTCGTATCCGACATCCTCGAGTCGAACGGCTCGTCGTCGATGGCGACGGTGTGCGGCGGAACGCTCGCTCTCATGGACGCCGGCGTGCCGATCAAGGCGCCGATTGCCGGGGTGGCGATGGGCCTGATCGGAGAAGGCGACCGGTACGCCATCCTGACCGACATCGCCGGCCAGGAAGACCACTACGGCGACATGGATTTCAAGGTCGCCGGATCGGTCGAGGGGATCACGGCCCTTCAGATGGACGTCAAGATCAAGGGGCTGCCGCGCGCCGTCCTCGAGCAGGCGCTCGAGCAGGCACGGGCCGGCAGACTGCACGTGCTCGAGAAGATGTCCACCGCGCTCGAACGGCCGCGGCCGAACATCTCTCCCTACGCGCCGCGCATCTTCACGATGCAGATCCCGAGGGACCGAATCCGCGACGTGATCGGCTCGGGCGGGAAGACGATCCGCTCGATCATCGAGGAGACCGGCTGCAAGATCGACGTCGAGGACTCGGGGAAAGTGTCGATCGCTTCGTCCGACGAGGCAGCGGCGTTGCGCGCGATCCAGATCATCGAAGGACTCACGCAGGAGCCGGAGATCGGGAAGATCTACACCGGCAAGGTCCGGCGCGTGGAACCGTACGGCGCGTTCGTCGAGATTCTTCCGGGGCAGGACGGGCTGGTCCACATCTCCGAGCTCGCGCCCTACCGTGTGCGGCAGACGACCGACGTCGTCAAAGAGGGCGACGAGGTCACCGTCAAGATCATCGCGGTCGATCCGACCGGAAAGATCAAGCTCTCCCGAAAGCAGGCGCTGTCGAAGGAAGAGATCGAGGCCGAGCTGGCCATGGCGCCCGTGGGACCGGGCGAGGAGGTCGGTGCCAACGAGGGTCGGCGCCCGCGGGAAGGCGACCACTTCGGCCACCCGAACCGCGAGCCTCGGGACAGGGGACACCGCGGCCCCAAGCGGTGACGCCGGAAGAGGACATCGGACGGGAGGTTAGCCCGTAAACGTCTTTGGAATCAAGAGCTTGAACTGCGAGGCTCGGGGGGTGGCCGCCGGCACATCGCTTGCTGAATCAGCCCGGAGAGCAGGGAGGTGCTCATAACATGCAAAACCGGAAGCTCGAAATTCTCTCGCTGGCGGTTCTGACCGGGGCCCTCGTCCTCGGTGCCGCCGCGTGTCGTCAGAAAACCGAAACCACGACCGAGGCGACGGCGCCTGCGGCGGGATCGATCACCACGACCACGACGACCACGACGACCACCGCGGAGCTCGCGCCGCCCGCCGAGACCGCAGTGATCACGGCGGATCCGGTCGTCGTTTCGCAGCGCAATGCGACCAAGCGCCGCGCCGCCAGCCAATCCCGGACATCCGAAGAGCGTCCGCCCCGCGAGGGTCGCCCGGAGGACTCCGAGGAGCGCACCGCGCCGCAGGAGAGCACCGCGTCACCTTCGACGAGAGAGGTCCCGGCGGGCACGATCCTGAGGGTCGCGTTCGACGAACCGATCTCGACGGCGACCGCGAACGTCGGCGACACGGTTCGGGGGCGGATCCTCGACGACGTCCTGGCGGACGACGGTACCGTCGTCGCGGCATCCGGAAGCCGCGCCGTCGGAAGGATCGAGCACGTGGTGGATTCGGGCAAGCTGGCCCGCCCGGCGGAGCTCAAGTTCCGGCTGACGGATCTCGAGACGCGCGCGGGTACGGTTCCCATCCAGACCTCGACGTACGACCGGGTCGGCAAGACTCACACGAAGCGCAACATCGAGTACATCGCCGGAGGCGCCGCGGTCGGCGCGATCATCGGACAGGTGCTCGGCAAGGACACCGAGTCGACCCTGAAAGGCGCGGCCGCTGGCGCGGCGGTCGGGACGGGCGCCGCGGCGGCGACGGGAGACCTCGACTTCACGATCGAGGCCGGCCGCACCGTGGCGTTCACGCTGGAGGAGCCGCTGCGGATCCGGTAAAACGCTTCGAAAAACAGTTTCCGAGACCACCCTTCGGGGTGGTCTTTTTTCGTCTAAGGCCCGATATCCGGGGTCAGACCCCGGGGGGTCAGACCCCTCCGAGCCGGCGATAGGCCGCCCTTCGGGCGGCTGCGCGGCCTCTGCTCAGTAAGGCATCTCGTCGTCCCCCAACCCCAGCAGATGCCCCAGCTCGTGCACGACGGTATCGCGGATCTCGCGGATTGCTTCGCCCCGCGTCGCGCACGAGCGCAGGATCGGCCCACGGAAGATCGCGATCTGACCGGGGAGGTCGGAAACGAATCGGTCGCGCTCGAAAAACGGCGCGCCGCGGAAGATGCCGAAGAGCTCCTCGTCGTCTCGAGTATCGGTTTCTTCGTAGTCCTCCGGCGTCGGTTCTTCCTCGACGATCACGACGACATTTTCGAGATAACGGCGAAAGCTCTCGGGCACCCCGGCGAGCGCTTCCTCGGCGAGCGCTTCGAACTCGCGCGGCGAGATCCGTCGTGGGCTCGTCATGCGCGGGAGTGCTGCGGGAAGAGCCGCTCGAAGTTCGCGGTCGTCGCTTCCGCCACTCGCTCGAGCGACGCGCCATGAACTTCCGCGAGCTTTTTCGCAGTCTCGACGACGAAGGCCGGCTCACATCGCTTCCCCCGGTGCGGCTCGGGCGCAAGGTAAGGCGAGTCGGTCTCGACGAGCATGGAGTCGAGCGGCAGCCGGGCGGCAGCTTCGCGGATGTTCGACGCGCCACGGAACGTGAGCATGCCCGAGAATGACACCCGGAACCCGAGGTCGAGCACCTTCCATCCGTATTCGGCGCTCTCGGTGAACGAGTGGAAGACTCCGGCGTTCTCGCGGGGGCCGAGCCGCTCGAGCACCGCGATGAGCTCCGGCCCGCTCTCCCGATTGTGCAAGATCACTGGAAGGTCGAGCCGCCGCGCGAGGTCGAGCATCCACTCGAGGACCTCCACCTGTTTTCCGCGCGGCGAGAAGTCGTAGTGGAAGTCGAGCCCGACTTCTCCGACCGCGGCGACTTCCGGTCGCTTCGCGAGACCCTCCAGGGATGCGCCATCCCGTGCGGCGTCGAAGTCCTTCGCCTCGTGCGGGTGGACCCCGACCCCCGCGAGGACATCCGGATTCGCGGCGGCGATGGCCGCCGCTTCGGCCGAGTCGGCGAGTGTGGTGCCGGGGACGAGGAAACGGGAGACGCCCGCTCGGCGTGCCCGAGCGAGGACCTCGGGAAGCTCGTCTTCGACCATCTGGAGATGGCAGTGAGAATCGGCAAGCATATGGGGTCAGGGAATCCAGGATCCGGGGAGTCGATCCTTCCGGCACCTCACGTTTCTCGGGTCTCTGAGATCCTTCGCGGAGCCTGTCCCGAGCGAACGCGAGGGGCTCACAGCCTGTCCTGAACGAAGTGAAGGAATGACCGCTGCGCGGTCACTTCACGACGCTCCCGGGCGGCACGTCGTTCGGCACCTCGAGCAACGACGGCTCCCCCGCCTCCCCCACGGTGGCCGCGAGCACCATGCCGTTTGACTCGATCCCCATGAGCTTCGCGGGCGCCAGGTTCGCGACGATCACGACGTTCCTCCCGACGAGCGACTCCGGCTCGTAGCGGTTCGCGATGCCGGCGACGACCTGCCGGCGCTCGGTGCCCAGATCCACCTGCAGGCAGACGAGCTTGTTCGAGCGCGGCACCCGCTCCGCCTGGAGGATCCGGCCGGTCACCAGCCGCAGCCTCTGGAAGTCCTGGATCGAGATGCGGCTCTCCGCGCCGGCGGCGCTCGCATCGGTCCGCTCCGGCATCTTTGCCTCCTTGCTTCCAAAGTACGCGGCCGTGTCCACTCGCGGAAAGAGCGCTTCGGCGGCGGCGAGCGGGGCCCCGACCGGCAAGTGGCCCCACTCGAGGTCCGCCAGCTTCGGATCCTCCGGCGCCGCGCCGAGCGCGGCGGAGATTCGCCGCGACGTCGCCGGCATGAACGGCCACAGCAGACCGGCGGCGAGGCGTACGCCTTCCGAGGCGGAGTAGAGGATCCGCGACAGCCGCGCCGACGGCCCCTCCTCTTTCAGCAGTTTCCAGGGCTCTCGCGAGACGACGTATCCGTTGATCTCCGAGAGGAATCTCCAGATGGTCTCGAGGCCGCGATGAAACGCGAAGTCGTCCATCGCGACCCGCCATCCCTCGCGCGCGCGCCCCCACGCCGCGATCACCTCGTTGTCCTCGCACGGTTCCGGCGGCGATGACGCGAACGCCTGCCGGCAGAGCGCCGAGATGCGCGAGACGGTGTTGCCGAGATCGTTCGCGAGGTCCGCGTTGTAGCGCTCGAGGAACGCCTGGTCCGAGAAGGACGCGTCCTGGCCGAATGCCATCTCGCGCATCAGAAAGTAGCGCAGCGCGTCGGGGCCGAAGTCGCGGACGAGCGAGTCCGGCCGCACGACGTTGCCGACCGATTTCGACATCTTTTTCTCGTCGCGCAGCCACCAGCCGTGCGCCCAGACCGTCGTGGGCACCGGAAGGCCGGCCGACAAAAGGAACGCCGGCCAGTAGACCGCATGGAAGCGGAGAATGTCCTTGCCGATCAGGTGCACGCGCCGGCCGCCCGGGTTCTCCCAGAATTCGCGGTAAAGCCGGTCGTCCTCCGCGCCGAAGCCGAGAGCCGTGACGTAGTTCGAGAGCGCGTCGAGCCATACGTACACGACGTGTCCCGGTCTCCCCGGAAACGGCACGCCCCACTTCACGTTCGTGCGGGAGACGGACAGGTCCTTCAAGCCGGCCTCGACGAACGACATGACTTCGGCGCGCCGGTTCTCGGGCCGGACGAACTCCGGCCGGCCGCGGTAGATCTCGAGGAGAGGCGCGGCGTACTTCGACAGGCGGAAGAAGACGTTCTCCTCCGACTGCCAGGCGGTCGGCCGTTCGTGCACGGGGCAATTCCCGTCGACCAGTTCCTTTTCCGTGTAGAAGGTCTCGCAGCTCGCGCAATACCAGCCTTCGTGCCGCGCGAGATAAAGGTCGCCGGCGGCTTCGATTCGGCGAACGATTTCCTCGACGCCCCGCCGGTGGCGCGGCTCGGTGGTCCGGATGAAGTCGTCGTGGCGGATCTCGAAAGTCCGCCAGAGCTCGTGGTATCGCTCGACGACGCGGTCCGCCAGCTCGATCGGCGTGATCCCCTGCGCCGCGGCCGCGCGCTCGATGTTCTGCCCGTGCTCGTCGGTCCCGGTCAGGAACCGCGTCTCGTCGCCGATCAGTCGGTGATAGCGGGTCAGGACGTCGCCGACGATCGTCGAGTAGATGTGCCCGATGTGCGGCAAATCGTTGACGTAGTAGATCGGCGTCGTCGCGTAGAAGGTCTTCATGTGAAGGCGGGAAACGATAACAGGACTGGGGTCAGGTCTTCACTGATACGGAAGGCGTTCGACAAGAGAAAGTGGCCTTGCCATCATCGCGAAGCGATGTGGCAAGTGGAGACCTGACCCCCGACCCGACCCCCTACAGAAGTCCTGCCTCGCGGAACGACACGCAGCCCTCGCGGCCGACGACCACGTGATCCAGGAGTCGAAGTCCGACGAGATCGGCGGCGGAGGCGAGACGTCTCGTGAATTCGCGGTCCTCGCGCGACGGCGCCGGGTCGCCAGACGGATGATTGTGGTAGACGATGAAGGCGGCGGCGTTCGCGAGAAGCGCACGCTTCAACAACTCGCGCGGCTCGACGACTGCACGATCGAGCGTCCCGCGATAGATCTCCGAATCGTCGCGAAGCAGCCGATTGCGCGCGTTCAGGTAGAGCGCGCCCGTGCGCTCCTGCGTGCCGTCGCCGTGGGTCCGCCGCAGATATTCCTTGACGAGGCCCGGCTCGTTGAAGAGGTCGCGCGTCGAGAGTGTCTCGGCAGCGAGCCTCCGCCCCACCTCGACCGCAGCCTCGATCGCCGACGCCCGGGCGCGCCCGACCCCCTTCTCGCGCGCGAGCTCGCTTCCGCTCAGGCCGGCGAGACCGGCCAGGCCGCCGTGGCGGGCGAGCAGCCGGCGCGCACAGTCGAGGGCGCTTTCGCCGCGCGCGCCGGAGCCGAGGAGGAGCGCGAGCAACTCCTCGCCGGAGAGCGCGGCAGGGCCGGCGCGGGCGAGCCGTTCCCTCGGCCGTTCGGAAAGCGGGAGGTCGCGTATGCGGAAGGTCGAGTTCAAGGTTTCCACCCTGTCATCCTGAGCGAAGCGAAGGATCTCTGGCTTTTCAGGGAGAGATTCCTCGGCCTTCGGCCTCGGAATGACATGAAGAATAATCGCCGCGTGGGATCGCCCGTGCGCACCCTGCTGTTAGTCCTCGGCCTCGTTTTCGTCCTGATGGCAATTCTCTGGCCGATCCTCTCGAAGTATCTCGGCCGGCTGCCGGGGGACGTCGTCGTCCGCCGCCCCGGCTTTACGTTCGTGTTCCCGATCGTCACCTGCTTAGTGTTGTCGCTTCTCTTTTCTCTCCTCTTCTGGATCTTCCGGCGCTAAGAATTGTCCGAGTCTCTTGCGGGGGACCTTGCGGTGCCCGGAGTCCGGGGAGTGTGTCCGAGTATTTGTCGGTGGGGCCTTGCGGTCCCGAGCGCCTAGACGTCGGCATTCGGGACGAGCTTCCGGTAGAGTGCCTCGATCCGCTCGAGCCGCACCTCGGTCGAGAAGCTCCGGACCACACGCTCCCGCGCGGCGCGTCCCAGAGCGGACGCGAGCTCCGGCTCCGAGAGCAGCCGTCGAAAAGCTGCGGCGGCCGCGGGCGGGTTGCGCGGCGGCACGAGGAGGCCCGAGCGGCCGTCTTCGACGAGCTCGGGGTTGCCGCCTGCGGCGCTCGCGACCACGGCTTTTCCAAGCGCCATCGCTTCGCGGATCGTGCCGGTGATCCCGAGGCCTTCGAAGGAGAGATCGGCGACGAGGTCGGCGGCGGCGAGCACGTCGGGCATGTCCGTCCGAAAGCCGACGGCAATCGCCCGGTCGCCGATCCCCTCCCCGCGGGCATATCCCCGCACCCGTTCCTTTTCCGCCTCGTCCTTGCAGGCAACGACCGCCGTGCGCAGATTCCGAAAATCCGCCGCGAGGAGCGCGGCGGCGGAAAGGAGATCACGCCATCCCTTCCATTCCCGCGCCCCCACCGTCACGAGCAGCTTCTCGTCCGGAGCGACTTCCCACTCCCGCCGCACCCCTCTGCCGTCCACCCGCGTCGGGTCGAACCGGGAGACGTCGACCCCGGCGTGGACGACGTGGACCTTCTCCGGCGGGACGCCGGCCGTGGCGACGACGACCCTCCGGATGTCCTCGCACACCGTGACGACCGCGTCGAGCCGCGCCCGGTACTTCAGCGCGGCGAAGGGATCGAGCGGGAACGAAACGCCCCGGTTGACGACGAGCACCGGCCGGCGCCGGGCGAAGAACGTCGCGATGAGGGCCGCCGAGTGCGCGATCCCCTTGTGGACGTGGACCACGTCCGCGGCGCTCTCGTCGTAGAGGCGAGCGAGAGCGTGCGCGCTCGAAATGTCGAACTCGTGGCGGAGCGGCAGCGGATGGAACGGGATCCCCTCGGCGCGACAACGGCCCCCGACCTCCCCGTGGGGACGCGAGACGACGGCGACCCGGTGCCCCCGCCGCGCCAGTCCCCGGGCGAGCTCGAACATCTGGACGACGCTTCCGGTGGTGAAGCTCCCCTTTTCGAGAACCTGGAGGATCGAGAGGGGACGATCCCGGTTGCCCGCCCTGACCCAGGGGGTTCGGGGGACCGCAGGGTCCCCCGCTGGAAAATCACTCAATCGTCGGACCTCGAACCTCGACCTCGATTCAGTCCCCGTCCGGCCACTCGCGACGCGTTCCGTCCGGCACGAGCACGATCTTGCCGAACTGCCGCCCCTCCTCGAGCAGCCGGTAAGCGGCAGGCGCCTCGGCGAGCGGGAAAACGCGATCGATGCGCGGTGCCAACCGCCCGGCGGCCACCGCCTGGAGGAGCGCGCGGAACTCGCGGTCGTTCGCCATCGTGGATCCCAGGATCGAGAGGTGCTTCCAGAAGATGAGCCGGATCTCCTCGGGCGGGTTCGGCCCCGTCGTCGCGCCGCACGTGACGATTCGCCCGCCGCGGCGGGCCGCCCGAAGCGACGTCATCCAGGTTTTCTCACCGACGGAGTCGATCACGACGTCCACGCCGCGCTTGGCGGTGTGTTTGCGAACCGCCTCCCCCACGTCTTCCTTCGTGTAATCGATCACGAGCTCCGCGCCGGCCGCGCGCGCCGCGCCGCGCTTTTCCTCCCCCGAGGTCGTCGCGATCACGCGCGCGCCACAGAGGAGCGCGATCTCGAGAGCCGCCCAGCCGACTCCGCCACCCACCCCATGGATCAGGACCGTGTCGCCGGGATGCACCGCACCCCGCGTGATGATCAGGCGCCACGCCGTCTCGTAGGAGAGCGGGAACGCCGCCGCCTGCTCGAAGGAAAGTCTCTCGGGGATCGGGAAGAGATTGCGCGCCGGGACGAGCGCCTTCTCCGCGAACGTGCCGGGCGCGTGCTCGCCCAGAATGCGGTACTGCTCGCAAAGGCTCTGCTCGCCGCCGAGGCAGAACTCGCAGACGCCGCAGAACAGCCCCGGCTGGATGAGGACACGCTCTCCGCGGGCGAGGCCGGTGACTCCCTCGCCGATCTCCTCGACGACGCCCGCTCCATCGGCGCCGGGCACCTGGGGCAGCGGCACGCCGGGAATGCCATCGCGGGCGAACAGGTCGAGATGGTTCAACGCGGCCGCACGGATCCCGAGGACGACCTCGCCGGGACCGGGAAGGGGATCCGGCCAGTCGCCGTACTCCAGGACCTCGTTGCCGCCGTGGCGGCGGAAGAAGACGGCCTTCATCTTGCGTCAGTCGTGGGCCGGGAGCGAAAGGAGCTCTTTCGGGATCATCGCCTCTGACATATCACGGTCCCTCGTCCACAAACAGCGAACGGCCGACGATTCAGTTCAGGTACCCCAGCGACCGGAGCTTCTCCAGGTATTCGCGGTCGCTGTCCTTCCCCGGCACGGCGGCTGGAGAGATCCGCTCCCCGTAACTCTCGACCATGGCCGTCTCGAGCGAGCCCGGAGCGAAGAGCGCCGCGGCGGGGCGACCCGGCAGATCGCGGGCGACCGGAACGCCGGCGCGTGCGAGGAGAGACGGAGCCACGTCTTCGGGAGCGATGCGAACCATCCGGGACGCGGACGCGGGTCCATCGAAGACGACCATCCGCCCGAGCGAACCGGTCGCCGGGTGACTGTCGGCGGCGAGCACGACCAGCACGATCTCGCCGCGCCGGGCCCGGCCGGTCAAGCGATCGAGGAACAACCAGAGTCGCGCGAGAGCCGCGCGGCGAGCCGGCGGCTCTCCGCGCAGGATGTCCGCGCCAGGCAGATAAACCGTCGCGACGGTTCTGCCCTCCGCGCGCCGTCCGAACTCCGCGATTGCGACGGCGTCCGCGTCGAGTCCGCTCGCGGATCGCGCGAGGACTTCGCGATTTTCGACGACATCCGCCCCGGGCCACGGTCCCGACGCCCACCAGCCGACGGCGAGGGTCGGCAGGCCCGCGGACGCCGCGACCTCCCAGAAGGCCAGGCTCCGCCTTTCCCGGGCCGAGACCGGCGTTCGCGAAACCGCGCCGACGGTCAGCCCGACGCCCCGGAAGTACCAGGACGTCCCGAACGGCGGCCGTAGGGCGGGAAGTCCGAACGGGCGGACCCACTCGAGCGCGCGGACACCGTGCCTTGCCGGCGGGACTCCCGTTGCAAGGTCCGTCCAGGTCTCCGCGGGCGAGCGGGCGCGAGCATTCCACGACCCGGTCGCCCCCCGAGCGAGGAGCCCGGCGATCGCGCGCTCGCCGGGTCCGCTCCGTCCGTCCAGATCGAGGCCGTCGATGGCTACGACCAGGAGCGCCCGCGAGCGCGGCGCCGGGAGCGGCGGAACGGGACGCGCGGGCTCGTGCCGCGCGGCGAACACGATCGCGGCGACGGAGAGCGCGACGGCCGCGGCGGCGAGGAGGATCGCGCGGCGCGGCCGCTGCGGAAGCCGGCCGGACCGTGCGAAAGCCCGCGCGAGGAACGCGGCACGCGCCGTCGCGCCGGCGAGGAGCGCAGCGAGCGCGACCGGGATTCCCCAGAGCAGCGCGGCCGCCGAGCGGGGGTCCGGTCGGAGACCTGACCCCACCAGGCGCCACGTTCCGAAGATCCAGAGGAAGAGGACGGCGATTGCGGCGAAGAGCGCGAACCCCAGGGCACCGCCGCCGGGCCGCCGTGAGCGCGTCGCGACCGCAGAGAGCGCCGCGGCGAAGAGGAACGAGGGAGTGAGCGCCGCAATGAAGAGGTGGAGGATCAGGCCGGCGATCGCGCGCGCGGATCCGCCGTATCGGAATTGCGAGGAGGCGACGGCGGCCGTCCCGGCGAGTGCCAGCGCGATCGCTCCAGCGACCACGACCGGCGTGATGTGGCCCGACGCGCTCTCGAGCGCGCGGCGGAACACGAACCGTTCGACTCGCCCCTGAAGATAACCGAGCTCCCGGAGCTTCGCCCGCGCCTCTTCGAGTGTGGGGCGCGGAGGACCCGCCGCGCTCACGAGCGGCGGTCGCGGACGAACCGCGCCAGGTCCGCCAGGACCGCCCCGAGTCGGTGGAACCGGGCGAGCGCTGCCACCGCGGTGTCGAGGAGCTCGTTCACGAGGATGCGGCAGGACTCGGCGCCGAGCACGGTCGCGAAGTTCGCGCGGTGCGCGTCGCGGTGCGTGTCCTTCCCGAGCCGCTCCGGATCCCCCTCGAGGTCGAGAAGGTCGTCGGTGATCTGGAACGCGAGCCCGAGGTTGCGCGCGTAGAGGGTGAGCGCCTCGAGAGCGGCCTCGCCCGCCCCGCCGGCGAGCGCGCCTCCCCGGACCGCCGCGACGAAGAGAGCGCCGGTCTTGCGCGCGTGAATCGCTTCGAGATCGTCGAGAACGATCGTCGCCGGATCCGCGGCGAGGTCGGCCGCCTGTCCCCCGCAGCAGCCGGTCGCCCCGACCGCCGCCGCGAGCTCTCCCAGGATCCGCACACGTGTTCCGGACGTGATGCCGGACTCGAGTGCCACAATCTCGAACGCGCGGGCGGTGAGAGTGACCGCTGCGAGCTCGGCAGTCGCCACTCCGTAGACGAGATGCAGCGCGGCGCGGCCGCGCCTCCGCATGGCGTTGTCCATCGAGGGGAGGTCGTCCAGAGTGAGGGAGGCGCTGTGGAGGTACTCGACGGCGACCGCGACAGCAAGCGGCCCCGCAGGTTTGGCACGGACGAGCTCCCCCGCCGCCATCGCAACGAGCGAACGGATCCGTTTACCGGGTGAGAGGACCGCCTCTTCGACCGCTTCGCGCAGCCGACCGGCGCCCGAGGCGGGCAAGGGAAGGTTGCGCGCGAGGACCGACTCGAGCGCCGGGCGGGAAGCGGCCGCGAAGCGATCGAAAGCGCCCTCCGCGCGCGCTCCCGCAGCGCGACTTCCCTTCTCGCCCATCTCAGGAAGAATCCGCCAGCCGCGCGCCGGGGCTAGGAGGTGTGGGGGACCGCAAGGTCCCCCACCGACAGATACTCGGACACTCTCCTAACTTCGGTTAAGCCGCGTAAGTCGCCAGAGCCTCCGACTCCGACTCGTAGACGTCGAACACGGTGATGAGCTGCGTGACGGTCAGCACGTCGTTGATCTTCGGAGGAAGGTGGAGGAGCTTCAACTTCCCGCCCTTGTTCGTCACCGAGGTGTAACAGCCGACGAGCTCGCCGATCCCGGACGAATCGATGGTCGTGACCTCCTGCATGTTGATCAGAATGTTCTTCTTCCCCTTCTCGACGAGACCATTGATCACCTCGCGCAACTGGACGTCCCCGGAGCCGATCGTGATCTTCCCTTTCAGGTCCACGATCGAGACCCCAGAGACCTCGCGAACATTCGCCTTCATGTCCGGTTTCCCTCCTTCTCGTTTCCCGAGCCCAAATTCTTCGTCAGGATGATCTCCATTCCGCCGCCCGGGAGCTTTCGGAAGCGGACGTCATCCATGAACGTCTTCATATAGAAGATTCCTCGCCCCGACGTCTTCAATCGGTTCTCGGGCGCGAGAGGATCCTCGACGGCCGACGGGTCGAATCCTTCCCCCTCGTCGCGGATCGAGATCTGCAGGTTCTGCCCGACCACGTTCATCTCCAGATGGATCCGTTTGGAGAGATCCTGACGATTCCCGTGCTTGATCGCGTTTGCGAGGGCTTCCCGCAGGGCCATCAGCAGCCAGTGCCTGGTCTCTTCGGAAACCTCCCTCCCTTCGAGGAGTTTGCCACAAAGGTGCTGCGCCAACTCGATGTTCTCGAATCGGCTTGACAGGGACATCCGGATCGGGCCGGCGTCGTCGGACGGGAGTGTCGTCGTCATTCACGCTGTCGCGTCGGAATCGGCGCATCTTAATCCATAAGCCGGGCGGGCTCTCGGACTGCTCGGGACCCGGGCGAGGAGAGTGTCCGACTATTTGTCGGTAGGGACCTTGCGGTCCCCGGGAGTGTGTCCGAGTAATCTTTCTGCGGGGGACCTTGCGGTCCCCCGAACTCCCCGGGGATCCCCGGCGAGGTCGGGGCCGCATGCTACCCTCCCGGCGTGAAGCGGATTCGTTCCGTCCACATCGTCGCCGTTCTCGCGCTCCTGGCTCTCGGGGCCGGCACGCTGTTGCCGGCGCGGGTCCGTGAAGTTTCGAAGCTCGTCGAAGAAGTTCGAGGACGCCGCTTCCAGGGTCCGGTACCGGCGTCGGAGATCGATCCGGCCGCGCTCCGGAGGTTCTTGAAGACCAAGCTCGTCGAATCCTTCCCGGCGCCGCCTGAAGAGACTCTTCGAACCCTCGCCGCGTTCGGTCTGATCGAGAAGACACCCGATCTGCTCGAACGGTTGCTCGACTTCTATACCTCTCAGGTCATTGCCTTCTACGATCCAGAGCCGCGCCGCTTTTACGTCGTGCGCGGCGGGGGGGGGGGCCGTGAAGCGCTCGAAGAGAACGGCGCGGCGGACCTTTCGGAGCGCCTCCTCTTCTCTCACGAGCTCACCCATGCCCTCCAGGACCAGTCGATCGGCCTGGACCGCCGCTTCAAGTCCCTCCGCGACGACGGAGACCGCGCGCTCGCGCTCCAATGCCTCCTCGAGGGCGAGGCCACGCTCGTCATGGTGCGGGTTGCCCTGCGCGACCTCCCGGGAGCCGACGAAGCGGCCGAAGAGGCGCTCGCTCCTCTCCTCTCGGCGGGCGCGCTCGAGCAGGCCAACGCGCCGAAGAACCTGCCCGCGTTTTTCGTCGAGCAGCTCTTCTTCCCGTACGTCGAAGGCACGACGTACGTGCGGCGGGCGGTCAAGCGCGGTGGATGGAAGGAGATGGACCGCCTCTGGAACGATCCGCCGCTTTCGACCGCCGAGATCATTCACGGCGAACGGCAGCTCGCTCCCGCATCCGACCTGCTCCCCTCCGACCCCTCGAAGCTCGCCCCGCCCCGGTTCCGATTCCTTTACTCCGACACGATCGGCGAGTGGGCGATCCGCTTTCTGCTCAAGCGTTCGATTCCGGAGGAAGAGGCTTCACGGGCGGCCTCCGGCTGGCGGGGAGACCGAATCGCGTTCTGGATCTCGGGTGAGGATATCTCCTACCTCTGGCGGCTGCGGTTCGAGACTCCCGGCGCGGCCGACGGCTTCGCCGCCGCGCTGTCGAAGGCCCGCGGTGATCGTCCCGACGCGCCGCGGATTGCCGTCGGCGGCAGCGACGTCCTCGTCTCATCCGGTCTCGCGGAGACGCCCATTCCAGGCTTCACGTTGCAGACTCCCGGTTCCCGGAAGGCTCCCGGCTCCCGGTAACCGGCGACCCGTACCCCGCGGCCCCCAGGGGGTGCGGGGGACCGCAAGGTCCCCCGCAAAGAGATTACTCATTCCTGGGTCAGGCCGCCGTTGCCGCGCGGGTGACCAGCGGGATCAGCACGAACATCTGGATCGAGTCGAAGACGCCGTGCGCGACGATGCACGGCAGGACGTTTCCGTACAGCGCGAACGTCACCGACAGCACCGCCGAGATCACGAGAATCCCGATCAGGACCAGCGGCTGCCCGTAAGCGCCGTGCGCGGCGGTGAACATGAGCGTCGCCGCGAGGGCGCCGACGCGCGTCTGCAGAAAGGAGCGGAAGAACAGCTCCTCGATCACCATCGCGGAGACGACGATCGCGATCTTCACCCACACCGGCTGCGCGACGATCCAGAGAATGGTCGGAGAAACTGCCGGGCTTTCCTCGGCGGCGGACGCCGACCGCCGGATGAGCCACCAGATACCGATCCCCGCGATCGCGGCGAGGATCGTCAGGAGCCAGCCGGCGGCGCCGATCATGAAACCGGCCGAGAGATCCGCGACCGGACGAGCGCTGCGCACCTTCAGGAAATCCGCGAGCGATTGGCGGCCGGAGAGCGCGTAGTAGCACGCGAGAAAAAACAGCAGGATCGCGTGAACCGCGAAGAGCGAGACGACCGTCAGGTCCTCGGTCTCCGGCTGCGCCCCCGCGAAGCCTCCCGCGAACGGGATCGCGACCGTCAGGAGCAGGACCGTGGCGAGAAGAGAGACGGCGAGCGTCCGGCGTCCCGGCTCCCGGAAGCCATCTTCTGCAAACACCGCGCGCGAGCGCGCTCGCGCGAAGGAGATGATGATCCCCGCGCATCCCGCGAGGAGCAGCAGGACAAAGACGATCGTGTTGGTCGTCACGGAAAGAGAAGCTCTCGGCTCTCAGCTCTCAGCTCTCGGCTCTCGCCTGAGAGTTGACGGCCGATGGCGAGATCCATCGAGCGGCGGAGGATACCGCAAGTCGGTTCCATGCGTGGCAGCGTGCGTCTTCACGCGTCGTTGACTTGGCCCTGATCGACGGATAGATTCCGGGACAACCAGAGCAGGAACCATGACCCGCCCGCTACTGCGGCAAGGAGTTTTTATGGCGAAGACGTGCTGGCGCGCCGCCCTCGCGGCGCTGTTATTCCTTATCTTCCTTCCGGTTCCCGGCTCCTCCCAGTCTCAGGCGACGACGGGCGTCATCGCGGGAACCGTTGTCGATTCGAGCGACGCGGTCCTGCCCGGGGCCTCGGTCGCGCTGCGGAATACCGCGACCAACTTCGAGAAGGTCGAGACCACGGACAGCGGGGGCCGATTTCGAGCGATTCTCATGCCTCTCGGGCCGTACCGGATCACGGTCACGCTCCCCGGCTTCACGACGCTCGTCCGTGAAGGGATCACCCTGTCGGTCGGGCAGGAAGTGAACCTGCGGCTCCCTCTCCAGGTCTCGGGCGTCCAGCAGGAGGTCCGGGTCACGGGGGAAGCGCCGGTCGTCGAGACGGCCCGGACCGCAGGCGCGACTCTGATCGACAACGAGGCCGTTCAGAATCTCCCGAACGCCAGCCACAACTTCCTCGACTTCACGAAGCTCACCCCCGGCGTCACGATCGTCCAGGGTCCCGACGGGGACGAGCTCTCGATCAACGGGCAGAAGGGAATCCACAACAACGTCTCGGTCGACGGCCAGGACTTCAACAACCCGTTCTTCGGGGAGCAGCGGGGCGGCCAGCGACCGCCGTTCACCTTCAACCTCGACGCGGTCCAGGAGGTCGTCGTCGTCGCCGACGGCGCCAACGCGGAGTTCGGCCGGTCCTCCGGCGGGTTCGTCAATGTCATAACCAAGTCGGGGACGAACGACTTCCACGGCTCGGCCCACGTCTATTACAGGGACGACAGCCTGTCCTCGAAAGCCGCGAAGCCGGGCGGCGGCAAGGCGGAGAAATTCGAATCCGACCGGTGGCAGGAGGGATTCACGCTCGGCGGTCCTCTTCTGCAGGACCGCCTCTTCTACTTCATCGGCGCCGACGCGCAGCAGGGCAACTCGACGAAGCAGACGGACCCGACGCGCATCGAGCAGAGGGTGGTGGACTACTTCGCCTCTATCGGCATCCCGGACGAGAACGGCCCCATCGATCGGACGGACGATGCTTTCGTGGCGCTCGTAAAGCTTGACTGGCACGCGACGCAGCAGCACCTCGCGACGCTGCGATACGCCTACCAGTGGTCCGAGCAGGAGAACGGGACATTCGACGTGGACTCCTGGGGCGTGAGCGCCAACGCGCTGGAAAAAGACTTCTCCTACTCGATCGGCGGCTCCGTAATATCGACGCTCACGAGCAATCTTCTGAACGAGCTCCGCGGCCAGTACTCTCGGGAAGACCGGCCGCGCCCGTACACCGGTCCGGACATAGCCGGGCAGAACCGGCCGCTTCCCGACACCGCGTTCGACTTCGCACGAACTTATCGCTTCGGGATGCCCTTCTTCATCCCGGTGGAGTACTACGACACGAGGACGCAGATCCTCGACAACTTCTCGATCGTGAGCGGCGCCCACGCGATCAAGCTCGGCGTCGAGTGGAACCGGGTGGTCTCAAAGCAGACCTTCATCGGGTTTGCCAACGGCCGGTGGATCTTCAGTTCGACCGACGGCTTCCTGAGATACGCCACCAACCCCAGGTACGTGGAGTGCTCCGACGGCCTCGATCTCCCCCAACGGGAGACCTGTCCCGCCGGCACGACGGTCACGGGACCCGTGCTCTACTTCAACCAGCAAACCGGAGTCGCCCCTCGTACCGTCGAAGACGCTGGCACGCAATCCATCGCCCAGGAGGAGCCCTCAGCGTTCATCCAGGACTCTTGGACCCCCCTGCGGAACCTGACGATCAACGCGGGTCTTCGCTGGGAAGCCCTGCTTCAGCCCGATCCGCGAACGCCTCCGGACGAGGTCTTCTTCGCGCCCTTCATCGGACAGACCCGTAATGGGCAGGAGTTCCCCTCCGACGGAACCATCCCCGACGACAAGAAGATGTGGCAGCCGCGCCTCGGCATCTCCTGGGATCCGTGGGCCGACGGGAAGACGGCCGCGCGCGCAACCTTTGGAATCTTCTACGCGAGAATCCCGGCACTGAACACCGCCTCGAGCCGCTCCACCAACGGCTCGATCGGGCGGGGCAATTTCCGCAACAGCTCGCTGACAGCGATCCTGGGGCCGGTCCCTGCCTACCCGAACCTAATTCCGGCGTCCGAGCTCGCGGGCCCGGTTTTCTTCCCGGACGTCTACGTGTTCGACAAAGACTTCCAGAACCCGCGCACGACAGCATGGAGCGTCGGCGTTGACCGGGAGATCTTCCCCGGCTGGGGTGCACTGCTCAAATACAACTACGCCAAGGGGGACCACATCACCCGCTTCGTCAACCGCAACGACCCCCGTCTCGGATGCCCGTGGGGAACCGGCTTGCCCCCGGACGGGACCAACGGAATCAACTGCGGCGATGGCGTCCTTCCGATCGGCCTGATGACGGTGGAGTCCACGGCGAAGAGCAAGTACTGGGGAGTGACGGTGGGTCTGAACAAGCAGCTCTCCAACCGATACGCCATCCAGGCGTACTACACCTACTCGAAGGACAAGTCGGACGACGACAACGAACGAGACCCCTTCTCTCTGCGGTATGCCCTCGTCACCGATCTCGACGCCGAGTACGGCTATTCCGACCGGGACCAGCGACATCGCTTCAACAGCTGGTTCCTGTGGCAGGCGCCATGGGACATCAACGTGAACGCGCGCTACGCTTACCGCTCGGCGCAGCCGAAATCGATTACCGAAACCGGCGCGGACGCGGCGATCCCATCCAGTCGGATCAACGCCGACGGCACGGTGACCCGGCGCAACCTGGGCCGCAAAGACAACAAGTATTCGTCGCTCGACCTGCGCGTCTCGAAGGAGTTCAACCTGGCGGTCCTGACGATCGAGCCGATC
>DASWIB010000071.1:0-10663 GCA_036397915.1 Thermoanaerobaculia bacterium | reverse complement strand
AGCGTAATCGGGCATCGCGCCGAGGCCACGCGTCATCGTGTCGTAGAAGTGCCCGATCGGCGCGTCGCGAAGCCGTTCGATGTGCAGCGACGGCGGTTGACGGTAGCCGCGGCGCACGACCATTCCCCTGCCGCTGCCCGTACGGTCGTGGCAGGGGGAGCAGAAAATCTCGAACCGTTCGCGACCGCGAGAGACGAGCTCGCGCGTCAACGGCGTCGGGAGCGTGGTCACGAAATCCACCGAGCTCAGGGCGCCGGCCTCGAGCGTTCCGCGTGCGACCGTCCCTTCGACGAGCGGCCGCGAAGCCCTCCCGTCGGCGAAGAGATCGCTTTTTGCGAGCGGTTTGTATTTCGGCTGGTCGTACATCTCCTGTCTGCAGCCGAATGTCGCCGAGAGGAGTGCCATCGCTCCGAATACCGCAGCAGCGCGGAGACCGAGGCTCGTGGTTGCGCTCGGAAGGTTCGACGTCAGGTCCCGGGAATCTCGAACCTCGAACTCTAGACTTCCGGCCGCGCGACGCACTACTCCTCCACCTCGACGACTTCGCGTGCCCCGAGTCCGGACAGGAACGCGCGGGTCGTCTCCATATCGAAGAGTGTGTCGCGGCCCTCGATGCACAGGAAGAAGCGGTCGCGCGATGCGAGCGCGAACCGCGGAGCATTGAAGACCGGGTGGTAGGGCATCGGCAGGCCGTTCATTCCGAGCATCCCGAACACTGCGGAGAGTGCTGCGAAGAGCACCGTCAGCTCGAATGTGATCGGGATGAACATCGGCCAGCTCGCGAGCGGACGCCCTGCGACGTTCAACGGATAGTGAATCGTCGCGGAATACCACATCATCCCGAGCGCCGTGACACCACCGATCAGGCCGCCCGCGAGCACGACGAACGGCAGTTTCGTCGGTCGGAAACCCAGCGCCTCCGAGAGGCCGTGGATCGGGAAGGGCGTGTAGGCATCCATCTTCCGGTATCCGGCTTCCCGCGCGCGCGCGGCCGCCGCGACGAGGTTCTCGGGGCGCTCGAACTCCGCCAGGAGGCCCCAGATCGCCGGCCGGCCGGGAACCGCGTGCGAACTCACGTCGCTTCTCCGGCGACCGATTCATCGGGGACCGGCTGCTTCGCGAGGGGACCCGCGGCCGGAACGAGCGTGCGCATCTCGAAGATGGAGATCATCGGCAGGAACCGGATGAACAGGAACATCAGGGCGAGGAAGAGGCCGATGGTTCCGATGAAAGTCGTCCACTCCCAGATCGTCGGGGAGTACATGCCCCAGGAGGACGGCAGGAAGTCGCGGTGAAGGCTCGTCACGACGATCATGAATCGCTCCAGCCACATGCCGATCGAAACGATGATCGCGATCCCGAACAGAGCCGGGGGGCTCGAGCGTACGCGCCGGAACCAGAGAGACTGCGGCGCCACGATGTTGCAGAGCATCAGCGACCAGTAGATCGGCGCATACGGGCCGCGCATCCGGTTCGCGATCATGAATTCCTCGTAGGGGTTTGCGCTGTACCACGCCATGAACACTTCCATGACGTAGCCGTAGCCGACGATGAGCCCCGTCGCGAGGAGGATCTTCGCCATGTTCTGGAGGTGACGCAGCGTGATGAAGTCTTCGAGGCCGTAGACGACGCGCAGCGGGATCGCGAGGAGCAGCACCATCGCGAAGCCCGCGTAGATCGCGCCCGCGACGAAGTAGGGCGGGAAAATCGTCGAGTGCCAGCCGGGGATGATACTCACCGCGAAGTCGAACGACACGACCGTGTGGACCGAGATGACGAGCGGCGTCGCGAGGCCGGCGAGCAGGAGATACGCCATGTCGTACCGGTGCCAGTGGAGCGCGGATCCGCGCCACCCCATCGCGAGCATCCCGTAGAGAATCTGGAAGCCCTTCCTCCTCGCGCGGTCTCGCAGCGTGGCGAGGTCCGGGATCAGGCCGACGAACCAGAAGAGGAACGAGACGATCCCGTAGGTCGAGATCGCGAAGACGTCCCAGACGAGCGGGCTCCTCCACTGCGGCCAGAGCGCCATCGTGTTCGGGTAGGGGATCAACCAGTATGCGAGCCACGGCCTGCCCAGATGAAGGAGGGGGAAGAGCCCGGCGCAGGCCACGGCGAAGAGCGTCATCGCCTCGGCGAAGCGGTTGATCGAGGTGCGCCACTCCTGGCGCATCAGCAGGAGGATCGCCGAGATGAGCGTGCCGGCGTGCCCGATCCCGATCCACCAGACGAAGTTGATGATGTCGAACGCCCACTCGACGGGCTGGTTGATGCCCCAGATCCCGAGGCCCCGCGCGAGGAGCCAGGAGATCGCGGCGAGGAGCGCCATCACGACCAGGAACGAGAGGAAGAAGCCGAGGATCCAGAAGAGCGGCGTGCGCCGCGCCAGCACGATCGAGCTGATCTTGTCGGTGACCGAGGCATACGTGTGCCCCGGCTCGATCACGGGAGGGCCCGTGCGTCCGCGGTCCGCGGCCTCGCGGCTCATGTGCGTCCCGCCTCGACGAGCTCGGGATTCGGATTGCGGACCTCGGCGAGGTAGGTCGTGCGCGGGCGCGTGCCGAGCTCCGCCAGCAGGCCGTACGAGAGCGGCGATCGCCGCAGGCGCGAGACGCGGCTCTCCGGATCCGCGAGGTCGCCGAAGACGATCGCCTCGGCGGGGCACGCCTGCTGGCAGGCCGTGACGATCTCGCCGTCCCGCACCCGCCGGTTCTCGAGCTCGGCGCGAATCTTCCCCTCGTTGATGCGCTGCACGCAGTACGTGCACTTCTCCATCACGCCGCGCCAGCGCACGGTCACGTCGGGGTTCGCGAGCATCCGCATGCTCGGCGCGCGGAACTGCGTTCCCCAGTGGTAGAAGTTGAACCGCCTCACCTTGTAAGGACAGTTGTTCGCGCAGTACTTGGTGCCGACGCAGCGGTTGTAGACCATGTCGTTCAGCCCCTCGGCGCTGTGCACGGTCGCCTCGACGGGGCAGACGAGCTCGCACGGCGCCGTCTCGCAGTGCATGCACGGGATCGGCTGGAAGGCATGGCGAGGGTTCTGCGGGTCGCCCTCGGCGTAGTGGTCGATCCGCAGCCACTGCATCTCGCGCCCGCGCATCACCTGGTCCTTGCCGACGACCGGCACGTTGTTCTCCGCCGTGCAGGCGACCACGCACGCGTTGCAGCCGATGCACGTTCCGAGGTCGATCGCCATGCCCCACGCGTAGTCGTGTGACGGGTGCGGCTCGTAGAGCGTCAGACCGGGAGCCGGCGTCTCGCCCATCTCCTGGACGGCGTTCGGGTTGCGGCGGAGCTCCTCGGCTGCGACGGCGCGGGCGATGTTGCGGCCTTCCATGGAGTGATGCGATTGCGTGACCGCAATCGGCCACCGGTCGCCGGTCTTTCGGACGTCGAGGCCGCTCGACTGCCAGAGCGCGGTCGAGGAACGGATCGCGTAGGCGTTGAAGCCCGCGCCCGAGCCGAGCCGCCCCGCTTTCGTGCGCCCGTATCCCAACGTGACGCCCACCGAATCGTCCGGATGACCCGGAACGATCCACACCGGCGCGCGGACCCGGCGGCCGGAGACGGCGAGCTCGAGGACGTCTTCGTTCTGAACGCCGATCCGCGACGCGGTCGCCGGGGACACCGCCGCGACGTTGTCCCACGTCACCTTGGTCATCGGCTTCGGAAGCTCCTGCAGCCAGCCGTTGTTCGCGAAGCGCCCGTCGTGGATCGTGGGGTCGGTGCGGAACGTGATTTCCAGAGAGGTGACCGCTCCCGTTTGAGGACTCCCGGCCGCCGTTCTCGAAGGGAACGCGGCGGCTCCGGTCGCGGGCCGGGGAGGGAGCGCGGTCCCCGCCACGACGCCGTCGTGGAGCGCGCGCCGCCACGCCTCCTCGAAGTTCCCCCGGAGCTTGCCGCTCCACGTGTCGCGCACGAGCTCGTATCCCGAGCGCTCGGGCTGTTCCGACAGCGCGGCGAGAACCTCGTGGGCGGACCTGCCCCCGTACAGGGGCGCGATCAGCGGTTGAACGATCGTCGCCGTGCCGTCGAAGGCGCGCGTGTCGCTCCAGGATTCCAGGAAATGCGCCTCCGGAACGTGCCACTGGCAATGGACCGAGGTCTCGTCGTTCTCGAGCGAGAGGTGGACCCGCCGGGCGACTTTCTGGAGCGCCGCGGCGAAGCCGAAGTCGGCGGGAGCGCTGAAGGCCGGGTTCCCGCCCAGGATCAGAAGGGTGTGGACTCTCCCGGCGAGCATCTCGGCGACGAGCCTCCGGAGGGACTCGACCTGGTCTTCCGGGTTCGCCTCGACCGGATCCGTGTAGACGACGGTCCGGCCGGCGTTGCCGAGGGCTCCGTTCATCGCGTGCGCGATCGCGTGAACGGCGGCCGGCTGGTGATCGCCGGCGAGGACGAGGCTCCTTCCCCCGTGAGCACGCAGATCGTTCGCGACGGCGCTCGCGAACGGATCCGAGCCGAAAGAGCCCGCTCCCCAGTCCGCTCCCGGGACGCCGAGCGCCGTCGCGACGGAGCGCACGAATGCCTCGATCTCCGAGGCGCGCAGCGCCCGGCGGTGGTCCGCCCGGGCTCCCGTCGGGGTCATCGCGCTCTCGACGACGTAGAGGCGGCTCATCGCGCCGGCGGAGGCGCCCGCCCGCCGTCTCGCCGCGAAGTCCCGGGCGTGCCGCAGGCTCGCGGGGCCGCAGGCGAGGAAGTCGGCGTCGAGCGAGAGGATGACGTCCGCCGCCGCGACGCGAGGAATGACGTTGAGAGGGGATCCGAATGCCAGCCGCGTGCCTTCCCGAACGTTGTCGCGCGTCGTCGGCTCCCACTTGTCCCAGCGCGCCTCCGGAAGCGCGGCCACGAGCTCATGGAGCTGCCGGGCCAGAGTCGGCGACGAGACCGTCTCGGTCAGGATCCGCAGGCCGGCGCCGCGGCGTGGCCGCTCTTCCGCGAGCACCGTGCGCATCTCGCCCAGGAAAGCCGACCACGGCCGGATCTCCCCGAGAGAGAGGAGCGTCTGGGAACGGTCCGGGTCGTAGAGCGAGTAGACGGCCGCCTGCCCGAAGGGATCGGTTCCGCCGAGGCTCGCCGGGTGGAGCGGGTTCCCCTCGACCTTCGTCGGCCGGCCCATGTGGCTCTCGACGAGGAGCCCGGTCGCGAAGCCGCCGACGGTCATCGCGGTCGCGTAGAAGAGCGGCTTGCCCGGAACGATCTCCTCGGGCTGCCGCACGTACGGCACGATTTTTTCGGCGGGCTGCCTCGTGCACGCGGTGGCGCCGGCGAGCGCGAGCGAGGCGCCGAGGAACTGGAAGAGCTCGCGGCGGTCGAGCCCGGCCGGTAGGCCGGTCGCGTGCCCGACTCCCGCTCCCGCCGCCGGGTGAACGGGCAGCGGGCTCCCGCCGGGCGCCACCGGGGACCGGGGACTCGAGACTCGCGAGTCGCTCATCGGTGGCACGTCGAGCAGCTCGTCAGGACGAACTCGTCGCGGATGCGGTACTCGCGCTTCAAGCGGGCTCCGAGGACCGCCTGATCCACCGGCGGCTGCCAGCCCATCGTGAAGATCTGTTCCTTCGGGCGCAGGTATTTTTCGGGATTGCGATGGCAGTCGAGGCACCACCGCATCTGCAGCGTCGCCGCCTGGTACATGAGCGGCATCTCGTCCACGCGTCCGTGGCACGTCTCACAGCCCACGCCCTTGTTCACGTGAATCGAGTGATCGAAGTAGACGAAGTCCGGCAGGTCATTGACCCGTGTCCACTCGAGCGATCGGTCCGTCCGGAAGCTCTCGCGCACCGGCTCCAGGTATGGGCTCTGCGCCCAGATCTGCGAGTGGCAGTTCATGCAGGTCTTCGTCGGCGGAATCCCGGCGAAGGCTGCCTTCTCGACCGACGTGTGGCAGTACCGGCAGTCGATTCCCATTCCGCCGACGTGGTGCGCATGGGAGAACTGGACCGGCTGCTCGCGCGCGATCGTCTGCTGGGTCGTGTAGGGGGACGCCTCGAGGTCGTAGAAGAGCCAGAGCAGGATCGCGACGAAGAAGACCGCCCCGAAGATCGAGAGCCGCGACAGAAAGTTCGTGCTGCGATGAAAGATTTGCGCCATCGAATTTTAAGAGTCGCTTCGAGGGAGCCCCGCGCGGCACCGGTCGCCGAACAGGCGGTAGTCTATATGCGACGTCCGCCGGAATCGGTAACCGGTGAGCGGGAATCGACGACGCACATCCGGGGCGGTCACGGTGCGAGAACCGTGCCGTGATGACCGCTCAGTCGCGCCCTTCTTCTATCGCCCGGCGCATCACTTCGGCAAGGTGGAGGGGTCGCCGGCCGGTCCCCTGCGCGATCTGCTCGCGGCAGCTGAACCCGTCGGCGACGATCAGGGTTTCGGGCGCCGCCTTCCGCACCTCCGGCAGCAGGATGCGCTCGCCGATCGCGAGGGAGATCTCCGCGTGCGACTTCTCGAACCCGAAGGCTCCCGCCATCCCGCAGCAGCCCGAGTCGGGGACATCGAACTCGATTCCCAGGCGCGAGAGCACGCGGCGGTCGGCGTCGATCCCGAAGATCGCGCGCTGGTGGCAGTGGAATTGAAGGAGCGCGCGGCGGTCGAGACCGGGAGCACGCCAGTCGGCCGCCTCCGCCTCGAGCAGGCCGGCGAGGAGGAAGGTGCGTCGCGAGAGCCGTGCCGCCCGCTCGTCCCCCGGAAAGAGCCCGCGAAGCTCGTCGCGGAAGACCGCGGCGCAGCTCGGCTCGAGCACGACGACCGGAACGCCGTTCTCGACCTCCGCCGAGAGGACGTCGAGGACCTTCGCGAGCAGCCGCCTCGCCGGGTCGAGCATCCCCCAGTCGAAGAGCGGCCTTCCGCAGCACAGGCGCCGGCTCGGGATTTCGACTTCGAAGCCCGCGCTCTCGAGGACGTCGACCGCCGCGCGGCCGACTCCCGGGGTGAAGTGGTTGGTGAACGTGTCGGGGAAGAGCAGGACGCGCCGGCCCCCCTCCGTCCGCCGCGCGCGCGAGCGCCGCCGGTGCCGCTCGTACCATGCGCGGAACGTCTCCGGCGCGAACCGCGGAAGGCGGCGTCCCGGCGCGATGCCCGCGAGCGCCTTCGCGACGTTGGAAAACCCCGGCGTTTGCGTCAGAAAGTTCACGACCCCCGGCGCGGCGGAGGCCACGCGGGCCCAGCGATGCACGAGCCCCATCGAGTACGCGGAGGCGGGGCGCAGCCGGCCGCGGTAGTAGCGCGAGAGGAACTCGGCCTTCCAGGTCGCGAGGTCGACGCCGACCGGGCAGTCCGACTTGCACCCCTTGCACGCGAGGCAGAGGTCGAGCGCCTCGCGGACCGATTCTTCACGCCAGCCGCCCGTCAGGACCTCCCCGCGCATCATCTCGTCCAGGAGACGCGCGCGGCCGCGCGTCGTGTGCCTCTCCTCGCGCGTGACCATGAAGCTCGGGCACATGACGCCGCCCTTCCCGCGGCGGCACTCGCCGACACCGACGCAGCGCTGGAGCGCGCGCGAGAAGTCGCCGGCGTCTTCGCGGTACGCGAAGGCCGGCTCGGGCGGCAGGTGCCGCAGCGCGGCCGGAGGCAAATGGCGCAGGTTCTCGTCCGCGCGGTAGGGGTCGACGATCTTGCCCGGGTTCATCAGCCCGTCGGGATCCCAGATCGCCTTGAACTCGCGGAAACCCTCGATGAGCTCGGGCCCGAACATCTTCGGCAGCAGCTCCGCGCGCGATTGACCGTCGCCGTGCTCGCCGGAGATCGAGCCGCCATGCTCGATCACGAGGTCGGCGGCTTCGTAGAGGAACGCGCGGAACTTCGCGATTCCCTCACGGGTCACGAGGTCGAAATCCGTGCGCGTGTGGACGCATCCCTGGCCGAAGTGCCCGTAGAGGTCTCCGCCGTACCCGTAGCGGTCGAGGAGCGCGCGGAGCCCGCGCAGATAGGAGCCGAGCTTCTCCGGCGCGACCGCCGCGTCCTCCCAGCCCTCCCACGTGAGCGGTGATCCGGGAGGGTGCGCGGTCGCGCCGAGCGCCGCCTGTCGCACCTGCCACACGCGCGCGGCCTCCTCGCGGCGGTCGAAGATCCGCGCGGAGACGGCGCCGCCCCGCGAGCCGACCGAGGCGACCAGCCGCTCTCCCGACGCGAGCGCCTCGGCCGGCACGGCGGCGCCCATCTCGACGAGGAGCCAGCCGCGACCCTCGGGGAGGAGCCGCCGGTTCTCCGGAAAGAGACCGATCTTCTCCATGTCGGAGATCAACCGGTCGTCGAAGCCCTCGAGCCCGATCGGCCGGTGCTCGAGGATCTCCGGGGCGGCGTCGGCGGCGGCGTAGACGTCGGCGTAACCGAGGACGACGAGCACGCGCGCCGGCGGACTCCAGACGAGCCGGACCTTCGCTTGGAGAACGAACGCGCACGTTCCCTCCGACCCGACGAGCGAGCGCGCGAGATCGAACCCGTTCTCGGGGAGCAGGTACGGCAGGTTGTAGCCGGAGACGCGGCGCGGGATCGGCGGATATCGCGAGCGGATGAGCGGCGCGTAACGGTCGGCGAGGCCGCGCAGATTCCCGTAGATCTCCGCGCGCCGGCCTCCTTCCCGGAGAATCCGCGCCAGATCCGCGTCGGACGTCGGACCGACGGTGAGCCGCGTGCCGTCTCCCGCGACGACCTCGAGCTCGAGGACGTTGTCGTCGGTCTTGCCGGCCATCACCGAGTGCACGCCGCAGGAGTTGTTGCCGATCATCCCGCCCAGCGTGCAGTACGCGTGGGTCGCGGGATCGGGTCCGAACGTCAACCCGTGCCGCTCGGCCGCGTCGCGCAGATCGTCTAAGACCACGCCCGGCTCGACGCGGGCCGTCTTCTCGACGGGATCGAGCTCGAGAATCCGGTTGAAGTACTTCGACGTGTCGAGGACGACGGCGACGTTGCAACACTGTCCGGCGAGGCTCGTTCCCGCGCCGCGCCCGAGGATCGGAGCGCCGAAGCGCCGGCAGAGGGCGAGAGTCTCGAGGACGTCGTCGCGGTCGCGCGGAACGACCACGCCGATCGGGACCTGGCGATAGTTCGAGGAGTCGGACGCGTAGAGCGCACGACTCCCCGCGTCGAAGCGGACCTCGCCGCGGATCGCCTTTGCGAGCTCGCGTGCAAGTCCTTCCCGGTCCCCCTGGAAGGTGAGGCGCGGGGCGCTCTTGAGGTTCGGCAAATCCATGGGCTGGGCCGGGGGCCCCCCCCTATCTTCTCGCGGCGAGCGCGGGACTTCCGAACGGCGCCTCTGATGCACTCGCATCAGGCGACTTCTCCGGTTCCGAGACAGCGTGACGGTGGCCGGTCGTGCCGGTTGAGGGCTATCCGCGGCCCGCGGCGACCGGGGAGGAGGACCATGAATTGGGACCGCAAAAACCTCGATTCCATGACACGGCGCACGTTCGTTGGAACGACCGCGGCGTCGGTCGGAGCGCTGGCGACGCTCGGATTACCGGCCCGGGCGCTGGCGGCGAAAGGAGGCGGCAAGACCGTCGTCCGATACCCTCTTCACGTTCCTCCGACGGTCGATACGCCGAGCAGCTACGCGCTCCAGGCCGCGCCGAGCTCCGTGGACCTCGGGGACGGAAGACAGGCGGCGGTGCTTGGGTACAACAGCCTCTTTCCCGGCCCGACGTTCAGGGCAGACCGAGGCGACCCCGTCAGCGTGCGCCTTGGCAACGGGCTTTCGCAGGAAACGACCGTCCACTGGCACGGAATGATCGTCCCCACCGAGGCCGACGGTCACCCGATGGACTCCGTCGCCCCCGGAGGCAATTACCTGTATCAGTACACGATCAACCAGCGCGCCGCTCTGAACTGGTACCACCCGCACCCCCACATGATCACGGGTGAGCAGGTCGCCCTCGGGCTGGCGGGAGCATTCATCGTCAACGACGGGGAAGAAGGGGGTCTCGGCCTTCCGTCCGGGAGCCACGAGGTGCCTCTCATCATCCGCGACGCGAGCCTCGACAAGAGCGGCAACCTCCGGTACCACTCCAGAACCACGGGGTTCCTGGGCGATATCCCGCTCGTCAATGGAACGCGCGACCCTTATCTGAACGTGGACACCGCTCTCTACCGCTTCCGCGTCCTGGGTGGAGCCAACTCGCGCGTGTTCCGGCTCGCGCTCGGAAACGGCGCCCAGTTCCGGCTGATCGGAAACGACGGAGGCCTGCTCGCGACAACAGTGACGATCGGCGAGATCACGTTCGGCCCCGGAGAGCGGCTCGATTTTCTCGTCGACTTTCGCGGCCTGGCGGTCGGAACGAGAGTGATGCTGCGGGACCTGAACTCGGGGTGGAACCTGCTGGAGTTCGTCGTGGCGCGCGCGGTGACGGATTTAACCGCGATCCCGACCGCTCTCTCGACGGTCGTCCCGCTCTCGAACACGGCCCTGACGCGAGTGTTCACCTTCGACGGCATGAGCAAGATCAACGGCCTCGAGTACGACATGGACCGGATCGACTTCCAGGTTCCGTTCGGGGTTACCGAGCGCTGGCGCTTCAAGACGGGGAATAATGCGCCTCACCCGGTTCACGTGCACGGCGCCTCGTTCCAGGTCCAGTCGCGCAGCGGTGGGCGAGGCGTCGTCTTTCCGTGGGAGCAGGGGTGGAAGGACACGGTGCTCCTGCTCGACGGCGAGACCGTCGAGGTCCTCATCCGCT
>DASWIB010000070.1:0-12130 GCA_036397915.1 Thermoanaerobaculia bacterium | reverse complement strand
GCTCGACCGAGAACGTGACATCCGACAGCGCATGCCGGAAGGGGCCGAAGTCCTTGCAGACGCGGAAGAGCTGGATCATCGGAGCGGCGTCGGCCGCCCGTTGGTCCTCCATCATCCGAGGGCGCGGGAAAGGGCGTCGCGCACGCTCGCGGGGTCGGCGCGTCCGCCGGTGCGCTTCATCACCTGTCCGACGAGCCAGCCGAACGTCTGCGTCTTGCCCGAGCGGTAGAGCCCGACCTGAGAGGGATTCTCCCGAACGACCTCCGAGACGACCGCGTCGAGAGCCGCGGTGTCGGAGATCCGGCCGAGTGCACGCTCGCGCACGATCGCGGCGGCGTCCTCCGGTGAATCGAGCATCGTCGAAAAGACTTCCTTCGCGGACGCGGCCGAGATCTCCCCCGACTCGAGGAGCGCGAGGAGGCCCGCGAGCCGCTCCGGCGACACCGGGAAGGAAAGCGCATCTTCCGCGGAGATCTTTCGCTCCTTCATCCAGCGGAGCACCTCGCCCGTGACCCAGACCGCCGCCGCGCGAGGGGGAGCGAGGCGTGCCAGACTCTCGAAGTAATCGGCGAGCTCGCGGGCCGAGACGAGGATCTCGGCGTCGGCGGGGCCGATCCCGTACTGCCCGACGAAGCGCGCCCGCCGTGCGCGGGGAAGCTCGGGCAGCGCCCGCGCGGTTTCTTCGATCCAGGCGTCATCGACGACCAGAGCGCCCAGATCCGGCTCGGGGAAGTAGCGGTAGTCGTGCGCCTCTTCCTTGCCGCGCATCAGGACCGTGCGCCCCCCCGCGACGTCCCAGAGGCGAGTCTCCTGGGCGACCCGCTCCCCGCGCGCGAGGACGTCCGCCTGCCGGCCGGCTTCGTGCTCGAGCGCCTTAGCGACGAACCGGATCGAGTTCAGGTTCTTGATCTCGACGCGAGTCCCGAACGGCGCGTCCTCCGAGAACCGGACGGAGACGTTCGCATCGCAACGCATGTTCCCGTGCTCCATGTCCGCGTCAGAGACCCCGGTGTACCGCAGCAGCCGTCGCAGCTCCGTCAGGTACGCCGCCGCTTCCTCCGGGGCGCGGAGGTCCGCCTCGCTCACGATCTCCACCAGCGGCACCCCCGTGCGGTTCCAGTCCACGAGCGAGACTGTAGCGGGGACGTCGTCGAAAGGGTTCTCGTGGAGCAGCTTGCCGGCGTCTTCCTCGAGGTGGATCCGCACGAGCCGGATATTCTTCGGCCCGTGCGGCGTGTCGATCTCGACGGCGCCTCCGGTCGCGAACGGCCGGTCGTACTGCGAGATCTGGTACCCCTTGGGCAGGTCCGGGTAGAAGTAGTTCTTCCGCGCGAAGATCGAGTTGCGGTGGACGGTCGCGCCGACGGCGAGCGCGAGCCGCATCGCGAGCGCGACCGCATCTCGGTTCAGAACAGGGAGCGTTCCGGGAAATCCCAGGCAGACCGGACAAGTCGCGGAGTTCGGCGGCGCGCTGACGGTGACCGGGCAGGCGCAGAAGATCTTCGACTTCGTCAGGAGCTGGGCGTGAACCTCGAGCCCGATGACGGGAAAAACCCGCGTTCTCTCAACTGTTTCGGAAGAGGACACCCGAAAAATCTTAGCACGCGGTCCCCTGTCGTCCTGAGCGGAGCGAAGGACCTCTGCCTGGGCCGGCGAGAGATTCCTCGTCGCTGCGCTTCTCGGAACGACAGAGAGAATAGCGTGCAGAATACGGACATGCCGGGCGTCGTCTTCGTTGCCCAAGATGCACCCGAAGGCGTCCTCGTGGCGGTCTCGGAGCGCGGAACCGCTCCGGACGGAACGCCGTCCCCGACGGCCTTTCTCGCCCGACGGTTCGCGCAGACGCTCGGAGTTCCCGATCTTCCGATCGTTCGCGCCTCGCAGGTGCACGGCGCGCGGGTCGTGACGGTCACCGAGCCTCCTCCGCGGGGCGAGATCCGGGATGCGGGCCCGTGCGACGCGCTCGTGACACGGCTGTCCGGCGTCGCCCTCGCCGTCCAGACCGCGGACTGCGTCCCCGTGCTCCTCATTGCGCGCGACGCCGTCGGCGCGATCCACGCCGGCTGGCGCGGCGCGGCAGCGGACGTGACCGGTGTCGCGGCGGAAGCGCTCATCGCGATCACCGCCGATCCGTCCTCCGCCCGCGCGTGGCTCGGTCCGTCGATCGGCGCCTGCTGCTACGAGGTCGGTCTCGAGGTCGCGGCGCGATTCCCGGCGCCTTTCGCGCGATCCTCCGAAGACGGCAAATTCCTTCTCGACCTCCGTGCGGTCGTGCGATCGCAGCTCGAAGCCGCCGGCGTCGCGCGCGAAAACATCACGCCGTACCCCTTCTGCACGATGTGCGGCGGGGAGCGCTTCGCGTCCTACCGGCGCGATCGGGAGAAGGCCGGCCGCATGATCGCCCTCGTCGCGCGACTCCACCCGGTCGGCGAGGACGTTCTTGCCGGAACGTGAAGTTGGCCCGGTGAACGGTGTTGTCGGACAACTTCAGCACGAGCTGACGGCACATATCCGCGCAGGCGAGTCGATAGCGACACCCGCGCCCGCACCTTGACGGGCCCTGACCATACATGTACAGTAAACCTGTACGTGACGGAGGAGAATCCATGCCCACCGAAACGACATACACAGCGGCCCGCGCGAACCTGGCGGCTCTTTGCGAGCGAGCGTCTTCGAACCGGGACGAAGTAATCATCCACCGAAGAGGCGCCGAAGACGTCGCGCTCGTTTCTGCTGCAGAGCTCCGAAGTCTCAAAGCAACTGCCCACCTGCTTCGATCTCCCGAGAACGCGCGACGGCTGATGGCCGCGCTGGCGCGGGCTCGCAAACGCCGGGTCCCGCCTCGCCCAGTCGCCAAGCTCCGACGAGAGATCGGACTTGGCTCGGCGCGATAAAGAGGGCTACCGCCCCCCAGGCCGCGCCGCTGTTTTTCAGCCGGAGTTCCGAGAAGATCTCCAGCACTGGGTCAAAAACGATCGAAAAGTCGCACTCCGGGCACTGGAACTGGTCGAGGCGATCCTGCGCGATCCGTTTGCCGGGATCGGAAAGCCCGAGCCGCTCAGGTACCTGGCTGCCGGGGCCTGGTCTCGCAGGCTGACACAGGAACACCGCATCGTTTATCTCGTCAGCCACGACCGGATCGACTTTCTCCAGGCGAGGTATCACTACTGAGACCGGCGTCAGTTCCCGAGAGATAGATTTCAACCGCCGATGGCTGAGTATCGGCCGCTCCGCTATGCCCACCGAAACGACGACACCGCCGCCTGAGCCTCCTCTCGGGTGGGTAGAATGCTTCGCACGATGAGGGCGCGAACTTTCTGGAAGACAGTCGTGGCGGACCGGGCGGATTTCCTCGAGGAGCTCATCGGCCTGCTTGAGAGCCACGCGGTTTCCTACTGCGTCGTTGGGGGGCAGGGAGTGAACGCCTACGTGGATCCGGTGGTGAGCCTCGATCTCGATCTCGCGATCGCGGCGCGGGAAGCCCCGCGGCTCGAGTCGCTGCTCAGGGAGCACTTCCGGGTCGAGTCGTTCCCGCACAGTCTGAACGTCTCTCAGACCGGTTCGGACCTTCGTGTTCAGATCCAAACCGATCCGCGCTATGCCGAATTCGTCGACCGGGCAGAACGACGAGACGTTCTCGGGTTGACTCTGCCGGTGGCGCGTGTCGAAGACGTCCTACAGGGCAAGATCTGGGCCGCGGGGGACCGTGCACGCCGTCCGAGCAAGCGACAGAAAGACCTTGCGGACATCGCGCGGCTACTCGAGTCGTATCCACGTCTTCGCGACGTAGTACCCGAAGAAATCCTGGCTCGTCTCATCTGAATCGCGGGAGCCTCCCGCGACGCGCTGTACGGAGGGCGCCTCGTTCCCGAGACGCTTCGGCCTCGGTCGAGGTTTGCGGCCGGGCGCCCGGACCTATGGAGGATCGCGAGAGATCGGCGGAATCAGCTCGAAAGGAGAGTCACCACGCGGTCCTTTTTTCCGACGGAGCTCCTCGGGCGCGACCGGATCGAAGCTCGCGAGGAAACGGAGGTATTGCTCGGAACCGGGCTCTTGCCGCGACTTCAGGCGCCTCTCTACGGCGACGTCGTCCGGAGTCGTCGGAAGATCGCGCGCCAGATCTAGGAGATCAGACCGTTTCTTCGAGGTCGTCGTAAAGCTCTCCCATTCCGCCCGCCTCGAAGTATGCCCGAATCTCTTCTCGATCCACATTCGACAGGCCCAGGAGAAACCGGATATCGGAGAGGTCCTGGTGTCGGCGCTCCGGATCGTTTCGCATCGCGTGCACTTTCATCGCCGCGAGAACTTCCGGACGAGGAACCGGCAGTACGCGACCCGCGATTCGAAGTGACTTCGATTCCGCGAAAAGCCGCCGGCTGGTTTCGCCGGAAACGTAGACCAGATCCACGCGGCCGAGGTCCGCGTCCGGGTGAAGATGGTTGGAATATCCCGGCGAGACGTAGAGGGTCTCGTACCCGCTCCGCTCGAGAAAAGCGACGACACGCGGCTGGGCCGCCGAGTCGGTGACGAAATCGAGGTCGGTGGTCGCGCGCGTCAACCCGTATGCGTGGAGGCCGAAGGCTCCGATCACGGCGAACGAAAGGTTCTCCCGCTCGAAGAACTCCGCCAGGAGGTCGATGACCTTCGGGAAATCCAAGCGAGGGCTCTCGTCGGCGAGAGTAGCACGCCTTACGCCAGTGTGAGGTTCGCAACCGTCGTGCACGATGTGCGGCGGCGAGCACTTCGCGTCGTACCGCCGCGATCGGGAGAACGCCGGCCGCACGATCGCGCTCGTCGCTCGGTTTGCCCATCACTGGAATCGTATTTGACAGCAAGCGGTGCGGATAGAATACTCCGACCAATCGAGGCTCCCGGAAGCCCACCCAGCCGGCGCGACTCCGACGCCGACGGTGCAGCCTCCCTCGGCGACCCCGACCGTCTCGGCGGGGCCCCCGGCCGTCGTGCCGACGCTGTCGTTCCCGATGCTCGCGGTCCTCGGCCTGTCTCTCGCGGCCGCAGCCCTGTTCCTGATCCGGCGGCTGTAATTCGGCCCGAGAACTACGCCGGCGTCAGGTCCGCATAGCGCGCGACGAACTTCTTCTTGCCGGCCCGGTCGAAGTAGACCGTCAGACGCGTCTCGTCGCCCGACCCCTCCTGCGACAGGATCACGCCGTAGCCGTAACGGGGATGGCGGACGCGGCGCCCGCGCTTCAACGCGCCCGTTCCCGGGAGATCCCCTTCCTGCGATTCGTCTTCGGCGGCGAAAGGAGCAAAGATGGGCGGCCGGTTCGAGCCGAAGGTCCGCTCTTCGAGCGAAGCCGGCGGAATCTCCACGACGAACCGCGACTCCATCCGCGCCATCACCTTGCCGTAGACGAGCCTTCTGCCGGCGAGCGTCAGCGTCAGCTCGTCCTTCGCCCGCGTCATCCCGACGTACAGGAGCCGCCGCTCCTCCTCGAGCTCGTCTTCCTCTTCTCCCGACTGGCCGTGCGGGAGAAACCCTTCTTCGAGGCCGACGACGAAGACCGACGGGAACTCGAGTCCCTTCGCCGCGTGCAGGGTCGAGAGTGTGACACCGCGCCCTCCCGCCGCCGCTTCCGCGTCCGTCGCGAGCGAGACCGAGTCGAGGTAGTCCGCGAGCGTCCGGGAACTCTCCCCCTCGGGGCTCCGGCGCTCGAACTCGCGCGCGGAGCTCACGAGCTCGGCGAGATTCTCGCGGCGCGCGACGTCCTCCGGCTCTTCCGAGCTCTCGTAGAGCCCCGCGAGGCCGGTCACACCGAGGAGGTGCTCGAGGAGCGCCGACGGCGGATCGATCTCAGCGCGCTCGGCGAGATCCGACACGAGCGCCCGGAAGCGCCCGAGCGCCGTCTTCGCCCGCTCGGTCAAGCCGGCCGGGGGATCCGCCGAGACCTCCCACCACGATTTCCCGAACTCGCGGGCCGCGTTCGCGAGCCGGTCGAGCGTCGCCTGTCCGATGCCGCGCGCCGGCACGTTGACGACGCGGCGAAAGGCGAGGTCGTCCTCCGGCCGCGCCGCGAGGCGCAGGTAGGCGAGCGCGTCTTTGACCTCCGCGCGCTCGTAAAACTTCATCCCGCCGACGACGACGTACGGAATCCGACGGCGCACGAGCTCTTCTTCGAACGGGCGGGACTGGGCGTTGGTCCGGTACAGGATCGCGACCTCCCCCGGTTCGCCACGCCGATCGTCGAGCGCCCGCGCGACTGCTTCGACCTCGGAGCGGTCCTCGTCGAACCGCCAGAGCCGAACCCTCTCGCCCGCGCCGCGGTCCGCGACGAGACGCTTCGGCCGGCGGCGGCGGTTGTTCGCCACGAGCCCGGAGGCCGCTTCCAGGATGCCGGACGTCGAGCGGTAGTTGCGCTCGAGCGGGACGATTCGGGCGCCCGGGAAGTCCTCGTCGAACCGGAGGATGTGCTCGACCTCCGCGCCGCGCCAGCGGTAGATCGCCTGGTCCTCGTCTCCGACGGCGCACAGCGAATCGGTTCCCTGGCCGAGGAGCTTGACCAGTGCGTCCTGAGAAGAATTGGTGTCCTGGTACTCGTCGATCAAGAGGTGCCGGATGCGCGCGCGCTCGGAGGCGAGGACGTCCGGCCGATCGCGGAGGAGCCGGACGGCGCGCACGATCAGGTCGTCGAAATCGAGCGCCCCGGCCGCCGCGAGCTTCTTCTCGTAGAGGAGGAACACGCGGCCAATCCGCTCGCCGGCCCAGTCGGTCTGCGAGTCGGCGAATGCCTGCGCGGTGACGAGCGCGTTCTTCGCGTGGGAGATCCGCGCGCGGACCGATCCGGGAGTCAGGACCTGCTCCGAGACGCCGAGCTCTTCCATCGCCTCCCTGATCTGGGACAGCTGGTCGGCCGAATCCGCGATCGAGAAGCGCGGCGGCAGCCCCCCGGCGGCCGCGTGCCGGCGCAGGAAACGCAGCGCCCAGGAGTGGAAGGTCCCGACGAAAGAGACGAGCGGCCGTCCCTCGAGCAGCCGCCGCGCTCGCTCGCGCATCTCGTCGGCAGCCTTGTTCGTGAAGGTGACCGCGACGATCGTCCGGGGGTCGGCGCCGGTCTCGACGAGCCGGGCGAGCCGGTGCGTGATGACGCGGGTCTTCCCCGAGCCCGCGCCCGCGAGCACGAGGAGCGGGCCGCGCTCGTGGAGGACCGCGGCCTTCTGTTCGGGGTTCAAGCCCTGGAGCGACTGGGACTCAGCCATCACGGGAAGCTGGAAGACGGGAGACGGAAGACGGAACGGCCTATTCCACCGTGACCGACTTCGCCAGATTCCTCGGCTGATCCACGTCGCAGCCGCGGCGCACGGCCATGTGGTACGCGAGGAGCTGCAGCGGGACGACCGACACGATCGGCTGCAGCTCAGGTGTCGTCTCCGGAATGACGAGCGACCAGTCGGCGAGCGAAGAGACTTCCGCGTCCTCGCGGGTCGTCACGACGAGCGAGATCCCGTCGCGCGACTTGACCTCGCGCAGGTTGGAGATCGTCTTCTCGCGCCAGGCGTCGTTCGGCGCGAGGACGACAACGGGGAGGTTCTCGTCGACGAGCGCGATCGGCCCGTGCTTCATCTCCCCCGCCGGATATCCCTCCGCGTGGATATACGAGATCTCCTTCAGCTTCAACGCGCCTTCGAGCGCGATCGGGTAGTGGAGTCCGCGTCCCAGAAAGAGGAAGTTCCGCGCGTCGTGGAAGTTGCGCGCCTGCTGCTCGATCTTCGGTTCCAGAGCGAGCGCGCGCTGCAGCGCCGCGGGAAGCTTCGCGAGGGCCGCACTCTCCACCGGCGTCAGGCCCCTGGCGAGCCCGCGGGATTCGCGAAGCTTCGCCGCGAGAAGGAAGAGAACGGCGAGCTGGGTCGTGAACGCCTTGGTCGAAGCGACGCCGATCTCGGGTCCCGCGTGCGTCGGGAGAACGGAATCGGCCATCCGCGCGATCTGGGAGCCCGGAGCGTTCACGATCGCCGCGATCGGCGACCCCGCGCGGCGCGCTTCCCAGAGCGCCGCGACCGTGTCGGCGGTCTCGCCCGATTGGGAAATCCCGACGGTCAGCGTGCGCCCATCGACGACGGGACTTCTGTAGCGAAACTCGCTGCCGTAGTCCACCTCCACGGGAAGGCGCGCCATCCCCTCGATGAGGAACTTGCCGATCAAAGCCGCGTGCCACGACGTCCCGCAGGCGAGGAGAAGGACCCGATCGAAGCCGGCCACGCGATCGGGTTCGAGGAGCGGCGACTCCAGCGTGAGCTCGCCCGTCTCGAGCGATACCTTGCCGCCGAGCGTTTCGGCCACCGCGGTCGGCTGTTCGTGGATCTCCTTCGCCATGAAGTGGCGGTAGCCGCCCTTCTCGGCGGCGACCGCGTCCCACAGGATCCGGTGGGTGGCCCGTTCGAGCTTCCGGCCGTCCGAGTCCGCGATCCGCACGGTCTTCGCGTCCACGCGCGCAACGTCGCCGTCCTCGAGGAAGACGACGTCCCGCGTCCAGGGGACCAGCGCGACCGGATCGGAGGCCACCCAGTTTTCGTCCCTGCCGAGACCGAGCGCGATCGGCGGGCCTTCGCGCGCCGCGACGAGCACCCCCGGCTCGCCGCTCGAGGAGACGAGCACCGCGTAGGCGCCGGAGAGCTTCTTCGTGGCCGCCTGCACGGCCGTGAACAGGTCTCCCTGGAACGCCTCCTCGACCTCGTGCGAAAAGACCTCGGTGTCGGTCTCGCTCGCGAAACGGTGCCCCCGCGACTCGAGCTCCGCCTTGCGCTCGGCGAAGTTCTCGAAGATTCCGTTGTGAACGGCCACGATCCGCCCGGTGCAGTCCGTATGGGGATGCGCGTTCTGCTCGGTTGGCCGGCCGTGCGTCGCCCACCGCGTGTGCCCGATGCCGACAGTTCCCGGCGAGGAGGAGCCGGCCAACTTCTCCAGCAGAGTCGACAGCTTGCCGGCGCTCCGATGAATCGTGAAGCGGCCGTTGCAGAGCGTCGCGACGCCGGCAGAGTCGTAGCCGCGGTATTCGAGCCGCTTCAGTCCGTCGAGGAGGAGCGGGGCCGCTTGTTGCGAGCCGACGTATCCGACGATGCCGCACATATGAGTTATTCGCCTTTCGCCGAGGGTTTTTCTTCTTTCCGCGCCTTTCGTCGCCCGGCCCAGCCTTCGACGTTCTTCTGCGGCACGCGCGTCAAGGCGAGCGCGCCCTCCGGCACGTCGCGGGTGATCGTCGAGCCCGCGCCGACGTAGGCGCCTTTCCCGATCGTTACCGGCGCGACGAGCTGTGAGTCGCTCCCGATGAAAGCCCCCTCCCCGATCGTGGTCCGGTATTTCTTCTCGCCGTCGTAGTTGCAGGTGATCACGCCCGCCCCGATGTTGGCTCCCGCGCCGACCTCGGCGTCGCCGAGGTACGAGAGGTGCGAGGCCTTCACCCCGGCGCGAAGCACGGCTTTCTTGGTCTCGACGAAGTTCCCGACGCGCACGTCTTCTTCGAGCACGGTTCCCGGCCTCAACCGCGCAAAGGGGCCGACGCGCGCTCTCGGGCCGACCTGCGCGCCCTCGATCTCGCAGTGTGGTCCGACGACCGCGGCGGAGCCGATCGAAGAGTCGGTCACCCGCGTGAAGGGGAGAACCTCGCAGCCCTGCTCGAGGGTCGAGGTTCCGTCGAGGCAGACGAAGGGGTGAACGACCGCGTCCGGCTCGAAGCGCACCTTCGAGCCGATGCGCGTCGTCGCCGGATCTACGATCGTAGCCCCCGCCTCGAGCGCCCGCTCGAGGCAGCGGCGTCGCTCGATCTCCTCGGCCGCCGCGAGCTCGGCGCGCGTGTTGATTCCCCAACCCTCTCGCCAGTCCTCCGCCTCGACCGCTTCGACCGAGCCTCCCGAAGAGGCGAGAATCTCGACGGCGTCGGTCAGGTAATACTCGCCGCTTCCCCGGTTGCGGCTGAGCTCTCCGAGAGCACGCGTGAGCGCGGGCGCCGCGAAGCAGTAGACGCCGGCGTTGGCTTCGGTCAGCCGCTTCTCCCGCGCGGTGGCGCCGCGCGCCTCGACGATCCGGCGCACGCGTCCGCGGTCATCCCTCACGACCCGGCCGAGGTCGCCCACTTCCGGCGGCCGAAAGGTCAGGAGCGCGAGATCGAGGCCGGCCTCACGCCAGCGCTCGATCAGCTTCGCGAGCGTCGGCGAAGTGAGAAGCGGCGCATCCCCGGAGAGGATCACGACCGGTCCCGGGCCATTCGACAGCGCCGGGAGCGCTCGGCGAGCCGCATCGCCGGTCCCGAGTGGCGGGTGCTGCACGACGATCGTGACCGCGCGGCCGGCGAGCACCGCCTCGACCCGGTCCTTGCCGGCGCCGACGACCGCGACGATCCGCGACGGCGAGATTCCCTCGGCGGTATCGATTACGGCCTCGAGAAGCGTGCGCCCGCCGATCCTGTGGAGCACCTTGGGAAGCGTCGAACGCATGCGCGAGCCGATTCCGGCGGCGAGCACGACGACCTGCGGCGGAGCTTCTGGCTCGTGTGTTCTCGTCGGGCGTTGCGCGCGCAACCGTCCGACCGGCTTCTTTTTTTTCGTGGAGGCCCTCATAGTCGCTTCCGCCCCTGCGGGCGAAGACTTCCAAGTATACGGGCCGCATTCTCCCTCTCCGTCCAGGAGAGAGTCGGGGTGAGGGGGTGACCTCGCCGGGAACTCGTTACGACGCCAGCAGCTCCTGGAACTCGGGCGTGTCACGGACGGGATCGAAGTCGCGGTCGTGCCGCGCGAGGATGCGGTTGCGCTGGTCTTCGCCGATCGCCCGGCGCAGGTACTCGAGCGCCGAGACGGACTCGCCCCGCTGCGCGTAGCAGCAGGCGAGCAGGAAGTCGACCTTGCCGCCGCCGTTCTTGCGTGCGGCGCGCTTCAAGTGCTCGATCGCTTCGTCGACGTTGCCCCGGTTTTTCTCGAGGACTGCGGCGTAGTAGAAGTCCTCCGGCTCGGACAGCGAGTCGCCCGCCGCGTTCCTCTGCCGCTGGCAGACGGCGATGTAGACGCGCGCGCGGTCCACGAGCTCCTTCTCCTCCGGATACTTCTGAATGAGCTCCCCGAAGTGCCGCTCCGCCTCCTCGAGCTTGCGCCGCTGGAGCGCGGCCACCCCTCGGTCGTACTCCTTGCGGGCGCCTTCGGTGTGCCGGAAGAGCTCTTTCAGGGTCTGGGCCTTGCGGGGCGCCTCAGCCGACGGCGCGTCCAGCCTCTCGAGCTTCTTTTCGAGCTCGTCGACGCGGACCGAAAGTACATCGGCCAGAGCTTGAACGCCCATCTTGGAGGAGTTGTCTCTCAGGAATCGAAGCTCGGCTTCCGTCCAGCGTCTTGCCATCTTTGCCTGCCTCCGGGGAGGATGAGAAAAACGGCGTATTGTAGGGACGGGCGTCTCCCCTGTCAACGGCGCCGGAAACGGAATGGCGGGCGAGCGGACGGTGTTCTCGTCCTAGAGGTGGGTATGCGCAAGACCCGGCAAACTTCGTCGCTCGCGATCGCCGCAGTCGCTCTCGTGCTGGCGCTCGGCGCCGGAAATGCGGTCGCCGCGGAGAAAACGCTCACGGCGACGGGGAAGGTCTCGAAGCTCGACGCCGCGGAACGTACGGTCGTCGTCGCTGTGACCGACGGACCGGAGACGCGCTTCGTCTGGACGGCCGACACGAAGATCAACGGCACCCTTTCGCCCGGGGCGAAGGTGACCATTCGTTACACGACGCTTCCGGAGGGGCAGAACCTCGCCCACCAGATCAGCGTCGCAAGGAGTTAGCCCGAATCCAGGCGGCCGAGGGTCGACCGCCGCATCGCCATATTAGGTAGAATCACCGCGCGGCGTCGAGCGCCGCGGAGGAAAACGACTCAATGGGCATGTACATCATCGCGGAGCCTTGCATCGGCACGAAGGACACGGCCTGCGTGGACGTGTGCCCGGTCGACTGCATCCATCCGCGCAAGGACGAGGCCGGATTCGAGGCCGCCGAGATGCTCTACATCGATCCCGACGTCTGCATTCAGTGCGGCAACTGCGAGCCCGCGTGTCCGGTGACCGCGATCTTCACGGAAGAGACGATCCCCGAGAAGTGGAAACACTTCCAGCAGATCAACGCGGACTGGTACAAGAACCGCCCGGCGT
>DASWIB010000069.1:0-13343 GCA_036397915.1 Thermoanaerobaculia bacterium | reverse complement strand
ATCGGGCGTAATCCGCGAGAATCCGCTGCTGGAACGGCCCGGAGAGACCGATCCACATGATCGGCTGGTCCTCGGGATTGGTCTTCGAGATGACCGGCGGGTCCATGTCGCGGGGAAGCCGCTGCTGGGATTGCGACACCTTCGTCTGGACGTCCTGTAGCGCGAGATCCACTTCGCGGGAGAGGTCGAGCTCGACGGTGATCGACCCGCTTCCCTGGCGTGACGACGACATGATCGACCGGACGCCCTCGACCTGGACGAGCGCCTCCTCCAGGACCTCGATGACGTCGTTCTCGATGATCTCCGGCGCCGCGCCTTCCCAGGTCACCCCGACCGAGATCGTCGGAAAGTCGACGTCGGGGAACTGGCTGATGCCGATTCGCGACGCCGCGACGCCGCCGAAGACGACCGTCGCGGCCATCAGCATCCAGGCGAAAACGGGCTTCTCGATACAGGCGTCGGTCAGCTTCATCGATTCGCTCCCGAACCGGCGGCCGAAGGGGCGGCGGCCCCCTCGCCGCTCCGAGTCACTTTTACCTTCGCTCCGTCGCGGAGCGCCTCGCCTCCGCGCACGACGAGCTGCTCTCCGGGTTTGACTCCGGAGCGCACCTCGATACGCCCGTCGGCGGTCCGCAGACCGAGCGTCAGCTCGCGCTCCCGGGCGACGCCGCCTTCGACGACGTAGGCGAGAAATCCCCGCTCGCTCGGGCGGACGGCGGTCTGGGGAATGACCGGCGACTCGCCGGAGGAGCCGACCGGTACCGTGACCTGCGCGAACGAGCCGGGGCGCAGCTCGCCGCGGCGCGGATCGTCCACCTGCGCGGTGATCGCGACCATGCGGGATGTCGACTCCGCCGCGGCTGCGACGTGGGTCAGCGTCGCCGCATACTGCCGTTTCGACTCGCGGACGTCGAATCGCGCCCGCATCCCCGGCCGGATGCGCGAGGCGTCCTGCTCGGGAACCTGGAACCGCAGCAGGAGCGGCTCGCGCCCGACGAGGGTGGCGAGCGTCACGCCGGGCTGGACGTACTGCCCCGTCTGGACGCTTCGAGTCTGGATTACGCCGGCGGCCGGCGCCCGGACGAACGCCTCGCGGAGGTTCAGCTCCGCGAGATCGAGCGCCGAGCGCGCCTGCGCGACTTCCGCCTTCGCGGTCCAGACGCGCGTGCGCCAGGCGTCGAGGTCCTCCTCCTTCACGAGCGCGGGGTTCTTGGCGTTCACTGCCATTCGCCGCTCGAGCCCCGTTCGCGCCTCTGCCTCAGAGGCCTGAGCCTTCTCGAGCGTGGCGCGCGCCGACCGCACCGCCAGCCGGTATCGCTCGGGTTCGATCTCGACCAGAAGCGTTCCCAGCTTCACGAGGTTACCCTCCGCGAAGTGGACGCGTTCGATCGCGCCGGGCACCCGGGATGTGATCTCGACACGCTCGAAGGCTTCCACGGAGCCGACGGCCGAGACCGAGTACTCGACAGACCGCGCCTCGACCGGCGCGACCTCGACGGGAAACTCGATCTGCCCTCGGCCTCGGCCGGATCCGGCAGCCCCGGTCGGGCCGGACTCGGCCTTCTTCGAACATCCGGCGAAAGAAACGCCTGCCGCCAACGCGATCGCACCGGCGCGGCGCGCCAAAGCCTTTCGTGCCGTCACGGTGCCAGCCGTTCCGGCGATCCCCCACCGGCGGAATCCGTCGGAAGAGTCGATGCAGCGGGCCACCGGCCGAGTGCGCGGGAGAGCGAAAGTTGGGCGATCCCCAGTGCGAACCGCTGGCGGGCGAGGTCGGCCGCGGCCTCGAAGGCGGAAACGGCGGCGTCCGCCTGCTCGAGAGCCGTCGCGAGCCCTTCCGAGTAGCGGATTCGTACCTCGCGGGCGTTCTGCTCGGCGACGCGGACGCGCACCTCCGCTTGCTCGACCGCCGCACGAGCGGTCTCGAAATCGGTCCGCGCGGTGCGGATCTCGAGACCGATCCGGCGCCGGAGCGCCTCGGCGTTCAACTGCGCCTCGCGGTGCTCGGCCCGCCGCGCCGCGGCTTCGGCGTAGCGGGTGCCGCCATCGAAGATTTCCCACGTCAGGAGCGCGGCGACGTTCCAGTCCCTCTCGCGTCCCGAGAGGCCCGCTTCGTTGGTCCCGCGATAAGTCCCGCGAAGCGTCACTGCAGGGATCGCTCTCAGTGACGGCTCGAGTGACAGGAGCCGCAGAGACTCGGCGCGGAGGGTCAGCTCTCGCAGATCCGCCCTTCCCTCCTGCGCAATCCTCTGCAGCTCCTCCGAGCTCGCCCCCTCGGCCGGCTCGGCCGGCGGCTCGACGAGCGGCCGATCGATTTCCACTCCGACCAGGTACCCGAGCGAGAGCCGCGAGCTGACGACCGCGTTCTGAGCCTGTGTGAGCGCGAGCTGCGCGGTCGCGAGCTCGAGGTCGGCCCGCGTCAGGTCGTTCGACGACGCGAGCCCGGCCTCCAGCCGGATGCGCGCGTCGGATACGGTCGCGGCAGCGACCTCGATCCGCCGGCTCGCGGCGTCGCGAAGTCGCTCGGCCGAGAGGACGGCGAAGAAACTTGCTGCGACGTCGAACGCGAGGCCGCGGCGCATCTCGCTCGACGCGTTCTGCTGAGCCTCCAGGCTGCGGGTGGCGCTGCGGGCCACGGGAAAAGCGCGCACGTCCAGGATGTCGGCTTCGACCGTCGCCACGCCCGAGAAGGCGTCGATCGCCTGAACGACGATTTCCTCCTCGTCGACCGTCCGGGTGACCTCCCGCGAGCGCCGCGTGTACGTCCCGTCGAAGAAGAGGTCCGGCAGGAGTGTCGAATACGCCTGCCGACGAAGCGCCCGTGCGCGCTCCACCCGCGCCGTGGCGATCCCGGAGAGCTCGTTGTTGCGGGCGGCCAGCGTGAGGGCCTCGACGAGTGTGAGCGGCGAAGCGGTCGGCGGTGTCGGGGGGGGCATGGCGGACTCAACCGGAAACGCCGCCACAGGAAGGCAGCCGAGGAGGGCCAGAAGAGTGAATGCCGCCGCGCCTCTTCTCACGAGGTGCTCGAGACGACCGTTCCCCCGGGGTAACAGTTTCGCGGCCCCGCCCAAGAATCCTCCATGCGCCTTCAGAACGGAATCTTAGACCGGCCCATGCCCGGCGGTGCGGAAACAGTCGTGGCGCCGTCGGAGAGCGTCGGCGACCGCGGTCGGGGAGATAGACTCCGGAAATGACGCCGCGCCGTTGGATCGAGTACCTGGCGGCGATTCTGGCGGGTAACGCGATCTATTTTCTCGTGCTCTTCCCCGGGCTTCCGGCGGCGCTCCAGCACCAGCCACCCGATCCGTCCAGCGCTCTGCCGTTCCGGTTCGATGCCGGCCTCGCTCTGGATTTTTTCCTCTGCGTGACAGTGTACGGAGTCATCCGGATGGCGAGCCGCCACGCGCAGCGCTGGAACCGCCGGAGCCTGGACGATCGGCTGCGGCGGTCGCTGCGCGACCGGCAGCCGAGAGATTTCAAACGAGGGCAGGCCGAAAACTAACGCTCTCCACGGTGCCCGGGTGAAGCTCGAGGCTTTCGGCTGCGGCGGTCGCTGCGCGACCGGCAGCCGAGTCAAGCCCCGAACCTCACCGCACGAAAAGAATCAACGCGAGCCCGAACAGGAAGCAGTAGATCGCGAACCAGTGGAGGCGCCTGGCAATGACCACCCGGATCAGCCAGCCGATCGAAAAGTAGCCCACGACACCGGCCACCACGGCGCCGCCGAGGTATTTCGCGAAGTCCGGGCCAGCGAAGAAGGACGAACCTCTCTCCTCCCACGCGCCGAAGAGCTCGAGGACCGACGCGCCGAGTACCGCCGGCAGAAGAAGGAGGAACGAGAACGTCACCGCCCAACGACGAGCGAGCCCGACGAGCAGCGCGAACGCGATCGTCGAGGCGGAGCGGGAGAGACCCGGCAAGACCGCGAGCCCCTGAACGACTCCGACCAGGATCGCGTCCCACACCGTCGTCGCCGACCGATCGCGTCCACGCTCCCGCGCGAACAGCGACAGCAGCAGAAAGAGACCGCTCAGTATCTCCATCGAGCCCACGAAGCGCAGGTCCCGCTTCGATTCCTCGACTGCCCGTTTCAACAGCAGGCCGACGATGCCGGTGGGGATCGTCGCAACGACGACGAGGACGGCGAGCTTCCACGAGTCGCGCTGGCGCATTCGGTCGCGCGACAGGAGGCCTCGCGCGTCTTCGATCAGCTGCCGCCGAAAGTAGATCATCACCGCGACCAGAGTTCCGACGTGAACCATCACGTCGAACAGGACGCCGACCTGCACGAATCGCGGCAGGAGCACCTCGGCCGCGGAGAGGTGGCCGTCGGAGGAGACCGGAAGGAACTCGGTCAACCCCTGGATCGCGCCGAGCAGCGCCGCCTCGAGCCAGGTCACGACGCCGCGAACCTCACACGATCACCGGCACGATGACCGGCCGGATCCCGAACTCGCGCCGGCAGGCCCGTTTCGCCACCAGCGCGATCTCCGCGCGGAGCCACTCGGCGTCCGCGCGCTCCTCCGCCGTGGCCCGGTCGAGGACCTCTCTCGCCGCCCGGGAAACTTCACCCGACAGTTCTGTCTCGTCCCGGGCGACGCCGCGCGAAACCACGGCGATCTCCCGATCGTGGACGAGCACCACCACGAAGCCTTCCTCGGCGAGCCGGCGCCGGTCCCGCACGACCTCGAGGTCGACCATTTCCGGCCGAGAATCGAGGAAGATCTTTCCCGTCGCAACGGCGCGCCGTTCGATTCGCATCCCGGACGCGGAGAGCGTCAGGCGGTCTCCGTTGTCGACCAGCGGAACGCTCTCGGCGGGAACGCCGTGCTCGCGCGCGATCTCCGCCGCGGCCGCGAGCATGCGGGCCTCTCCGTGGACGGGCAGAACCGAGCGCGGCTTGACGAGCGCGAGCCAGTCGGCGATGTCGTCGCGGTGCGCGTGCCCGGAGACGTGGATCGGCGGATCGGCCTCGCGCAGCACGCGGGCGCCGCGACGAACGAGATGGTCCGTGACCCGGTTGACCGATCGCTCGTGCCCCGGAATCGTGCGCGCCGAGAAGAGGACGAGATCGCCCGGTTTGAGCTTCAGGTCCGCGTGCTCGTCGAGCGAGAGGCGGTACAGTGCCGAGAACGGCTCCCCCTGACTGCCTCCCATCAGGCAGAGTACGCGGCTCGGTGCCGCGTCTGCCAGCTCGGGCGGAGCGATACGGGCCGCGATCCGAAGGCGGCCGAAGCGCTCGGCGATCTCCGCGATCGTCCGCATGCTGCGGCCGAGGATCGCGACCCGGCGGCCCTGCGCCATCGCGGCGTCCGCGGCCTGCGAGATCCGAGCGACGTGGCTCGAGAACGTCGTGAGCACGATGCGACCGGGCGCGTCGGCGAACGCCGCCGCGAGCCCGGCGCCCGCGATGCGCTCGGAGAGAGCGCGACCCGGCCGCTCGGCGTTGGTCGAGTCGATGAGCGCGAGGTCGATGCCGGCGGCCGCGGCCTGCGCGATTCCCTCGACATCCGTTGTCTCGCCGTCGGGCGGGTCGGGATCGAGCTTGAAGTCTCCCGAGTGGAGGAGTCTCCATCCGCCTGCCTCGATCAGGATCGCCGCGGAGTCCGGGACCGAGTGCGATACGCGGAAGAACGTGAAAGCGAACGCCCCGGCGCGGAGCGTCTGGCCCCGTCGGACTTCTACGAGCCGTTCGATGGCCAGTCCGGCTTCCTCGAGCCGCCGGCGGGCGAGCGCCGCCGTGAACGGAAGCGAGTAGACCGGCGCCTCGCACCACTCGGAGAGAAGCGGCAACGACCCGACGTGGTCCTCGTGCCCGTGAGTCAGGAGCACCGCGTCGATGCGAACGCTGCGAAGTGGCGAAAGGTCCGGAGCGATCCGGTCGATTCCGGGGAAAGCCTCGTCCGGGAAGGAGACGCCGGCGTCGACGACGACGTTCGAGTCGCCGCAGGAGAGCCAGAGGACGTTGCGCCCGAATTCGCCCAGCCCACCGAGCGCGACGAGGGAGACTTCTGAGGAGCCGTTCATCACGATTCGATGCTCGTCGTCGACTCGACGTCGAGCTGCCCGGCGAGCACGAGAAAGTCCGCGAACGAGAGTTCTTCCGCGCGCGCTTTCGGGCCGCGGCCGAGCTGCTCGAGGGCGCGCTCGACTTGCGAGCGGCCGGCCGCGGAGGAGAGCGCGTTCACGAGGGTCTTGCGCCGGAACCGAAAGGCAAGCGAGGCGAGCCGCAGCGCGCGCTGCCGCGTTTCGCGCTCGATCGGCTGCGCCCTGGGAACGAGCTCGAGCACGCTCGACGTCACCTTGGGAGGAGGACGAAATGCTCCCGGCGGCAGGTCGAACAGCACTCGAGCCCGTGCGAACGCCGCTGCCCACACCGACAGGTACCCGTACTGCTCTGCCCCCGGAACGGCCGAGAAGCGTCGCGCGACCTCCTTCTGGACCGTGGCGACCGCCCGCGAGAAGGTCCCTTCCTCCTCGACCGCGGCGAGCAGGATCGGCGTCGCGACGTTGTACGGGAGGTTCGAGACGAGGACCGCCGGCGGAGCCCATCCCGCGTCGGCGAGCCAGGCGGTGAAGCTCTTGTCGAGCACGTCGCCGCGCAGGACGCGCACATCGGCGAATGAGGCGAACTCGCGCTCGAGCGCTTCGGCGCGCAGAGGATCGATCTCGACCGCGACCAGCCTTCCGGCGCTCTCGGCGAGCGGCCGCGTGAGCGCTCCCTCCCCGGGGCCTACTTCGAACGCTGTGTCGCCCGCGCCAACCCCGGAAGCCTCGACGATCCGGCGCGCGATCTCGGAACGAACGAGAAAATGCTGACCCCAGCGCTTTCGCGCCGGGATCAATCGAGGCCCCGCCGCCGAAGGAAGAACACCATGGTCGAGGGAACGATGGCCATCGCGGCGAGAGCCCCGAAGAACCATGGGTCGCCGCCTTCCGTCGTCCTCTGGAAGTTCATCCCGAAGAAGCCGGTGATGAAGTTGAGCGGAAGGAAGATGATCGTGATAACGGTCAGCTTCTTGACGACCTCCGACAGACGATTGTTCTGCTCCGACAGACGGTTGTTCTGGATCGACAGGAGCGCGTCGAGGAGTCCGGTCGCGAGCTCCCGGTAGGTGTCGATCGAGTCGGCGACGCGGATCAGGTGATCGTAGACGTCCTGGAAGTAGGGGATCCGCGACGGGTCGATGACGGGGGGGTCGCGCCGCAAAAGGACGTTCACGGCGTCCCGGCCGGGCGCGACGACCTGACGCAGCCGAACGAGATCGCCCTTCAAATCGAGAAGACGTTCGAGGTGAGCCGACTCGTGATGCTCGAAGATCTCCTCCTCGAGCCTCTGGCTTCGTTCTCCGAGGTCATCCAGAAAGTCGAAGTACTCGTCCACGATCGCGTCGAGAACGTCGTAGAGGAGGGCGGAGACGTCCTTCTTCGCCGCCACGCGGCAGAACCTCTCGTAGACCTGGTCGAGAGTGGGGACCTCCGAGTCGTGCGTGACGATCAAGAAGTTCGGGCCGATGAAGAAGTCGATTTCCTGAAGCACCCAGTCCCCGTTGGGCCCGCCGGCGCCGACCCGATAGAAGACGAGGAAGTATTGATCGCCGTAGATATCGATCTTGGGCCGCTGGTGGCGGGTGCGGACGTCCTCGATCGCCAGCGGGTGGAAGAGGAACTCCCGCTGGAGAACCTCGAGCTCCCTCTCGTCGGGGGCGTGCAGATCCGCGAAGAAGAACACGCCCGTGGAGGCGAGACGAGCCGTGATGCCCGGGATTGGGACATCGAAGCGCCGCCCCTCGACATCGAACAGGACCGTTCTCGGTAGGCGACGCTCGGTCGGCTTAACGCGATCGGCCCGGCCGACCTCCCCGGGATCCACCTCTCGGAGAAGCGCCACGAATCGAGCGTATCAAATGGTAGAATTCACTCGTTCCAGGGAATCCGTGCTGCAAGTCCATACACTCGAGAACCGGCGCCTCGAGAACTTCCTCGAGAGACACAAGGCGTACTACGCCTATAGCGGCGAGATCGAGGTAGACCGGTTCCTTCGCGAGATCCTTCAGAAAGCGAACGAGTTCGTTCCGTCGGAAGCGGGATCGATCCTGCTCGACGATCCGATGACGAAGAACTCCGACGATCGGATGGAGAACGATCTCGTGTTCATCGCGACGTACGGTGCGCGGGGGGAGGCGCGGTTGAACCGCCGCATGAATGCGCGGCTCGGTATCGTGGGGCACGTTTACGCGACGGGCGTCGGTTACATGACCGACGACGTGCTCTCGGATCCCTACTTCTATCCCACACTCGACCTGCCGGACGACTTCGAGACCCGCTCGGTCGTGTGCGTCCCGATCCGCATCGAGGCCGCCGTCTGCGGAGTCCTCGAGCTGGTCAACAAGATCGGCCCGGGCGGTTTCCGCGAGAAAGACCGGCGCCTGCTCGAGATTTTCGCCGACTACGCCTCGATCTCGATCCAGAATCTTCTCGACGCGCGGCGGGCCTTCGAGGTCGCGAAGCGCGACGGACTGACCGGCCTCTTCAATGAGCGGTACCTGCACCTCCGGCTGACCCAGGAGCTCTCCCGCACCTCGCGGGACGGCAGCGACCTCTCCGTCGTTTTCCTCGATCTCGACAACTTGAAGGCGGTCAACGACCGGCATGGACACCTCGCCGGAAGCCAGGTCCTGCGGGAGGTCGGCTATCTTCTCCGCCGGACGGTGACGGATGACCGCGCGACGCTGACGCGCTATGGCGGCGACGAGTTCGTCCTCATCCTGCCCGGTCACGACATGCGGGAGGGGATGGAGGTCGCGCAGGCCATCCGTAACACCATCCGTTCGTCCACGTTCCTCTCGAGACCCTACGGTTTCAACGATCCGGCGTTGAACCTGCAGGGCGTGCTGACCGCGTCTCTCGGAGTGTCGTCGATCCAGACCAACGCGACGGCCGGAGCCTCGGTCGAGCAGCAGAAGAACGAGCTCCTCCGGGCGGCCGATGCCGCGCTCTACCGGGCGAAGCAGCTCGGTAAGGATCGCTGCGTTGGCGCGCGGGGCGAAGACAGCCGCTTCGCGGCAGCGCAATCGGTCGCGGGCGGGGGCTAGGGGTCAGGTCTTCACGAGTCGCCGGCGCGAGCCGTTAGGCCGCGGCGGTCTTGCCATCTTCGCGAACGCGAAGTGGCAAGTGGAGACCTGACCCCGACCTGACCCCGTGCTATCCTCTGCGGCTCCCATGACTTCGATGACCACCCGGATCGATTTGTCGCCGCAGGATGTCTTGGCCGTTCTGTCCCGTCACATTCTGGTGGACGGCTACCACGTCGTGATGGACGTCGAGCGCAGCCGCGGGTCGTACCTCTACGACGCCCGCAGCGATCGGATGCTCCTCGACTTCTTCACGAACTTCGCGACCTACCCGGTCGGGTACAACCACCCCAGGACAGCGGATCCGGAGTACCGGGAGCGGCTCCTCCAGGCCGCGCTCGGAAAGCCGACCAACAGCGACACCTACACGACCCTCTACGCGGAGTTCGTCGAGACCTTCGCGAGGCTCGCCGTCCCGCCGAACCACGCGCGCCACCTCTTCTTCGTCGAAGGCGGCACGCTCGCCGTCGAGAACGCGTTGAAGACCGCGTTCGACTGGAAGGTCCGCAAGAATTTCGCCCGCGGGGCGACCGAGGAACGAGGCCGGCAGGTGTTGCACTTCCGTCACGCCTTCCACGGCCGGTCGGGTTACACGATTTCCCTGACGAACACGGCGGACGTGCGAAAGACCCAGTATTTCCCGAAGTTCGACTGGCCGCGTCTGACCTGCCCGAAGCTCTCGTTCCCCGTGACGGAGAAAACGCTGCGGGAGGTCGCCGCAGCCGAGGACTCCGTCGAGCGGGAGATCCGCGATGCCTGCGCTCGCTTTCCGGGGGACATCGCTGCCCTGATCCTCGAGCCGATCCAGGGGGAGGGCGGCGACAACCACTTCCGGCCGGAGCTCTTCGCGCGGCTCCGCCGCCTCTCCGACGAGCTCGAGTTCCTCCTGATCTTCGACGAGGTCCAGACCGGCGTCGGGTTGACCGGATCGATGTGGGCGTGGCAGCAGTTCGGCATCGAGCCCGACATCTTCTGCTTCGGAAAGAAGACCCAGGTCTGCGGTTTCGCCTCGAACGGGCGCATCGACGACGTGGAGAGCGTCTTCTCGGTGTCTTCGCGGATCAACTCGACCTGGGGCGGTAACCTCACCGACATGGTCCGTTGCGCGAAGTACCTGGAGATCATCGTCGAAGAAAAACTGATCGAGAACGCGCGAGTCGTCGGAGAATATTTGCTCGGACGGCTCCGGGAGCTCGCCCACGAGCTGCCCGTGATCTCAAACGTCCGCGGTCGGGGCCTGTTCCTCGCCCTGGACCTGCCCGACAAGGAAACCCGGGACCGGGTGCTCGCCGCCTGCCTCGAGAATGGCCTGATCGCGCTCGCGTCGGGAGCTTCTGCGGTCCGCTTCCGTCCGCCTCTGAACCTCTCCCGAGAAGAAGCGGACGAGGGCGTGCGCAAGCTCCGCAGGGCCATCCAGGCTGCAACGAGCTAGGGAAGTGTCCGAGTATTCGCCGGCGGCGGACCTGGCGGTCCCCCGCACCTCCTAGCGGACCCGGAGCCGGCCCCGCACGTCCGAGAGATCGAGCAGAGAAGGGTCGTGTTTCGGCGAATTGTGCTGGGGCTCTGCGCGGCGGCGCTCGCGGCGCTCGCGCTCTTCTACGCGACCCTGCCGGACGTCCGCCCGCTCGCGAAGCGATTCCCGACGACCACGGCGTTCATGGAGCGCCGCCGGGAAGCTCTGGCGCGGTCGGGCGTCTCGACGCGGCTCGACTGGCGTCCAATTTCGCTCAACCGGATCTCACCGGCTCTCCAGCGCGCCGTCGTCGCGGCCGAGGACGCGCGGTTCTTTGAGCACGACGGAGTGGACTGGGTCGCGATCCGGGGCGCGGCCCTCCAGGACTGGAATCGCGGAAAGCTCTCGCGCGGCGGCTCGACCATCACCCAGCAGCTCGCGAAGAATCTCTATCTCTCGCCGTCGCGGACACCCTGGCGGAAGCTGCGCGAGTGGGCGATCGCGCGGCGCCTCGAGAAGAAGCTGACGAAGCGGCGAATCCTCGAGCTCTACCTGAACGTCGTCGAGTTCGGCCCGCGTACCTACGGCGCCGAGGCCGCCGCCCGTCGTTACTTCGGCAAGCCGGCGAGTGCGCTTTCGCGAGCGGAGGCCGCGACCCTCGCGGCGACGATCCCGTCCCCGCGAATCTACGATCCGATCCGACACCCGAGCCGCGTCGGCCGGCGGGCGCGCCGGATCCTGCGCTGGATGTAGCCCGCGGCCGCCACGCCGCTCGGCCACCGGATCGGGAATCAGAAGACAGACCACGGTTTCTCATCAGACCGGAACCGAGTCCGAACCGTGGTCTGTCCCCTTCTACTTCGGCACTTTGCCCTTCTTGAACCTGGCGGTGTAGGTCGTCGGCGCGGCCGGTGTGACGACCGAATGCGCCTGCGCGCCGCCGTCCGACCAGTTCCAGAAGTTGTACCGTCCCTGCGGGCTCGGCGCGGCGAGATCGAGGCGCCAACCGACCCATGAAGTGATGGTCGTCGGCCCGATCACTGTCGTACCGTTCACGACGAGGTTCAAGCCCGACGGGTTGGTGGCGAGCGTGATCGCCACGGTCCGGGGCTGCATGTTTCGGTTCGCCGTGGCCGAGACGCCCCCGGAGTCGGTCGCGGTCAGGTAAATCTCGAGGTAGCTGTTCGTCGTCGCGGCGAGGTCCTCCGGCGCCGGCGCGGTGAAGGTCAGGTTGTTGCCGGTGGTGGGGCCAAACCACGGATGCGTGTGGCTCCCGTGGTGACGCAGCACCGTCCACCGGAGCGAGGACGCGGGGAGCGTTCCGTCCTGCGCGTCGGTCGCGCTGCCGGTCAGGGTAATCGTCTGTCCGACCGTGAACGTAGCGCCCGCGGCGGGCGACGAGATCACGGGCGATGGCGGCGTGTTGCCGACCGAGATCACGACCGTGTCCGGCGCCGAAGTCGCGTTCCTGGAATCCCGGACCCGGAGCGCGGCGGTGTAAGAGCCGATTGCGGGGTATGTGTGCGACGTCGTGGCAATGGAGGTCGTGGCCGTCTGGCCGTCGCCGAATTCCCACAGCCAGGTCAGAGGATCCCCGTCCGGATCGCTCGACCCGCTGCCGTTGAAATTGACGGTGAGCGGAGCGGGTCCGCTCGTCGGAGAGGCGGTCAAATCGGCCGTCGGAACCCCGTTGGCCGCCGTGAAATAGATGCGACGAACTTGGCCTCCGCCGGCGTACGTCGTGTAATACAGGGCCTGGCTGCCCGCGCGGGGCCCGAACCTCAGATGGACGGCGCTCGAACTTCCGAGGCCGGTCGCGAAATCCGAGCGCGGGCCGGCGCCCGAGGCCGCGATGCGGAAGATCTTGCCGGCCACGTAATCGGAGAACAGGTAGTCGCCGTCGTATTCGGACGGCCACAGACCGAACGGCACGAACGCCCCGCCGGTGATCGAGCCGCCGACGTCGCGTCCATAGTCGTGGACGGGGTTGGTCATCCCGGCGGGCGGCGGCCCGCAGTCCGTCGTCGAGCCGTTCGCGCAGTGTCCCTCGCGCACGTTCCAGCCGTAGTCCGCCCCGGCCTGCCCGAGGTCGATCTCTTCCCAGGTGTTCTGGCCGACGTCGTTGATGAAGAACCGCGTTCCCGCGTCGTTGCTGTCGAACGCAATGCGGAACGGATTGCGCAGGCCCCACGCGAACGTTTCTCGGCACTTGTTGCCCGAGGTCGTGCCGCCCGTGAAGCGGCAGTCGGCGGTGCCGGCGCCCGTGAAGGGGTTGTCGGACGGGATGGTTCCGTCCCGCGTGATCCGCAGGATCTTTCCCACGAGACTGTGCTGGTCGCGCGCGGCGTCGTTCGAGCCGGCGCAACCGCCGCCGGCATAGTCGCATCCCCCGTCGCCGACGCTCACGTAGAGATAACCGTCATTGCCGAACTGGACGTCGCCGCCGTTGTGGTTGCCGGCGGGCGAGGGGATGTTGTCGATCAGCACGGTTTCGCCCGACGCAACGTTCGACGTCGAGAGGAGGTATCGCGAAACCCGGTTGACGCAGGTCCCGGCTCGGTTGAACGTGTAGTACACGTAGATGAAATTGTTGTTCGGAGTCGCGAAACTCGGGTCGACGGCGACGCCGAGAAGGCCTCGCTCCGAGTTCGAGCAGATCACGCTGGTCGGGCTCGTGAGGTCGAGCGCTGGTGTCGCGACGAGGGCACCGTTCTGATAGACGCGCAGCCGGCCGGGCTGCGTCGTGATCAGGAGCC
>DASWIB010000068.1:0-26638 GCA_036397915.1 Thermoanaerobaculia bacterium | reverse complement strand
GAAGCAGCTGTCTCACTTCTGCGCTGCGGCCGCTCTGAACCTCCAGCCGCACCGCCGCCCCGAAGCGCCGGCGGCGCACGTTCTCGGCCACGGAGCGGAGCAGGTCGTTCGCCTCCTCTTCCCGGACCTCGATGTCGGCGTCGCGCGTGACCCGAAAAGAGCACGCGCCGAGCACCTTCATCCCGGGAAACAGGTCTTCGAGATGCTCCTCGATCAGTTCCTCGAGGAGCAGGAATTCCCTCGACTGACGCAGTTGCCCCTCGGAGACCGGAACTAATCGGGGAAGCGAAGCCGGCACCTTCACGCGAGCGAACAGAGACTTTCGGCCCTCACGGTCGGCGAGACGAATGGCGAGCGACAGGGAGAGATTCGAGACGAAGGGGAACGGGTGCGCCGGATCGAAGGCCAGGGGCGTGAGCACGGGGAAGACCACGCTCTCGAAATAGCGGGTCAGCCGTTTGCGGTGGTCCGCATCGATCTCTTCCCAGCGCATCAACCGGATGCCTGCCTCCTTGAGCCTCGGCAACAGATCGTGCGTGAGCGTCTCGGTCGCGAGCGCGACGTCTCCGCGAACGATCTCGGAGATCCGTGCGAGCTGCTCCTGCGGCGAGAGGCCGTCCGGACTCCTCTCGGTGACGGAAGCCTCGAGCTGTTCGTGAAGTCCGGAGACGCGGATCATGAAGAACTCGTCCAGATTCGAGTGGAAGATCCCGAGGAACTTGAACCTCTCGAGCAGGGGCCAGCCCGCGTCCTGCGCCTCTTCGAGGACGCGATGATTGAACGCGAGCCAGGAGATCTCCCGGTTGAAATAGAGCGCTTGATCTCGGAGCCGTTCGTCGGGCGGAGTCGCGGCGTCTTCGCGGAGGCTCAGTTCACTCATGGAGTCTGTCAACGTGAACCTACCACCGGTTCGCGAAAGGCGTGTTAAGCACTCGTGAAGCGGCTCGATACGCCCGACTTCCGCCGGAGATTTCATCCGGAGTTGAGTTCGATTCCATGCCGCCTTCAAGTGCGCGTGCCAGGATTCCGAACGACTTGCCGGCCCTGGGGACCGCAAGGTCCCCGACAAAAGATTACTCGGACAAACTCCGAGCCTCGCGGAGGGCTCGAGCGTTCCAGACAAGATCTGTTCTCGAAAAGAGACTGCGGGGAGTGGCGGCTTCACACCGTATTTACCGGGAGTTGCTTTCGGGTTGACCCGGTGCCCGTAGAACTCCCCTCCGACGAAGGAGGACGACGACGTGATGAAAAACGTTTCGGGGAAGTCGGTGGCCGCGTTGGTGGTCGCGGTGATGGCGATGCTGGCGGCGTGCACGCCGGCCGCGTGGGCGCAGACCGGCGAGTACTACCAGGAGATGCGGGTCGATGAGCGGATCTACGTCTTCTCGACGGAGAAGAAGTACACGGCGTACCAGCAGTCGAAGGACATGGGTGTCGCGATCACGCGGCTGGGCTACGGGCCCAACGGTGAAACGGTGATCTTCGAGGACGCGCAGGCGATCGAGGCGTTCAACAAGAAGTACGGGAAGACCGAGGCGCCGCCCAAGGAAGCCAAGACACCCGATATCAAGCTGCCTTTCAACGTTCAGTATCGGATGCCGGGTCTGAGACTGTCCTTCGCGAAGGCGGAGATCAACCTGAGCAACCGGCTCCAGGTCCGTTACACGGCCGACATGTTCGATGACATCCGCAACCCGCCGGACCCTCTGCCGACGAGCCTCGAGGACAGGAGCTCTTTCCGCATCCGCCGATTCAAGACGAAGTTCGACGGCTGGATCTACAGCAAGAATCTGACGTACGAGCTCCAGCTGAACTGGCCGGACTCCTCCAACGTCCTCGAGGACGCGAACTTCGACTACGACTTCACCAACGGGAAGAGGGCGTTTCGTTTCAAGGCCGGGCAGTTCAAGGCTCCCTTCAGCCATCAGCAGCTGACCTCTTCCGGGAACCAACAGCTCGTCGATCGTTCCATCCTCGACGCGTTCTACGTGCCGGCCCGCCAGATCGGTGTTCAGGCGTGGGGGCAATTCGGGTCGCCCGCCGTCGCGGATTTCGTCGATTGGCGATTCGGGGTGTTCAACGGGAACGGGCGTACCGTCTCCGCCAACGACAATGACAAGCTCGAGTACGTCGGGCGCGTGGTCGTCTCGCCCTGGGGAAGCGTCGGCTACTCGGAGTCCAACCTGGAGGCATATCCGTTCCGCCTGTCCTTCGCCGGCGAGTACAACAACAACGACACGATAGTCCGGCCGGCGACGGGGGCGCGGACCGGGTCGAAGGTCGAGACTTTCGGCGCGGCGGTCGTGCTGAAGGCCGTGAGGTCGCTCTTCCTCTACGGCCAGTACTACTCGGGCACGAGCGAGAATCCGGCGGGCGTGGAGACCGACCGTGACGGTTGGTTGATCCAGGGCGGATGGTTGTTCACGCCGAGGTGGGAGATCGCGGGGCGCTGGGCGCAGATCGATCCGAACACGGATACCGACGACAACGACCAGACGGAGTGGCGAGGCGGGGTCTCCTGGTACCTGAACAAGCACAACGGGAAGATCCAGGCCGATTACGGCGAGACGGAGAACGAGGCCGCCGCCCTGACCACGAACCGGAAACTGAAGGAAGTTCGCGTCCAGGCTCAGCTGATTTTCTGATGCGCCGCGAGAAATCCTTACGTCGACTTCACAGCTTTTTTACGTCGAAACTTCACAGTGGGGACGGTAATGAGAAGGGGTGAGGCCATGAAAAAAACTCGAAAGGCAGGTTTCGTTCTCGCATCTCTGGCCGTCGCGGGGTGGGGGGGCCGCGCCCTCGGGCAGGCGGTCAAGGTGGATCCGAACTTGCCTGTTTACAGCAAGGCGTCCGGTATCTCGGGGAACCTCTCCTCGGTCGGCAGCGACACGATGAACAACATGGTCACCCTTTGGGGCGAGGCCTTCCGCAGGCTCTATCCGAACGTGAAAGTTCAGGTGGAAGGAAAGGGCTCTTCGACGGCGCCGCCGGCGCTGATCGAAGGGACAGCGCAGGTCGGCCCGATGTCCCGGAAGATGAAGAAGGAGGAGATCGACAAGTTCGAGGCGAAGTACGGCTATCCGCCGACCGGTGTGCGCGTGGCCCTCGACGGACTCGCCGTCTACGTCAACAAGGACAACCCGCTGACCGAGCTCACGCTCGAGCAGGTGGACGCGATCTTCTCGAAGACGAGAAGGCTCGGCTACAAGCAGGACGTCACGACCTGGGGGCAGCTCGGCCTAACGGGTGAGTGGGCGAACAAGCCCATCTCGCTCTACGGCCGCAACTCCGCGTCGGGCACCTACGGATACTTCAAGGAAGTGGCGCTCGGCAAGGGGGACTACAAGGATACCGTGAAAGAGCAGCCCGGGTCGGCGTCGGTCGTCCAGGGCGCCTCGGAAGACAAGTTCGCGATCGGATACTCCGGCATCGGCTACACCACGTCGGACGTCAAGGCCGTGAAAATCGCGAAGAAGGCGGGCGAACCGGCCTACGCCGAGGCCTACGAAAACGTCCTGTCGGGCAAATACCCCCTCGCGCGTTATCTCTACGTCTACGTGCCGGTCGACCCGTTCAAGTCCGGAGCCGCGAAGGTTTCCCCCTTGACTCGCGAGTTCCTGAAGTACGCGCTGTCGAAAGAGGGACAGCAGGACGTCGTGAAGGACGGCTACTTCCCGCTCACCGCGAGCGTCGTCGCGGAAGAGCGCCGCACGGTCGGATAGCCTCCCTGGGGGGTTCGGGGGGACCGCAGGTCCCCCGCCAAAGGATTATTCGGACAGACTTCTAGCCAAGCGTTGAGTTCGGACGGCGGTCCCTCGGGATCGCCGTCCCGTTTCGTCGGAGGTTCCGCGGTGGCATCTCTCCCGCAGGAATCCCTCGGGCTCCCGCCGCGAGGCCCGGCCGGGCCGCTGCTCAAGGGTCCGCGCCGCTGGGTGCGGCGATCGGACCGCATCGCCCGCGCCGTCATCACCTTCGGCGGTCTGGCGATCATCCTGGCGGTTCTCTTGATCCTGGTCCTGATCGTGGCGGAATCGTTTCCGCTCTGGCGAGAAGCCGAGGTCCGGCAGCAAGCCGCGCTCCGGTTCGCGGCCGCCGACAACGACCCGGTCCTGCTCGCGTTCCCCGATCCGTACCGCGAGACCTACGTCGTCCTCCGCTCGACGGGACTCTTCCAGCAGGTCGACCGGAAGACGGCGAAGGTGCTGCGAACGACCCGCGTGCCCGAGACGGAGGGGTGGCGGATCTCCTCGGCGGAGCGCATCAGCGGTCGCGACGTCATGGCGCTGGGGCTCGAGGACGGCCGGATCCTCCTCGTCGAAGGAAGGGTGCGCGTGGAATTCGGAGAGCGGGGGAGGCTCGTCGACTTCTCACTCTCCCTGCTCGATCAGATCCAGGTGCTCCCCGAAGGGCGCTCGGTGCGACTCGCGGCTGCGGCTTCCACGTCGGGAGGGTCGGTCCTGCTCGGCTCCTCGGGGGAGTCCGACCTCTTCTTCGCCTGGATGCCGCAGGCCGAGGAATCCGACTTCCCGGGGCGGGAGGCGCCCGCGCCGCCGGTCCCGGAACTCCGCGACCTCTCGGAGCGGCTCCAGGGAGCCCGCGTCACGGCGCTCGCGGTCTCCGAGTCCGGTTCGGATGCGGTCGTCGCGACCGACCGCGGGTTCTTTCTTCCGATCGCGATCGACTCCGACGGCGCGGCGACGCCCGAGACGATGATCTTCGCCGAGGCTTCTCCCGCCCCGATCACCGCCGCCGCCTTTCTTCTCGGCGCTCAGAGCGTCGTCCTGGGGGACGCGCGCGGCCGCGTCTCGTCCTGGTTCCGCGTCCGCTCGCCCGACAACCCGGGCCTTCGCCCGTACCGGAAGATCCACGTTTTCGATTCCATGCCCGCCGGCGTCGAGACGATCGGCGTCTCGACCCGGAACAAGGGCTTCGTCACCGCGGACCGGCAGGGCCGCCTCTGGCTGCGCCACAACACTTCCGAGCGGACTCTCGTGAAGCTCGCCGGGCACGGGATACGCGCCCGGGACGCCGGGATCGCTCCGAAGGGCAACGGCCTGTTCGTCGTATCGGAAGACGGGCTCCTGCGTGATTTCAGCCTGCGTAACCCGCATCCCGAGACGACGGCGAAGACGCTCTTCGGAAAGGTGTGGTACGAGGGGTACGAGCGCCCGGAGTTCGTCTGGCAGTCGACCGGCGGTACCGACGACTTCGAGCCGAAGTTCTCCCTGACCCCGTTGATCTACGGCACCCTGAAGGCGACGTTCTACGCCCTGCTCTTCGCGATTCCGACCGCCGTCGCCGCGGCGCTCTACGCCTCGCTCTTCGCGCCGGCTGGAGTCCGTCGCCTGGTCAAGCCGGTCGTCGAGATCATGGCGGCGCTCCCGTCGGTCGTCATCGGGTTCCTCGCGGGCCTCTGGCTCGCACCGCGGGTCGAGCGCGCGACGGCGGGTACTCTGATGCTCTTCCCCCTGGTGCCGCTCGTCATGGTCGGTTGCGCGCTCGCCCTGCGCGCGCTTCCGAGGAGGTTCGCTGCCCGGCTCACGCGGGCGCGCGAGATGGCGATCCTGGTCGGGCTCGTCGTCTTCGCCGTCTGGCTGGCCTATGCAACCGGTCCGCTGGTCGAGCGCGCGCTGTTCGGCGGCGACTTCAAGGCGTGGCTCTTCTCGAGCTTCGAGGAGCGCTACGACCCGCGCAACTCTTTGGTCATCGGCTTCGCGATGGGCTTCGCCGTGATTCCGATCATCTTCACGATCAGCGAGGACGCTTTCTCCAACGTCCCCGCGCATCTGTCCGCCGCGAGCTTCGCGCTCGGCGCCTCCCGGTGGCAGACGGCCGTCCGCGTCGTCGTCCCGACCGCCTCGCCCGGCGTCTTCTCCGCGGTCATGATCGGATTCGGGCGCGCCGTCGGCGAGACGATGATCGTGCTGATGGCGACCGGCAACACGCCGATCATGGACTGGTCGATCTTCAACGGAATGCGAACGCTGTCCGCCAACATCGCCGTCGAGATCCCCGAAGCTCCCTTCGGGGGCACGCTCTACCGGGTTCTCTTCCTCGCGTCGGCGATGCTCTTCGTGATGACCTTCGCCGTGAACACCGCGGCCGAGATCGTCCGGCAGCGGCTCCGCCGGAAATACGAGGCCATCTGATGCCCCGCCGAAAGAGAAACCTCGAGTCGGGCGGGCCGTTCATCTGGCTGACCGGCGGGGCTCTCGCCGCGTGCCTGCTCATGATCGCCGGTTTGATCCTGGTCGTGGTGCCCCGCGCGCTCAGTGCCTTCTGGCCGGAAGACCTGGTCGAGATCACCCTCGAGGACGGGAAGAAGTACGTCGTCGCCGTCCTCACGGAGGAACCGATTCCCTCGGCCGCAGGAGCGGCTTCGAGCCCGGGCAGCCGGGTCCAGGTGCGGCTGGGCAATCGAGATCTCTACGGGCTCGACTTCCGGTGGATTCCCGAGTCGCAAATCGTCTCGCGCCGCTCTCCGCCCGACGCGGTGCTGGTGGAGCGGCAGGAGTACGGGCCGTTCCAGGGTTATCTCCGAAGGGTCGTCGTCGAAGGTCAGGACGCCGCGCCATCGAAAGGCGACCTCTTCGCGCGTCTGGCTCCCCTTCTCGAGCAGTCGCGTGAGCGCTCCCGGCGGATCCGCCGGCTCGAGAAAGGGGAGATCGGAGCGATCAACTACGAGCTCGAGGAGAAGCGCCTCGAGATCCGTGGGCTGCGGAGAAAGGATCCCGCTGTCAACGCCGCAACGCGAGCGCGCATCGAGGCCGTCGAGGCGGACGTGCAGGTTCTCGAGAAGCGTTACGACATCCTGCGCGCGCGCGCCGACCGCCTGAGAGCGGAGAACGAGCGCGCGCAGGTGACGCTCGTCGACGCGAACGAAGAAGAGAAGATTCTCCCCGTCTCCGCGGTCGTCCGGATCTTCCGTCCCAACCGGCTCGGCTTCGGTGGACGGCTCGGGGTCTACTTCTCCCGGCTCGGCGAGTTCGTCGCTGCGGAGCCTCGCGAGTCGAACACCGAAGGGGGCGTTTTCCCGGCGATCTTCGGAACGGTGATGATGGTTCTCATCATGAGCGCGGCCGTGATGCCCTTCGGCGTCGTCGCGGCCCTCTACCTGCAGGAGTACGCGCGGCAGGGGCCGCTCGTTCGGGCGGTGCGGATCGCCGTGAACAACCTCGCGGGAGTTCCGTCGATCGTCTTCGGCGTCTTCGGCCTCGGATTTTTCGTCTACCTGACGGGCGGCGCAATTGACAGGCTCTTCTACTCGGAGCGGCTCCCCGATCCGACGTTCAAGACCGGCGGGATTTTCTGGGCCTCGCTCACACTGGCGCTCCTGACCGTGCCGGTCGTCATCGTGGCGACGGAGGAGTCGCTCGCCGCCGTGCCGCGCGGCGCCCGCGAAGGCTCCTACGCGCTCGGAGCCACCAAGTGGCAGACGATCCGGCGGGTGGTCCTCCCGGCGGCGGCGCCCGGCATTCTGACCGGCTTGATCCTGGCGATGGCCCGCGGCGCCGGCGAGGTCGCACCGCTCATGATCACCGGGGTCGTCAAGCTCGCGCCGGAGCTCCCGTTCGACGCGAACGCGCCATTCGTGCACCTGGAGCGCAAGTTCATGCACCTGGGCTTCCACATTTACGACGTGGGATTCCAGTCGCCCAACGTCGAAGCGGCCAAGCCGATGGTCTACCTGACCACTCTTCTGCTGCTCGCGGTCGTGGTGACGCTCAATCTGACGGCCATCTTCATCCGGGAACGATTGCGGCGAAAGCTCCGTTCGGAGGCCTTTTGAAGGAGAATCCGGTGGAGACGATGACCGCGGGCCCCCCACCCTCCCCGACGCACGGCGTCGAAGTGCGCCGGCCCGAGGTGACCCGGCACGAACGCTCCGAGATCGCGACACTTCGTCCCGTCGTCGGCCGCGAGCTCGAAGAGGCCCGGTCGCGGGCGGTCATCTCGGTCCAGAAGCTGGATCTCTTCTATGGAGAAAAGCAGGCCCTCTACGGCATCGACCTGGACGTGCTGCCACGCCGGGTGACCGCGCTCATCGGGCCGTCCGGATGCGGCAAGTCCACGCTGCTTCGCTCGCTCAACCGCATGAACGACCTGATCGACGGCGTCCGCATCGAGGGCAAGGTCCTGTTCGAGGGGACAGACATCTACTCTCCGGACATCGATGTGACCGAGCTGCGGAAGCGCTTCGGAATGGTCTTCCAGAAGTCCAATCCCTTCCCCAAGTCCGTCTTCGAGAACGTCGTGTATGGCCTTCGAATCCAGGGAGTGCGCAACAAGGCGGCCCTGGACGAGGCCTGCGAGCGTTCGCTCAGAAGGGCGGCTCTCTGGGACGAGGTGAAAGACCGCCTGGGCGAGAGCGGTCTTTCGCTCTCCGGCGGCCAGATGCAGCGGCTCTGCATCGCCCGGGCGATCGCGGTCAGCCCGGAGGTCGTGCTCATGGACGAGCCGGCCTCGGCGCTCGACCCGATCGCCACCGCGAAGATCGAGGAGCTGATCTACGAGCTGAAGGAGGAATACACGATCGTCGTCGTGACCCACAACATGCAGCAGGCCGCGCGGATCTCGGACTACACCGCGTTTCTCATGCTCGGGCGGCTCGTCGAGTACGACCGGACCGACAAGATTTTCACGAACCCGGCGCAGAAGATCACCGAGGACTACATCACCGGGCGTTTCGGCTAGGGGGCTCGGGGGACCGCAAGGTCCCCCGCAAAGAGATTACTCGGACACATTCCTAGCGGGTTCGGGGGACCGCAAGGTCCCCGACAAGGGATTACTCGGGCACACACGGGGAGGGGGAACATGAAATCGCCTGCCAACCGGGGCAAAACGGCGTCCCCGCCCGCGAACGAGACGAGCTCCGGCCCGATGAAGCGGATCGCCCTGATCGAGGATGACGCCGACATCGCCTATACGATCCGCTTGAACCTCCGCAAGGAGAAGCGCTACCAGGTCGAGCACTACATCTCCGGGCTCGCGGCGTTGGCTGCCCTTCAGGAGAAGCCTTTCGACCTCGTCATCCTGGACCTGAATCTGCCCGACATCGACGGCCTCGCACTCTGCCGCGAGTTGCGGCGCGCGGACGAGACCCGGCGCGTACCGATCATCATGCTGACGGCCCGCGTCGAGGAGCGCGACAAGTTGCTGGGCTTCGAGATCGGAGCAGACGACTACATCACCAAGCCGTTCTCCATGAGGGAGCTGCTCGCGCGCGTCAACGCGCACCTGCGGAGAGTTGCGGCATTCGAGACCTCCGAGGAGGAAGTCTTCGAAGACGGCGATCTCCACGTGGACCGCGCCCGCTTCGAGGTGCGCCGGAAGGGACAGCGGGTCCACCTGACCAAAAAGGAGTTCGACCTGCTCTGGATGCTCATCCGGAATCGCTCCCGCGTCGTGACCAGAGACGCCATCCTGGCGCGCCTTTGGGACTACGATTCGGAAGTGGAGACCCGGACCGTTGACGTGCACATCCGGGCGCTGCGACGCAAGCTCGGAGAGGAGCGGATCGAGACGGTCGTCGGACTGGGTTACCGCTATCGCGACACCGGCTCCACCAGGTGAGTGTGAAGTGGGGTCAGGCAGGCATTTTGGTGTTTCTCCCCTTAAGAATGCCAAACTACCTGCCTGACCCCCCGTGAGACTTCAAACCCGGCTGACACTCTTCTTCGCCCTGCTGGCTACCGCGGGAGCGGCTCTGCTTACCGGGGTGTTCGACCGAGCGATCCGTCGCGTCGTCGACGAGCGGGCGGCCGAGCGGCTGTCGCTCGAACTCGAGCACCTCGCCGGAGACCTCGAACACGTGCGCGACGAGGCCGAACGCGACGCGTTTCTCCGGCGTGCGGCCGTGGAACTCGGCTGCAGGATCACATACGTCGCCTCCGACGGCCGCGTCCTCCACGAAACCGGACTACTGCCGGCCGACGTGGCGCGCATGGAGAGCCATGCGTCGCGCGAGGAGATCCGGGAAGCTCTCGCCCATCGCTCGGGCGAGTCCCTGCGGTACTCGGCCACGACCCGCACCGAAATGCTCTACCGCGCCCGGCGGCTCGCCGACGGGAGCGTCCTTCGGCTGGCCGTCTCCGCGCATTACCTCAAAGAGCGGGAGGCCGCCTATCTCTGGGGAGGGCGCGTCGCGATTTTCGCTGCCTCGGCGCTCCTCTTCCTGATCGGCGCAGTCGCCTCGGCTCGTTTGTCACGGCCGATCGACCAACTCACTCGCGAAGCCTCAGCCGTCGCTGCCGGCGACTATGCGCGCGACCTGCACGCGACGGAAACCGAGCCCCTCCGCCAGCTCGGACGGGCTCTGCAGAGGATGAAAGACTCGCTCGCCGCCGCTCTCGCACGCGCGGAGTCGGAGCGCCGCCTGACCGCGATGGTCTTCGAGCGTTTGCCGGACGGACTCGTGATCGTCGACAAACGGCTTCACGTGCTCGAGGCAAACGAGCGTTTCGGGCGGATGACCGGCGTGCCCGCGCCCGCGGGCAAGGCGCTCTATGACCTGCTGCGGCTCCGGCCGCTCTTCGAGTTGTTCGAGAAGACTCTGCGCACTCGCGAAGTCTCGCAGCTCACCGCGCGGCTGGCCGACGACATCGTGTGGGAAGTTCTCGTCCTCCCTCTGCCGCCGGATTCGCGCGCCGCGGCGGTGGGGGTCCTGCGGGACGTGACCCGGCTCGAGCGGACCGAGGCGATGCGTCGGACCTTCGTGGCCGACGTGTCCCACGAGCTGCGTACCCCGATCGCGTCGATCGGCGCGGCCGCCGAGACCCTGGCGGAAGGGGACGTCGAACAGGCCGAGGCCTCCGAGCTCGCGGCCTTGATCCTGAGGCAGACCGCCCGGATGCGGGAGCTGATCGACGACCTGATGGACCTCGCGGAGATCGAAAGCGGCGCGGTCGCGCTCGAGAGGCAGGAGCTCGTCCTGCTGCCGCTCGCGCGTGAGATCGTCCGAGATCTCGCCGCGGCGGCGCGAGAGAAGCGAATCGACGTCGTTCTCGGCGGCGACGAGTCGGTGACGGTTCACGGAGACCGGCGCCGACTCGCGCAGGTCGTCCGAAACCTGATCGACAACGCAATCAAGTTCTCGCCCCGGGACGCCCGGGTCACCATTCAGGTCTCGGTCGACTCCGGATCACCGGTCCTGACCGTCGAGGACCAGGGCCCGGGAATCCCCAAGGGAGAGCGGGAAAAGATCTTTCAGCGCTTCTATCAGATCGATCGGTCGCGCTCGAAGACCCGCCCCGGCAGCGGCCTCGGGCTCGCGATCGTCAAGCACATCCTTCAGCTGCACGGCACCTCGATAGAAGTCGGTGGAGAAGTGGGGCGGGGGAGCGTGTTCCGGATCCGGTTTCCGGCCTCTGCCTGATCGCTCGACCAGGAGAGTGTCCGAGTAATCTCAGCGGGGGACCTTGCGGTCCCCCGATCCCCCCGGCTCTGTCGCCGCGGGACTTTCGATAGCATACCCGACGCTCCGAGGAAGGCAGGACGATGCTCAAACTGATTCCCCACGACGACCGGTACTTCGAACGGTTCACCGATCTCGCGGTCCGCGCTCACGAAGCCGCCCGGACGCTCGACGCGTTCTTCGCCGGGGACTCCCCATTGCCCGCGGCGGTCGAGCGCGTCAAGCGGCTCGAGCACGAGTGCGACGAGATCTCGCACGAAATCCTGCGCCGCATCGACCGGACGTTCATCACACCGATCGACCGCGATGACATCCACCGGCTCGCCGTCCGCCTCGACGACGTGATCGACCTGATCGACGGCACCGCCCGTCGTCTCGTCCTCTACAAGCTGACGAGACCGACCGACTTCTCCCGCCGGATGTCGGGCGTGGTCGTGCGGATCACCGCCGAGATGGTCCAGGGAGTCGAGCGGCTCGCCGGCCGTAAGGGCGTGATCGAGCACTGCATCGCGATCAAGAAACTCGAGAACGAGGGGGACGTCAGCTACCATGACGCCGTCGCCTCGCTCTTCGCGGGGGAGATTCCGGTCCTCGACGTGATCAAGTGGAAGGACATCTACGAGAATCTGGAGCGCTCGGTGGACGCCTGCGAGGCGGTGGCGCACATCCTGGAGAGCACGGTCTGGAAGAGCTCCTGATTCATCCGCGGCTCCCGTCCCGGTAGTCTCGCTCGCGCGAGAGGAGGCATGCCCGACATCGGCTGGGGTCTGGCTCTCGTCCTCGCCCTGATACTCGGCGCCGAGTTCGTCAACGGGTGGACGGACGCGCCGAACGCCATTGCGACGGTGGTCTCGACGAGAGCTTTGTCGCCGCTTCAGGCAGTCATCATGGCGGCTGTCCTGAACCTGGTCGGCGTTTTTTCCGGAACCGCCGTGGCGCAGACGATCGGCAAGGGCATCATCGACACCGGGGCAGTGGACCTGACGACGGTCGGGGGGGCGATGGTCGGGATCATCCTGTGGTCCAGCCTCGCGGCGCGCTGGGGTATCCCCACGAGCGAGAGCCATGCGCTGGTCGCGGGTCTGGCCGGAGCGGGTCTCGCGACGGCCGGTCCGCGCGTTCTGCTGTGGGCAGGTTGGAAGAAGGTCCTGCTGGGACTCGTCTTCTCGACCTTCCTGGGCTTCTTCGGCGGGCTGCTCGTCGTTGTGGCGATCTACTGGCTGTTTCGAAGGGCGGTTCCGGGCCGGGTGCGCGGGACTTTCCGGTGGATGCAGGTTTTCTCTTCCGCCTTCATGGCTTTCAGCCACGGCTCGAACGACGGTCAGAAGTTCATGGGAACCTTCACGATGGCCCTCGTTCTGGGCAATATCCTGCACTCATTCGAGATCCCCGTCTGGGTGATCTTTCTCTGCGCCGCGGTGATGGCACTCGGAACTTTCACGGGAGGCTGGAGGATCATCCGTACGCTCGGGATCAGAATCACCAAGCTCGAGACGCACCAGGGCTTCGCCGCGGAGCTGGCGGCGGCGACGACCATCACCGTCGCGTCCCGCCTCGGAATCCCGCTCTCGACGACGCACACGATCTCGACCGCGATCGTCGGCGTCGGGGCCGCTCGAGGCGTATCGGCCGTACGATGGGGAGTCACTGCTAACATCGTGACCGCGTGGATCCTGACGTTCCCTATCTGCGCAGCGATCGCCTGGCTGGCAGTGAAAGTCGCGCGGCTCTTTTGATCTTCGCAAGTGCCCCTCGAATGATCCGGGTCGTGTCGGCCGCCGGTCTCCTCGTCCTGTTCGCCTTCGCGCCGGCACTGGCCGTGATGCCCGACCCCGCGCCGTTCGACGCCGTCCTCGCGGCGCGCGCCCGCGACGGGGGCTTCGACTACCGCAGCGCGACCGGGCAGGACAAGAAGAGACTCGCCGCCTATCTCGCGAACCTGGGCGACGCGCGCCCGCAGGCGATGACCGCCGACGAGAAAAAGGCGTTCTACATCAACGCGTACAACGCGATGGCGATCGCGATCGTCCTCGACCGCTACCCGATCAAGAGCATCCGGGACGTGGACGGCGCCTTCCGGAAGATCCGCCGGAGGATCGGCGGCGAAGAGCTCTCGCTCGACGAGATCGAGAATCGGCTGCGCGACCTGAAGGACGCGCGGTTCCACTTCGCCATCGTGTGCGTCTCCGAGTCCTGCCCGCCGCTCGCTGCCCGTGCGTACACGGCGGAGACGGTGTCCGCCGCGCTCGATCGGCAGGGTCGGGCATTCGTCAACGACCCGAGGAGGAACGTGATCGATCGGTCGAAACGAAAGCTCGCGCTGTCGAAGATTTTCGACTGGAACCGAAAGGAGTTCGAGCGGGACGCGGGCAGCCTCCCGAAGTACGTCTCGCGGTACGTCGGTGACCGGGAGACGGCGTCGTGGCTCGCCTCCACCGAGCAATCACCCGGATTTCTGGAATACGACTGGTCGTTGAACCAGCGGTAGACGCCGGGCTCGCGGGCTCCGTAGAGACTTTAGAGACGATCTCCTCTTTTTCCTTCCGGCCCCGGTCCGCGGGGCCCTCTTCTTGTCTGGCGGTCTCAGGGAGGGCCCCCCTGCGGGCGAATTCGGTTCCAGGCGTGTATTTTCGGCGTCGTGATCCGGCTCGAACTGAAGGCCGGCCGGGAGGAATCCCTGCGGCGGCGACATCCCTGGGTCTTCTCCGGCGCGATCGCGTCGGAGAGCGGAGACGGGTCGGACGGCGTCGCCGAGGTTGTGGACGCGGCGGGAAACCTGCTGGGGCGCGGAGCCTATTCGCCGCGATCCCAGATCATTGCCCGGGTCTGGATCTTCGACGCGCGCTTGCCCGATCGAGCTCTCTTCCGTGAACGGTTCGAGGCGGCTCGTCGACTGCGCGCCGGCGTCCTCCCTCCGGAGACGACGGGATTTCGCGCGTTGAACTCCGAGGGGGATCTGTGCCCGGGAGTCCTGCTGGACGTCTTCGGCGAGACCGCGGTCCTGGACCTGACGACCGAGGGAACTGTGCGCTGGCGCGCCGAGCTCGAGGCAGCGGCACGCGAGGTGTTCTCGCCGGAGCGTCTGATCGTCCGCGAGAGCGGGTCGGAGCGGGACCGGGGAGTCCGAGCGTCCTCACGGGGAGAGGCGGAGCCGCAGCTCGCGCTCTTTCTCGAAAACGGCCTGCGTTTCTTCGCGGACACGCCCCGTGGCCAGAAGACGGGGTTCTTCCTCGACCAGCGCGACAACCGATCCCGGCTGCGCGCGCTCGCGCGCGGGATGTCCGTGCTCGACCTCTTTTCTTACTCCGGAGCCTTTTCGGTTGCCGCGCTCGCGGGCGGCGCGCGCTGCGCGGTGGACGTGGATTCCTCGGAACGAGCGCTCGTTCTCGCCCGCGAGGCCCGTCGTCTGAACGGTTTCGCCGACGACGAGCGCGACTTCGTGCGCGCCGACGTGTTCGAGGACGTGCGCCGCCGCGTCGCCGCCGGCGAGTCGTGGGACGTGGTCGTCTGCGATCCGCCCGCCTTCGCGAAAAAGCGCGGAGATCTCCGCCGCGCGGCGCGCGGCTACCAGGACGTCAACCGGCTCGCGATGACGCTGGTGGCCCCGGGAGGCTGGTTGCTGACGTGCTCCTGTTCCGGGCTCGTGACGCCCGATCTCTTCCAGAAGATCGTCTTTTCGGCGAGCCTCGAAGCGGGAAGGAGCTTCGCGCTCGTCGCGCGGCAGGGAGCCGGAGCGGATCATCCGATCTCGCTCGACTGTCCCGAAGGGGAGTACCTGAAAGGCTTCTGGCTGCGGCGGGAGACCTGACGATGAGGACGACCGAGCGCGTCGCGATCCTCGGCCCGGCGCCGCCCGACCGGGGCGGGATCGCGCGAGAGACGGCGCTGCTGGCGCGCGAGCTCGAAACGCGCGCGACTGTCTCCTACTTTACGTTCTCCCGGCCGTATCCGCGGTGGCTCGATCCGCGGCGCTTCCACCGCAATCCGGGAGGATCGCCGGTGGCCGGCGTGCACCCCACCCTCGACTACCGCTCGCCCGCTTCGTGGACGCGCACCGCGCGGGAGATCGCGTCGGCGGCTCCGCAAGCCTTGATCGCGCCGTGGTGGACGTCCTTCTGGGGCCTGCCGCTCCGCACCGTCCTGCGGAAGGTGCGGGACCTCTCGCCCACGACCGCGCGCGTGGTCCTTTGCCACAACGTCTCGGACCACGCGCCCGGAATGCTGGAGCGGTTCCTGACGCTCGGAGTGTTTCTTGCGGCGGACGGGTTCGTCGTGCACGCCGAGACCGATCGCGCGCTCCTCGCGCGCCGCGTCCCCGGGCGGCCGGTAGCTGTTCTTCCGCATCCGGTGGTGGATTCGCCGCGGCCGGATCGAGACCCGGCGCGCCGCGATCTCGGAGTCCGGACACCGCTCGTTCTCTTCCTCGGGCTCGTGCGCCGCTACAAGGGCGTGGATGTCCTGCTCGAGGCGGCGCCGCGGATCGTCCGGGAGACCGGCGCGAGGATCGCGATCGTCGGAGAAGTCTTCCCCGAGGCCCGCCACCTCGAGCGGCGGTGGAAGCACAGCCCCGTCCGGGACGCCATCCTCTGGCGGAACGACTACGTCTCCGAGGAAGAGATGTCGCGCTGGCTCGCCGCCTGCGACGTGGTCGTTCTTCCCTACCGCTACGTCTCGGGAAGCGGTATCGCAGCCCGCGCGATCGCCGCGCGAAGGCCCATGGCTGCGGCGGCAGTCGGAGGTCTGGCGGAGACGGTGCGGCCCGGATCGACAGGCGAGCTCTTCGCGCCGGAGGACCCGAACGGCCTTGCCGATGCGGTCGGCCGGTTGCTCGCACGGGGCCATTCCGTGTACGAGCCGGGCCTCGCGCGCGCCGCCGAGGAAGCCTCGTGGCCGCGTTACGTCGACGGGCTGCTCTCCTTTGTCAGTTCGTTCCGTCTGAGAGCCGACGACTGAGACCGGAGAACCGAGACTAAGAGAGAGTACTCGTATTTGTCGGTGGGAGACCTTGCGGTCCCCCACACCCCCTGGAAAAGTGTCCGAGTATTCGTCGGCGGGGAACTTGTAGTCCCCCGAACCGCCTGGAGCGCGCGCGGTACACTGGCCGCCGGATGGATTTCGAGCTCTCCGAGGATCAGGTGCTTCTGCTTTCGGCCGTGCGGGAATTCGCGGACGAGGTCGTCCGGCCGCGTGCGGCGCGCATCGATCAGACGGGAGAGTTCCCTCGCGACGTGTTCGCGGAAGCGGGCAAGCTGGGCCTCGCGGGGGTCGCCGTCCCGGCGGAGTACGGTGGATCCGGCATGGACACCCTTTCCTATTCGATCGTCATCGAGGAAATCTCGCGCGTCTGCGCGAACACCGGCGTCATCCTCTCGGTGAACAACTCGCTCGTCTGCGACCCGATCGAGAAGTACGGAAACGAAGACCAGAAACGCCGCTTCCTGGCGCCGCTCGCCCGTGGCGAGAAGCTCGGCTGCTTCGCGCTCACCGAACCGGATGCGGGATCGGACGCCGCGAACCAGAAGACCCGAGCGGTTCGCGAGGGCGACGTCTATCGGATCTCCGGCCAGAAGGTCTTCATCACGTGCGGTCAGGCAGCCGATGTCTGTCTGCTCTTCGCGATGACGCAGCCGGAAAAGGGACCCCGCGGAATATCCGCCTTTCTCGTCGATACGGACAGCCCCGGCTTCGACCGCTCGCGCCACCAGATCAAGCTCGGGGTGAACGCGTCGGGGACCGTCGAGATCTTTCTGACCGACGTGCGTGTGCCGGTCGAGAACCGGTTGGGTGAGGAAGGGGAGGGGTTCCGGATCGCGATGACCACGCTCGACGGCGGCCGGATCGGGATCGCGGCACAGGCGGTCGGCATCGCGAGGGAAGCCTACGAAGCGGCACTCGCGTACGCGAAGCTCCGCCGGGCGTTCGGGCGGCCGATCGCGGAGTTCCAGGTCATCCGCTTCTATCTCGCCGACATGGCCACGGACGTCGATGCCGCACGCCTCCTGACCCACCGCGCGGCCGCCGCGAAGGACGCGGCCCGTGACAAGGGTGGCCGGTTCTCGCTCGAAGCAGCCGTCGCCAAGCTTTTCGCCGCGGAAATGGCGCAGCGGGTGACGACGAGAGCGTTGCAGATCCATGGCGGCTACGGTTATACGAAGGAGTACCCGGTCGAGCGGAACTTCCGGGACGCTCGGATCACAGAGATTTATGAAGGCACGAGTGAGATCCACCGGCTCATCATTGCAAGGGAGATTTTTCGAGACGCCGGATTGACGATCGGTTGAAGCGGTCAGCTGTCAGCCAGGAGCCAGGAGTGCATCCAAATAATCTTTTGGCGGGGGACCTTGCGGTCCCCCGAACCCCCTAGAGGCCAGAACCTATGCCTCAGACTCGCATGTTCCGGGACCGGATCGTCTCGATGGAACAGACGCTCGAGGGGGGCGAGAAACATCTCGAGCTCTTGAAGACTCTCTGCCACGAGGCGATGCCGGAATTCGAGTACGCCGGGCACTCTCTCGATCACGAGCGAGATCTCTTCGTGATGGATCTCGCCACGCCCGACGGGCGGAAGAAGCGGGTGAGCTGGACCCGGATGGTCCTCTTCGATGCCGAGCGAATCCCGATCCTGTCCGGTGATCCGTGGGATCTGCTCCGCGCGAAGATCGTTCAGTACCTTCGTACGCGCCTAAACCGACCGGAAGTGGTCGTGACCTTCCGCCACCTCGAGGAAGGATGGCTGGACACGCCCGAACCGCGGCGGGAGCGCCGGCGGCGGCGGCGCGGACGCGGCGGAGAGCCGCGCGCGGGAGTGGCCGAGAAGTCCGGCGGCCGGGGGCGCGGCGCGGCGCCTGCCAGGCCGTCCCGACCCGTCCAGTCCGCCCGGCCGGCGCCGGCAGTCGCGGCACCGGGTGAGACGGCACCGGCGCGGTCGCCCGAAGCAGCTCGGCCGGACGGCCGGCGCCGGTTTCGCCGGAGGCGACGTCGCGGCCGTGGACCCGGAGGCGGAACGGCTCCGCCCTCGGCCTCCACATGAACTTCGATCTTTCCGAAGACCAGGTCCGGATCCGGGACACCGTTCGCGAGTTTGCCGAGCAGGAAATCGCCCCGGGAGTGACGGAGCGGGAACGCAGCGAGAGCTTTCCCCGCGAGATCATCCGCAAGCTCGGCGAGATGGGGATCCTCGGGATGATGGTGCCCGAGCAATACGGCGGATCCGGCCTGGACGCCCTTTCCTACATCCTGGCGGTCGAGGAGCTCGCGCGAGTCTGCGCGTCGACCGCGGTCATCATGTCGGTGAACAACTCGGTTTTCTGCTACCCCGTCTCGAAGTACGGGTCGGAGCGGCAGAAGCGGGAGATCCTCGCAGCGGTCGCATCCGGTCGTTTCCTCGGCGGCTACGCATTGTCGGAACCGCAGTCGGGTTCGGACGCCGCCAACCAGAAAACGCGGGCCCGCCGCAACGGCGACGGCTACGTGCTCGAAGGAGCCAAGTCCTGGGTCACGAACGCGGGAGAAGCCGGCTGGTACCTCGTCATGGCGATGACCGAGCCGGAGCGGGGGACTCACGGCATTACCGGTTTCCTGGTTTCTACCGAGGACCCCGGCCTGCGGATCGGCTCCCCCGAGGCGAAGATGGGACTGCGCGCGTCGAAGACTGCCGCGATCTATCTCGACGGGGTCCAGGTCCCCGAATGGCGGCGACTGGGCGAAGAAGGCCAGGGGTTTTCGATTGCGATGACCACGCTCGACCATTCGCGGATCGGGATCGCGGCTCAGGGAATCGGAATCGCGCGCGCCGCTTACGAAGCTTCGGTCGACTACGCGAGGACGCGGGAGACCTTCGGGCGCAAGATCGCCGAGCACGAGGCGATCGCATTCCAGATCGCCGACATGAAGGTCCAGATCGAGGCGGCTCGCTGGCTGACCTATCGCGCCGCCGTGCGGTCGGAGATGCCCGGCGTCCGGATCTCTAAGGAGTCGTCGATGGCGAAGGTGTTCGCGACCGAAATGGCGAACGCGGTCGCGGCGCGCGCCGTGCAGATCTTCGGAGGGTACGGGTACTCCCGCGAGTATGCGGTCGAACGTTACTACCGCGACGCTCGGGTTACGACGATTTACGAAGGAACGAGCGAGATCCAGCGGATCGTGATCTCGAAGAACATCCTCGCCGGACGATGACCGATCCCGAGAACGGGACTCCGCTGCCGGAGACGCCGCCCGCCGCGCCGGGGCCGCGGTCGGAAGCCGCTTCGCCGGCAGGGCGCCGACCTTCGCGACCGGACCTTTCGACCGAACGGGCCGCCGTCTCGCAGGAGCACGCGGGATACGATTTCCGGCTGGAGCCTCCCGACCTCGCGAAGCTGCGCGAGCTCCCCGGGGCGCGAGGCAAGAGCGACGAGGAGCTCGGGACCGAGTTTCTCCGAGCACACGGGGAGCGCCTCGCCGCCGCGCTCGCCGATGATCTTCCGGCGCCGGCCACGATCCGGGTCGTCGTGGACCCGTATTCGCGCCAGGCGTTCCTCGCCTTCGAGAATCGGGTGCGGGGGATCGTGTCCTTCTAGGGCCTTCCTCTGTCATTCCGAGGAGCGTGGCGACGAGGAATCCGCCGTCCTGAGGAGCGAAGCGACGAAGGATCTCTCCCGTTCAGAAGAAGAGATCCTTCGCGGAGCCTGTCCTGAGCCGGACGCCACGGGCAATCGAGAAAGAGATCCTTCGCTGCGCTCAGGATGACATCGCGAAGGGCTCAGGATGACCTCTGGGCGGGATCCCTCGCTTCGCTCGGGATGACAAGGAAAGCGCTCAGAGGTCCGCGCTGAACACGAACCTCCCGGCGCGCGACAGATGAGCCTTGCCCTGTCGGCCGTCCACCTTGACCGAGTACTCGCCGTGTTCCGCGCCGGTGGCGGCGAGCGCGTCCGCCCAGCCCTCGGCTCGCGTCCGGAGAAACTCCTCCGCGACCGCCGGCTCTTCCTTGCCTTCGTAGTCGGGGAGGGCCTTCACCGCGCGGACCCCCTCGGGATCGAGCCGGAAGGCAAACCCCTCGCGCTCGACCTGATAACTCCGCGCGTTCTTCTCGGGTTTCGCCACTAGGGGGTTCGGGGGACCGCAAGGTCCCCCGCAAAGAGATTACTTGGACACATTCCAAACGGGAATTTTAGCGGGCCGGGGATGCTTTCTGCTGCTCGATGTTCGGGAGGAGGGTCGTGTCGGCGGTCGCGCTCGGCGTGCTTCTGCTCGCCTCGCAGAGCCGGGCCGAGAAGATCCGGAACCACTTCGACTCGGACTCCGCGGGCCGACCCCCGGGCTTCTTCGATTTCGTCGTCTGGGGAGCGCCCGGCAAGGCGGAGTGGCTCGTGCTCGGTGACGTCAATCCTCCGTCGACGCCCAACAAGGTGATCCAGACGATCAACGATCTTCCCCCCGGATCGATCGCCGTCGCTCTGCGCCGCACCTACAGTTTCCAGGACGGAGACGTCTCCGTGGGTCTGCGCAGGGGCAACGGACAGGCGGGAATCGTCTTCCGCGCAGCTGGAGAGAAGGACTTTCTCCTTCTGATCATGAACGCGAACGGAGAGGCGCGTCTCTCCTCGTATCGGAACGGCAAACCGACCGAGCTCGCCCACGGACAGGTGGATATCGACCGCGACTGGGGCACCCTCTCGGTGGCCGTCTCCGGGGCGTCAATCACGGCGCGCTGGAATGGTAAGCCTCTGTTGACGGCGACCGATCCGCATCCCGGCGCCGGCCGCGTCGGCCTGGCGACGACGGGCCCCGGTCAGATGTCTTTCGACGAGCTCGTGTTCGAGGCCGCGCCCCGGCCTTGAACGGGAAACGGTAAACCGGAAGTCCCTCTCGGCGCTTTCCCATCCCGTTTCGTTACCCGACTCTCAGGGCGAGATCGACGTCACGAACCGGAACCGTCCTCTCTCGACTTTCAATATCACCGCGGGCTTGATGGGGTTGCGGTCCGCGTCCATCGTGATCGCGCCTGACACAACCGCGAAGTCTCTGGTGTCGGCGAGCGCGTCGCGCACGCGTTTGCCTTCCGTCGACCCGGCCCTCCGGATGGCGTCGGCGAGCAGTTTCACGGCATCGTAGGAGAGCGCAGCGATCGAGTCCGGATCAACGCCGTATTTCTTCCGATAGGCCGCGACGAACTGCCGCACCACGGGGGAGGGATCGTCGGCCGAATAGTGGTTCGAGAAATACGCGCCTTCCACCGCCTCGCCGCCGATCTCGGTCAGCTTGGGTGAGTCCCAGCCATCCGCGCCGAGAAGCACGGCGCGAAGACCGAGCGCTTTCGCCTGTCGCGCGATCAGGCCCGCATCCGTGTAGTAGCCCGGAACGACCAGGACGTCCGGATCGAGCGGCCGGATCGCAGTCAACTGCGCGGAGAAATCGTTGTCGCCTTCGGAGTATTTCAGCTCTGCGAGCAAGCGCCCTCCGGCTTTCTGGAAAGAGTTCCGGAAGGCCTCCGCGAGTCCGACGCTGTAGTCGTTGCGCACGTCGACGAGCTGCACGGCGGTGCGCGCCTCGAGGTTCTTCCTCGCGAATGACGCGATGACCGCGCCCTGGTACGCGTCGGTGAAGCAGACGCGAAAGATATAGTCTCCCTTCTTCGTCACCTCCACGTTCGTGGACGTGGGAGAGATCATGGGGACTCCGTAGCTCTGCGCGATCGGCGCGGCGGCGATCGTGCGCGATGAGGCCTGCTCGCCGATCAGAGCGACGACGTGATCGCGCGTGATGAGCTTGGAGACCGCGGATGCCGCTTCGGTCGCCTCGCCCCGGTCATCCTCGACGAGGAGGTCGAGGCGCTTTCCTCCGAGGACCCCGCCCGCGGCGTTGATTTCCTCCACCGCGAGCGTGACGCCGTTCTTCCCCGATTGCGCGAACGTCGCGGTCGGCCCGGTCAGCGCTCCGAAGAAGCCGACCTGTATGCCTTCTGCTCCGGGCGTCTTCTCTCCGCCGCAGCCGACGAGGGCGACGACGGTGGCGGCAAGCGTCAGGATGGCGGAATCCGCACCGCGCCCGAACACGCGCGGATTATGCCTTGATAGGCTAACGCCCCGATCATGGATCCGTCGAAAACGTACGACGTCGCGATCATCGGCTCGGGGCCGGGAGGCTACGTCGCTGCGATCCGCGCCGCCCAGCTCGGGATGTCGATTCTCCTGGTCGAGCGGGAGTCGAAGTTGGGCGGCGTCTGCACGCTGCGCGGCTGCATCCCGACGAAGGCACTCCTCCACACCGCAGACGTGCTCGAAGAGGCGCGGCACGGCTCGGAGGTGGGGGTCGCTTCGCGCGAGGTGCGGCTCGACTTCCCCGCGGCGATGAAGCACAAGGAGAAGGTCGTGCGTCAGTCCACGAACGGCGTCTCCTACCTGATGAAGAAGAACAAGGTCGACCTGGCGACCGGTTTCGGCCGGATCGCGGGACCGGGAAAGGTCGCCGTATCGGGTCCGGACGGCTCGGAGACGACCTACTCGGCGAAGAACATCCTGATCGCGACCGGCTCGACCCCGCGCTCCCTTCCCGGGATGGAGATCGACCACCAGGCGATCCTTTCATCCGACTCGATCCTGGAAGTCCCGGAGGTCCCGAGGTCGCTCGTCGTCATCGGCTCGGGCGCAGTCGGCGTCGAATTCGCCTCGATGTTCTCGCGGTTCGGCTCGAAGATCACGGTCGTCGAGATTCTCCCGCGCATCGTGCCGCTCGAGGACGAGGAGATTTCTCGAGAGCTCGCGGCATCGTTCAAGCGGCAGGGGATCGCCGTCTACGTGGACACGCGGGTCGAGCGCGTCACCCGGAGTGAGACCGGGGTCGAGGTGATTGCACGCTCGTCGGGCGGCAAGACCGAGACTTTTCGGGCGGAGAAGATCCTGCTCGCGGTCGGGAGAAAGCCTCTCTCGGAGGGAATCGGGCTCGAGGCGCTCGGGGTCGAGACGGACCGGGGCTACATCAAGATCGACGAGTACATGCGAACGAACGTGCCGAACGTCTACGCGATCGGTGATGTCGTCCCTACTCCCTGGCTCGCGCACGTCGCTTCGGCGGAGGGCGTCGTCGCGGTCGAGCACATGGCCCGCGGAGAGACTCGTCCCTTGAACTATGACCAGATCCCCGGCTGCACCTATTGCTCGCCGGAGGTGGCGTCGATCGGCCTGACGGAGGCGGCGGCGCGCGAGCGGGGCCACGACGTCGTCGTCGGCAAGTTCCCGTTCTCCGCGATCGGCAAGGCGCGCATCATCAACGAAACCGCGGGGTTCGTGAAGATCGTCGCCGAGAAGAAGTACGACGAAGTGCTGGGCGTGCACATCGTGGGGCCGAAGGCGACGGAGTTGATCGCTGAGGCCGGAGCGGCGCTGAAGCTCGAAGCGACCTCCGAAGAGCTGGTGCGCACGATCCACGCCCACCCGACGCTTGCCGAAGCAATCCACGAGGCCGCCGAGGCGGTCTCGGGACACGCCATCCACATTTAACGTCGCTCTCGCTCGCTCGGGACCTGCTTACGCATCGGCGATCGGCTCGCCAGTCCGGCTCGACCGCTCGCCTGGTCCCTCCCTCGCTTCCGCTCCCGCAGCGCGAGGCTCCTCCCCTCGGGAGACTCCTCGCGCTGCGATCGAATCAACAGCGCTCTTAGTCGGATCCCGCCGTTCTCGCGGCTGTGCCGGCGTTCGCAGCCGCGACGGCGCTCCGAGCGCGATCGATGTTGGTCGTCCTGCCTCCGCCTGTGCCGCTCTTGGGACCCTGCATGGCGAGATCGCGAATCCGGACGAGTTGGTTTCTCGGGTTCGCGGCCGCCGCGGCGGCTGGAGACATCCGGGTGATCTGCTTCACGGTCGATTTGCGAACGCTGATGAGCGTGCCCGTGGGGAACTGATGGAAGAGGTAGGTCGTCCCCTTCAGAGTGGGGAGGTCGCGGGAGATCAGCTTGCCCGAGGGAACGAGATCGATCTGATAGAGCGCTTCTTCCGCGCCCAGCGCGAATGTGCAGGCGAGAACAACCACGGCTACTGCGAGACGTTTCGGCATGACGTCACTCCCGCCCCGGAAGGTATCACTCTTCGCGAGGGAGATTCGGCGTCGCCGGGTCGGATGACAGCCGTTCTACGGCGGCTTCGGCGGCTCCCCGCTCGGCACGCCCGTCGGCGGCTGGCCCGGGGCGCTCTGCATCGCGCTTCCCGGCGGATAGGCGAAGCTGCGCCCCTCGCGGTAGTCGCCCAGTGAGGCGGGAAACGGCAGGTTCTGTCCCGGGACCTGCCGGGCGTCCCAATCGGGCCGGTAGTCGCGCGAGGGGTTCAAGAGCGCTTTCCCGCCGGGAGCCTCTCCCGGACGCAATGCGGCTCCGGCGGCGCTGGCCGACGGTCCGGCGGCCGCGCCCTCTCCGGTCGGGCCCAGGACGAGGAGCTGACCGGGCTTCAGCTTCCGCGCGTCCGCTTTCACGACGGGTGTGCTGACGACGCGCTTGACGTCGGACGCCTTCAAGCTCATGAGCGCGCCGTCGGGATACCGCGAAAAGACGATCCGGGTTCCCTGGGGAATCGGAGGGGTCTTCGCGAACAGCACCTGATTGCCGGCGAGCTCGATCCGGTAGAGCATCGGTTCGGCTCCGCTCGCTGTGAAGGGCGCGAGGAGCACCGCCGCGATGAGAGCGCGCAGTGCGAACTTCATGCCGACGATTGTTGCACGATCCGCGCCGACCGGCGTGAGGCGTTTTCGCTAGGGGGTTCGGGGGACCGCAAGGTCCCCCGCATCACTCGGACAAACTTCTCGTCGGCGCTTTACGCGCGCAACCCGTTTCAGCCCACGCGCGTATGAGACACCGAATGAATAGAATGGGCGGCTTTCGAGAGATGAACCAGGAGCGTCCCCCCCCGCATCCCGTCCCCGACCTTTCCGCTCTGCGTATCCGCCGCGAGCCGGAGAAGTCGCGCAGCCCAAGAGGATGGCTTCTCGGCGGCGCCGTCCTCGTGGTCGCGATCGGGGTGGCGGCGTACTTCCTCGCCGGCCGCTCACTGCGGCCGCGGACGGTCGAGGCCGTCACGGCGTCGCTCCTGACAGAAGGTCAGGCAACCACCGTGCTGACCGCGACCGGCTACGTCGAAGCCGAGCGCAAGGCGGACCTCTCGCCGAAGATCACTTCGCGCATCACCGAGCTGAACGTCACGGAAGGCACGCGGGTGAAGAAGGGGGACATCGTCGCCCGCCTGGACCACACGGACCTCGATGCTCAGCTCGCCGAGAAGCGGGCGGCGTGGGTGAACGCGAAGGCAGAGCTCGAGCGGCAGCGGTCTCTTTACGCCGAAGGCCTCGCCCCGAAATCGTCCCTCGACGCGGCAGTCGCGGCCGAGGCGACCACGCGCGCCGCCGTCCGTTACGTCGAGGCTCTCCTCGACTACACGGTGATCCGCGCGCCGTTCGCGGGGGTCGTGACCGCGAAACGCGCCTTCGTTGGCGAGGCGGTCTCGCCGTTCGGCTCCTCGCCGTCCGGCGGAGGCTCCGGCGGGGCGGTCGCGACGCTCGTCGAGTTCTCGACGCTCTACGTCGGAGCGGACGTGAACGAGGCGAACCTCTCGAAGCTCGGCTCGAACCAGCCGGCCGAGATCACGCTGGACGCGGTGCCCGATAAGACCTACCACGGATTCCTGCGCCAGATCGTGCCGTCGGCGGATCGACAGAAGGCCACGGTTCGAGTGAAGGTCGCGTTTCTGGACGCCGACGAAAGGATCCTCCCGGACCTGTCGTCGCGGGTCTCGTTCACGGCCGAGCCGACGCAGGGCAAGACGGAGCGGACCAGAGTCATGGTGCCGGCGTCCGCGATCCGCACCGTGGGCGAAAGGACGGGCGTCTTCCGGATCGTGGAGGGACGCGCGCGCTTCCAGCCGGTGAAGACCGGTCCGCAGACGCAGGGACAGATCGAGGTCGTCGAGGGACTCGCCGGAGGGGAGCGGCTGATCTCCTCCTCGCCCGGCGAGATCCGCGACGGGGACCGGGTGAAGATCGAAGGGGAGAAATCGTGACGGCGCTGGAGCGCCGCCGGGAAGGGGAGAGATGACCGACATCATCGCGCTCGACCACGTCGAGAAGGTCTATCACCGGGGCGCGCTCGAGATCCCGGTCCTGAAGGACGTTCACCTGATGGTGCCGCAGGGAGAGTTCCTCGCCTTGATGGGACCGTCGGGCTCGGGGAAGACGACGCTCCTGAACCTGATCGCCGGAATC
>DASWIB010000067.1:0-7603 GCA_036397915.1 Thermoanaerobaculia bacterium | reverse complement strand
CCGGACGGACGCACCAGATCCGCGTCCATCTCGCCGCCGCGGGCCTGCCGGTGGTCGGCGACCCGGTTTACGGGCGTCCCCGCTACGATCGCATCCGCGACGCCGGGCTCCGCAGGAGTCTGGCGGAGTTCCCGCGGCAGGCGCTTCACGCGGAGCGAATCGGGTTCCGTCACCCGGAAACCAACGAAGAGATGGAGATCGTCGCGCCGGTCCCGCGAGACTTACAGGATCTCGTGGCGACGCTGGACCGTGTCTGATTAGGGTCAGGTCTCCACTTGCCACTTCGCTTCGCAAAAGGGGCAAGGCCGCGGCCGCTTGGTCGCAGCCGTCTCGGGCAGTGAAGACCTGACCCCGTTACTCTTTCTTCTTGGGAACGACGACGACCGGCGGGATCTCCGCCTTTTGGACCGACGTGTTGAACTCGGCGAGATCTTTGCTCAAGACCGCGTCGAGCTCCGCCAGCGCCGCGGTGAGCTCGCCCGCGACCTCCTTGTAGTACGCCCACGACCCGTCGGTCGGCTTGAAATCCGCTGAAGACGCCGCCACGGCGATCCCGACGAACTGGTGGTCGAGGGCCGGCGGGAAGTTCAGCACGTCCTGGTTCGACTTCAAGTCCGGGTTGACGAGCTTCTTCTCGATCTCGGTCAGCCGATCCGAGAGCACCTTGCCCCTCTCCTTCAACTCCTTTCCCCGGCCGAGCTTCTCCGCGCGTTCGCCGACGCCGGCGATCTGCGCTTTGACGTCGCGAATTCGAGACACGGCGTCGTGCGTCTCCTCGACCCGGTCGCGGAGATCGGAGAGCAGACGAAACTGGCTCTTCAGGTCCTCCGCCGTGGCGGAGACGTCCGGGTGGCTCCGGACCTGGACGGGTTGCGTGAGCGTCCGGTCGCCGTACTTCAACCGGACGGCGTACGTGCCGGGGGCGACGCGCGGGCCTTCCCGCGTCCCCCAGATGATCGCTTTCGGGACGAGTGTCGGCCGCAGGATGCGCATGTCCCACGTGATCCGATTCAGACCCGCCTTCGGCTCGAGCGGCTTGTCGCCGGGCTCGTCGTCGTCGCCTCCGCCAGCCGGGCCGACAAGCAGACCGACAAGCAGACCGTTGTTCTTCGGCTCTTTCTTCTGGCTCGTGTAGGTGCGGAGAATCTTCTCTCCGTCGAGGAACTCGACCGTGAGAACGTCCTTTTCCGCCGGCTTCTCCTTCAACCAATACGAGACGACGACGCCGCTCGGCGGGTTCTTTCCGAGCGCGCCCGAGGGTCCTTCCTCGTCGAAGCCGCCGCGGCCCATCCGGACGGCGGGGCGCGGCGCGAAGAGGTGGACGCGCTCACTCGTCAGACCCGCTCTGTAGTCGTGCAGCGGCGTCAAGTCGTCGAGGATCCAGAACGAACGCCCCTGTGTCGCCACCACGAGGTCTTTCTCCTTCACCACGAGATCGGTGATCGGCACGACCGGCAGGTTTGACTGGAAGGCCTGCCAGGAGGTGCCGCCGTCGAAGGAGACGTGGAGGCCGGTCTCGGTGCCCGCGTAGAGGAGTCCGCGCCGCGAGGGGTCTTCCCGCACGACTCGCGTGAACGCCGAGGAGGGGATTCCTTTGTCGATCTTCGTCCATGACTTTCCGTAGTCGTTCGTCTTGTACAGGTAGGGCCGGAAGTCGTCGAACTTGTACATCGTCGCCGCGACATACGCCGTGGCCTTGTCGTGAGGCGAGACCTCGATGGAGTTGATCTGGATCCACTCGGGTATTGCTTTGGGCGTCACGTTCTCCCAGTTCTTTCCGCCGTCGCGGGTCACGTGGACGAGGCCGTCGTCGGTCCCGACCCAGATCGTGCCCGCCTCGTGCGGCGACTCCACGACGGTGAAGATCACGTCGTAGACCTCGATGCCGGTGTTGTCGCGCGTGATCGGGCCGCCCGAGTAGTCCTGCTTCGTCTTGTCGTTCCGGGTGAGGTCGGGACTCGCCTCTTCCCACGTCTGGCCTTCGTCGCGGCTCCGAAGGAGCATCTGCGCCGCGTGATACAGCACGTTCGGGTCGTGCGGGGAGATCAGGATCGGCGCGTTCCACTGGATCCGGTACTTCAGGTCCTTCGGCGCCTGACCGATCGCGAGCTGCGGCCACGCCGTCACCTGCCGCGCCTGGCCCGTCTTGTGATCGTAGCGGGTGATCGACCCGCCGTAGCAGCCGGCGAAGACGACGTCGGGGTTCTTCGGTTTCGGCGCGATCCAGCCGCTCTCGCAGCCGCCGACCGGGTGCCAGTCGGTCACGTCGATGCCGCGGCCGCGGCTGCGCGACTTGATCGCAACCGTCGTGTTGTCCTGCTGCGCGCCGTAAACCCAGTACGGGAATCGGTCGTCGGTCGTGACCCGGTAGAACTGAGCGGTCGGCTGGTTCATGATCGACGACCACGTCCGGCCGCCGTTGAAGGAGACGTTCGCTCCGCCGTCGTTCGACTCGATCATCCGCTGCGGGTCGTCCGGGTCGAGCCACAGGTCGTGGTTGTCCACGTGCGGGACGCGGATCGGGTTGAAGGTGCGGCCGCCGTCGTTGGACCGGTAGAAGCCGGTGTTCAACGCGTACACCGTCTCGGGACTCTTCGGGTCTGCGTAGATTCGCGTGTAGTACCAGGCTCGCTGCCGGAGCTTGTTCTCCGAGTTGACGCGCGTCCACTTCTCGCCACCGTCATCGGAGCGGTAAACGCCCCCCTTCTCCTTCGATTCGACGAGGGCCCACACCCGCTCCGGCCGCACCGGCGACACGGCGACGCCGACCTTCCCGACGATCCCCTCGGGGAGGCCCTCGCTCGCCTTCTTCCAGGTGTCCCCGCCGTCGGTCGTCTTCCAGACGCCCCCCTCCGGCCCTCCGGAAACGAGCATCCAGGGCTTCCGGTGGACCTGCCAGAAACCCGCATAGAGGATGCGCGGGTTCGTCGGGTCCATGACGAGATCCGAAGCGCCGGTCTTCTCGCTGACGAACAGCACCTTCTCCCACGTCTTGCCGCCGTCCTTCGATCGGAAGATCCCGCGCTCAGGATTCGGACCCCAGACGTGGCCGAGAGCGGCGACGTAAACGAGGTCCGGGTTCTTCGGATGAACCCGCACGCGGGAGATCTGGTACGTCTTCTCGAGCCCGACGTTCTTCCACGACTTTCCGGCATCGGTCGACTTGTACACGCCGTCGCCGTGGGAGACGTTTCCGCGGATCGGCGCCTCGCCCATTCCGACGTAGATCACGTTCGGGTCGGACTCGGCGATCCCGATTCCGCCGACGGATCCTGTCTTGAAGAACTTGTCCGAGACCGGCTCCCAGTTCGAGCCTCCGTCGGACGTCTTCCAGACTCCGCCGCCGCACGCGCCGAAGTAGTGAACGAGCGGCTGTCCCCGTACACCCGCGACCGCCGTCACGCGGCCGCCGCGGTACGGTCCGATGTTTCGGAACTCGAGCCCCTCGTAGAGTTTCGCGAGTGAGCCTTCCGGCGGCTTCCCGGACGGCGTTTCCTTCGCCGCTGAGACGGGGGAAATGGCGCCGACGGCGCCGAGCAGGGCGAAGGCGACGAAGACGTTTCGAAAAGTCTTCAAGACAACCTCCTCGGTGGGAACGCCGTTCTTTTCGCGGCGATATCCTAATCTGGGGAACGGCGCTAAGCCGAGGTGCTTCTGAACCTCTCTTCGCGGCAGCGCAAACGATCATCGATTCGAGGCGCAGGCTGTTGCGCTGCCGCGCGACCGGGTCCAGAGCCGAAGTGCGGCTACGTGCCCTGCGGAAGGGAGAAGTCGTCGTGCTCGGAGGAAGGAGTGGCGGACGCGACGCGCGGAGTCTCGCGGTCCCGCGCGTACGACTCCAACCCGGCGGCGAGAATCTCGACCGCGGTGCGCAAGTCCTGCTCATTCAGGACGTATGCGATCCGCACCTCGTCCGCGCCGAGCCCGGGAGTCGCGTAGAAGCCGCGCGCCGGCGCGACCATCACCGTCGCGCCGTGGAGGTCGAAATCGGTGAGCAGCCAGCTCGCGAAGTCGTCGCCGTCGTCGATCGGCAGCCGCGCGATGAAGTAGAACGCGCCCTCCGGTTTCGGAAGGAAGACGCCCGGTATACGGCGAAGCCCCTCGTAGAGGACGTCGCGGCGGCGCCCGTACTCGGCGACCACGCCCGCGGTGTACTCCGGGCCGAGCTCGATCGCGCCGACCGCGACGAACTGCGCGAGACCCGGCGGCGACAGCCTGCCCTGCGCCATCCGCAGGCAGGCCCGATGAACCTCGCGGTTGCGGGTCGCGAGGCACCCGAGCCGGAGCCCGCAGGCGCTGTAACGCTTCGACAGGCTGTCGACCAGGATGACGCACTCCTCGAACCCGTCGAGGGAGAGGGCGCTCACCGACCGGCGGCCGTCGTAAACGAACTCGCGATAGACCTCGTCCGCCACGAGAAAGAGGCCCCGGTCGCGGCAGAACGCGGCAATCTCGCCGAGCTCCTCGGGCGAATACACCGTCCCGGTCGGGTTGTTCGGATTGCAGAGGACGACGAAACGCGTCCTCGGCGTGCAGGCGCGCTCCCAGGCTTCGCGCGGGGGGAGGTGAAAGCCGTCCTCGACGCGGGTCGTCAAAGGAACGAGCCGGACGCCGGCCATCGCCGCGAATGCGGAGTAGTTCGTGTAAAAGGGCTCGACGACGAGGGCCTCGCCGCCCGCGTCGGCGCAGGCGAGGAACGCGAAGAGGACGGCCTCGCTGCCTCCGGTCGTCGCGATGAGCTCGTCGGTCGTGAGCGAGAGCCCCAATCGCCGGTAGTACTCGACGAGAGACGCGAGGTACTCGGCGGTCCCTCCCGACGGCGAGTACGCGATCACCCGCTCGGGATAGCGGGCGAGCCGCTCGCGCATCGCGGCCGGAGTCTCCAGGTCCGGCTGGCCGATGTTCAGATGCAGCACGCGAATGCCGCGCTTCTTCGCGTCCTCGGCGAGCGGCATGAGCTTGCGGATGGGAGAGGCAGGAACGCGCTCGCCGCGGGCGGATACGTGGGGTCGGGCGATCTCCACGCCGACTCGCCCGCTTTCCTCTTTCAACTCGCTCTCGCGGGAGCCCTCAGCCGGCGCTCTCGTGTGTGTCGATCTGCGCACGCTGGAGCCGGCCGGAGAAGTCCACGTAGATGGACTTCCACTCGGTGAAAACTTCGATGCCCGCGATGCCCGCCTCGCGATGGCCGTTACCGGTGTTCTTCACGCCGCCGAACGGTAGATGGACCTCCGCGCCGATCGTCGACGAGTTCACGTAGAAGATTCCGGTCTCGAAATCACGCATTGCGCGGAAGGCCCGGTTTACGTCACGCGTGTACACCGAACCGGAGAGGCCGTATTCGACGGAGTTCGCGACCCTCACGCCTTCTTCCAGCGACGAAACCGGGATCACCGTCGTCACGGGGCCGAAGATCTCCTCGCGCGAAATGCGCATCCCGGGGGTGGCCTCGCCGAACACGGTCGGCGCGAAAAACCAGCCCCGGGCGAGATTGCCGTTCGAGAGCTTCTTTCCACCGCAGAGCAGTCGGGCGCCCTCGCGCTTCCCGATCTCGACGTATCTCGCGACGGTCTCCCGCTGCCGCTCGGAAACGCAGGGACCCATCTGCACGTCGCCGTCCAGTCCGTTGCCGACCGAAAGCGTCGCCGTGCGGGCGACGAGCTTGTCGACGAACTCCTCCACGACCTCTTCGTGAACGAGCAGGCGGGACGAAGCGGTGCATCGCTGGCCGGTCGTGCCGAACGCTCCCCAGACCGCGCCCTCGACCGCGAGCTCGATGTCCGCGTCCTCCAACACGAGGATCGCGTTCTTCCCACCCATTTCCAGGTGGAGGCGCTTGAAAGTCGGGGCGCACGCGGCGGAAATGCGACGGCCGACCTCGGTGGATCCGGTGAACGAGACGACCTTGACGTCGGGATGGGTGACGAGCGGGTCGCCCACGTCTCCACCCGAGCCGATGACGACGTTGAAGACGCCCGGCGGCAGCCCCGCCTCTTCGAAGACGCGCGCCAGGGCCACCACGGACGCCGGAGTGTCGGTTGCCGGCTTGATCACGATCGTGTTGCCGGCGATCAGAGCGGCCATCGACTTCCAGGCGGGGATCGCGAGCGGGAAGTTCCAGGGGGTGATGAGGGCGCACACGCCGATCGGCTGGCGCACGCACATGGCGAATTTGTTCGGAAGCTCGGAAGGAGTGGTGAAGCCGAAGAGGCGCCGCCCCTCCCCCGCGGCGAGGAAGGCCATGTCGATCGCTTCCTGCACATCGCCGCGGGTCTCGGCGAGAACTTTGCCCATCTCCCGGGTCATGAGTCGCGCGAGGTCTTCCTTGTCGCGCTTCAGAATCTCCCCGGCGGCGTAAAGGATCTCCGCCCGTCGCGGAGCGGGCATCTCGCGCCACCCCGCGTAGGCCCTGCGCGCGGCGGCGACGGCAGACTCGACGTCCTCGCGACCGCTTTCCGGAAACACACCGACGAGATCGTCCCGATCCGCCGGGTTCCGATCTTCGAGCGTCCCGCCCGACGCTGCCGGCAGCCATTCGCCGCCGATGTAGTTGCCCTGGAGCCGGACGGCGAGCTCGGTGCTCATCCGCCGCTGCCCGAAGGCAAAGCCGGCGGACGTGCCGCCTCTTCGGACTTCGGCGGGGCGATTGACCGTCTGGCCGGCTCCTCCGGTTTCGGAGCCGAGAGCGGCCGCTTCGCCGCGTCGTTCGGCATCACGACTCGTCCCTGGATCTGAGCGCCCTCCGCCATGACGATCCGGGGCGCGTGGACGTTTCCCTGAACGCGCCCGGTCGGGAGAAGCTCGGCTCGCTCCGACGCCATCACCTGTCCGCGGATCCGGCCGCCGATGATGACGGATTTCGCCTGCACGTCACCCTCCACCTCGGCGCCGGTGGAGACGACGACCTTCCGGTCCACCCGGATCTTTCCTTCGACCCGGCCGTTGACCAGGATGTCTTCGTCTCCCGAGACGTCGCCGACGAGCTTCACGCGCGATCCGATGACGGTTGCGGCGGTTGCAGCGGCCGCGGCGGCCCCCCCGGGGGTCGGAGCGGGCGATGTCGGGATTCGTTCCTGTGGAGTGGGGAAATTGGGGGATGTCGGAGCTGGCGGGGTGTCGGGTTTGCCGAAGAGGGCCAAGGCTTCCTCCGAAAAAAAACAGTATAGCGCCCCCGGGGCCATTGCGGCGGCGTCGAGCCTGTCAACTACCAGGAGCTTCTCCCAGAAGCCGCCGTTGACCCCCGCCCGTGGCAGGCTCGGAAGCAGAGGGGTTGAGTCGCCCCTATCCTTGCTCTCCAGAGGGCTCCTCCCTCTTCGGCTTCTTTGTCGCCTGACCGAGGAACTCACGTAGGTCCTGCGTCGTGAGACCCATCGTTCTGAGGTTGGCGGAAACGATGCCGTCGGGTAGGTCGCGGTACTTCGTGTCGATCACGACGACACGTTTTGCACCCGCCTTCTCCCAAGACTCGTGGCTACCCTTCGTGCGAGCGTGCGTCCAACCGTGAGCCGTCGCGAACTTCTGGAAGTCCCGCGGGCTGCAGGTCAACTAGCAGGTTGCTTCGACCGGCCGAGCAGCAGCGGGAATTGAGAATCCCACGCGCCGT
>DASWIB010000066.1:0-5189 GCA_036397915.1 Thermoanaerobaculia bacterium | reverse complement strand
GGAGGTGCCTCCCTCGTAAACTCGGAGATCGTCGGGTGAGCATGGCCTGGGAGCACTTCGAGCACGGAGCCGACATCGGTGTACGCGGGCGCGGGAATTCGCCCGAGCGCGCATTCGAAGGGGCCGCGTATGCGCTCTTCGCTTTGCTCGCCGAGGACCTCGCCGCGGTCCAGCTCTCCGTCGAGGAGCCCGTCGCCTGCGAGGCGGCGAACCTCGAGGAGTTGCTGGTGGCCTTCTTGAACGAGCTCCTCTATCTCTTCGACAGCCGGCACGTCGTGTTCGGCCGCTTCGAGGTCGCGATCGAGCAGACATCGCGCGACGTTCATCTCACCGGGACCGCCCGGGGCGAGCCGTTCGACCCGGAGCGCCACGACTTCACCGTGCTGCCGAAGGGCGCGACCTTCACGGCGCTCGAGGTCGCGCGCCGCGACGATGAGTGGATCGCTCAGTGCGTCGTGGACGTGTAGCCTTGACCCTGCCGCGAGGGAGGTAACCGATGTCCTTCCACGAGATCGAGCCGAACGTCTGGGAGCTCGATCCGTCCGGGCCGATGCGGGTTCCCGGCCGGATCTTCGCGAGCCGTGAACTGATCGACGCGCTCGACGAGAAGGTGAGAGAGCAGCTCGCCAACGTGGCGGCGCTGCCCGGCATCGTCGAGGCTTCTCTCGCGATGCCCGACGCTCACTGGGGCTACGGCTTTCCGATCGGCGGGGTCGCGGCGTTCGATCCGGATCGGGGCGGGATCGTTTCGGCGGGCGGGGTGGGCTTCGACATCTCGTGCGGCGTGCGCACTTTCACGACCGGCATGAAGGCTGCCGAGCTCGGAGATCGTCTCGAGACGCTCGCGCACGACCTCTACCGCACCGTCCCGGCGGGGGTCGGTTGGGGCGGCGCCGTCAAGCTCACGGTCCCGGAGCTCGACCAGATGCTCGTGGGAGGAGCCGAGTGGGCGGTCCAAAAAGGATGGGGCGATGCCGACGACCTCGAGCGCATCGAGGAGGGGGGACGAATGGAGGGCGCGGACCCTTCCCGCGTCAGCCGGCGCGCAAAGGAGAGGCAGCTCCAGGAGGTCGGGAGTTTGGGGTCGGGCAACCACTACCTGGAACTCCAGGTCGTCGAGCGCCTCTTCGACGCGAAGGCCGCGGCTGTGTTCCGGCTTGCGGACGGCGACCTGCTCGTGACCATCCACTGCGGATCACGCGGTCTCGGCCACCAGATCGGGACCGAGTTTCTCCAGCGGTTCGTGTCGGTCGCATCGCGGTATGGAATAGCCCTGCCGGACCGCGAGCTCGCCTGCGCGCCGATCCGCTCTCCGGAAGGGGAAGAGTACCTGGGAGCGATGCGCGCCGGGATCAACTGCGCCCTGGCCAACCGGCAGGTCATCGGGGCGCTCGTGCGGAAGGTCTTCTCGCGCCACTTCCCGGCCGCGAAGCTGCGGCTCCTCTACGACGTTTCGCACAACACCTGCAAGGCGGAGGAGCACGAGGTCGGGGGACAGAAGCGGACTCTCTTCGTCCACCGCAAGGGAGCGACGCGCGCGTTCGGGCCGGGCCACGCGGAGGTTCCCGCCGAGTACCGCGAGGTCGGTCAGCCGGTCCTGATCGGCGGGACGATGGGGACAGGGTCCTACGTGCTCGCCGGAACGCGCGAGTCGGAGGCCCGAGCGTTCAGCTCGTCCTGCCACGGCGCGGGGCGGAAGATGAGCCGTACGCAGGCGAAGACGATCTGGCAGGGGAAGGCGCTGATCCGAGAGCTCGGAGAGAGAGGGATCATCATCAAGTCCCACACCGCGAAAGGCGCCGCCGAGGAAGCCCCGGGCGCCTACAAGGACGTGGACGAGGTCGCCGCCGTCGCGGAGGCGACGGGACTTTCGCGCCGCGTCGCCCGGGTTCTTCCGCTCGCGTGCGTGAAGGGGTGAGCGAAAGACTTTCGCGCCGCGTCGCCCGAGTTCTGCCGCTCGCCTGCGTGAAGGGGTGAGCGAAAGACTTTCGAGACGTCAGTCCCCGTCGCCGGTCCGGAGCGGCCAGTCGACCGCGAACTCCTTACCGCATCCGGGACAGACGGTCGCGGCGGCGGCCGCTCCGATTTCGACGAGAGCCTCGAACTCTTCCTCGTCGACCGAGCGCCCTTCGTTCACTCCGACCGCGGCGGCGCAGCCCTGAGAGCAGTAGAGCAGCCCGTTGGCACCCAGATAGCCGAGTCCCATTTCCAGTTCCATGGCCGAATGTTCCGTCGAGCACGTGGAAAGGAAATGGGGCGTTTGCATCAGGACGAGAACGCGTTCCGCGTCGCTGCCCGCCTTCTGATGCACACGAACGTTCGCGGCCGGAGGCGTTGGGGCTGAGATCTCCGCGGCGCTCAGTCTTCCCGAAAGGGGTTGACGCGCACGTTCCTCGTTCCCTGCTGCTTCTGGGAAATGACCCGCAGGACCTCGGCGATCTCACGACGGAGCGGCGCGAGATTCGCTTCCTCTCCTTCCTCGACGCGCAACATCACGTCCGTCAACGACACGACGCCCGCCAGCTGACCCTGTCCGTCGACCACGGGCAGGTGACGAACTCGCCGCCGTTTCATCGTCTCGAGAGCCTCGCGGATGCTGTCCTCCGAGCGGCAGGTGAAGACCTCACGGCTCATGGCTTCGGAAACCGGGATGTCCCGGAGTGAGCGGTGATTCCTCATGCCGATCTCGCAGATGTCTCCATCCGTGATCGCCGCGATCGGCCGGCCGGAGTCGTCGACGACCGGCAGAAACCGACAGTCTCCCCGCTGCATGGCGGCCGCGGCGGAAACGAGTGTCCGGTCCGCCCGGCACGATTGGACTTCGGTGGTCATGATCTCTCGAACCTTGGGCTCTTCTTTCCCGGCGGCGCCCGTCGCCCCCTCCAGACTGGACACGAAAGGCTCGATCGGGCGGGGCGGTGGCTCCGTCGGCTGGAGGAGGTCTGAGTTGTGCGCGGCCACACTCCGCACGGGATCGTTCATCCCCCGGCTCGTCCTCCTCCGTTTGGCGGGTTCGAACGACGTCCCGAAGCTCGCCCTTTCCTTCCGCCTGATGATGTCTCGGATATTCATCCGAGCCTCTCCGTTTCGCCGTCGTGATTCTCACTCTTGTGCCGATCCCTCGGAATGATCCAAACGAATCATGCCCTCCGAGGCTCTTTCGCTCGTGGAATGCGAGGCGGCGAGTCGGACGCGCGGGCTGCCGTAATGCAAACGAATCTTCGCCGGTGAGCTCCCCGGAGGAATGATCGTGCGGCGCCCGGAAGAGGCGTGCGGGAGGCTTCCGCCATGGCACACAAGAGGTTTCTCTTCCGTTCCGAAGCCCGCGAGAAGGTCCTCAAGGGAGCGACGGCGCTCGCCGATGCGATTCGGGTGACGCTCGGGCCGCGCTCGCGCAGCGTGTTGATCGAGAAGAAGTGGGGGAATCCGATCGTCTGCAACGACGGCGTGACGATCGCCCGGGAGACCGATCTCGAAGACCCGGAGGAGAACCTGGGCGCCCGCATGTTGCGGCAGGCCGCCGACCGCACCGGACAAGCCGTCGGCGACGGGACGAGCACGGCGACCATCCTCGCCCACGCCGTCTTCGCCGAAGGTCTGCGAAACGTCGTCGCCGGGGCTTCGGCAGTCGAGATCAGGCGCGGACTCGACCGCGGCGTCCGGGCGGCCGTCGCTGCCCTTCGCCAGCTGTCGCGTCCGGTCGGGAGCCGCCGCGAGAAGGCGCAGGTCGCGACGATCTCCGCACACAACGATTCGGCCATCGGCGAGATGGTCGCGGACGCCCTCGAGAAAGTCGGCAGCGAAGGCGTCATCACCGTCGAAGAAGCCAAGGGCATCGAGACGTCCGTCGAGGTCGTCGAGGGGATGCAGCTCGACCGCGGGTTCCTCTCTGCGTATTTCGTGACGGACGCGGAGCAGATGAAGTGCATTCTCGAAGAGCCGTTCGTGCTCATTCACGAGAAGCGGATCTCCATCCTGAAGGACCTGCTGCCGCTGCTCGAGGAGGTCGTCAAGGCGGGACGCCCGTTGCTGGTCATCGCGGAGGAGGTCGAGGGCGAAGCGCTCGCGACGCTCGTCGTGAACAAGATACGAGGGGCGCTGCTCGCCTGCGCGGTGAAAGCGCCCGGGTACGGAGACCGGCGCCGCGCGATCCTCGAGGACATCGCAACCCTGACGGGGGGGCGCGTCATCGCCGAAGAGCTCGGCTTGAAGCTCGAGAACCTGCAGCTCGGCGATCTGGGCCGCGCGAAGCGCGTCGTCGTGGACAAAGAGACCACGACCATCGTCGGGGGCGCGGGCGAGAAGGAGGCCATCGGGGGACGTTGCGCGGAGCTGCGCAAGGAGATCGAGAAAACGACCTCCGACTACGACCGCGAGAAGCTCGAAGAGCGCCTGGCAAAGCTGACCGGCGGAGTTGCCGTCGTGCGCGTCGGCGCGCCTTCCGAGGCGGAAATGAAGAGCCGAAAGGAAGCTTTCGAGGACGCGATCAGCTCGACCAAGGCCGCGGTCGCCGAGGGGATCGTGCCCGGAGGCGGTCTCGCTCTGCTGCGCGCGATCGAAGCGGTCGAGCGGGAAAAGCAGTCTGCGACGGGAGACGAGCGGACGGGCCTGACGATCCTTGCCCGCGCCCTCGAAGCGCCCACGCGGCAGATCGCGGAGAACTCCGGCGCGGATGACGGCGTCGTCGTCGGGCGCATGCGCGAGGGGTCCGGCAACTTCGGGTTCGACGCCGCGACGGGCGAGTGGGGCGATCTCGTGGAAAAAGGGATCCTCGACCCGACGAAGGTCGTTCGCGTCGCCCTCGAGAACGCGGTCTCCGTCGCCGGCGTCCTGCTGCTGACGGAGGCGACCCTGGCCGAAATCCCCGGCGAGAAGCAGCCCTCGGAGTCGGCCGCCCAATGATCCGGTTGGGCCCGTGCCTCCGGCGGCGTTCCTGCCGGCGGTCGGCATCACGGGTCAGCCGCGTGCGGCTCCATCCGACGGCACGCGGGACGCAAGACCCGTGGCCTCCGGTGATCACCCGGAAGTAGGCACGCGAAGTTCGCTCTCTTCGAGGGCGCGCTACACGCCCGACGACGAAGCGGCGAGGCGAACGCGCCGGCTGCCGTAGATCGCCCGCAGCGTGCTCAGGACGTCGCGGCAGGAAAGCGCCGGCGTGCGCGACGGATCCATCTCCTCGGCTCGGAGGA
>DASWIB010000065.1:0-8251 GCA_036397915.1 Thermoanaerobaculia bacterium | reverse complement strand
CGAGATTCCTCGGCGCTTCGCGCCTCGGAATGACAGGCGGTGCGGAACGCGCTTCGCGCCTCGGAATGACAGGCGGTGCGGAACGCGCTTCGCGCCTCGGAATGACAACCCTCGTCGCTTCGCGCCTCGGAATGACAGGTGACAGAGAACGTTAGAATTCTCCTGTGAAGGACGTCGTCATTCTCTCTGCCGCCCGCACGCCGGTCGGCTCGTTTCTGGGCTCGTTGTCGGCGGTTCCCGCCCCCGCGCTCGGGTCCACGGCGATCCGGGGGGCGCTCGAGCGTGCCGCGATCCGCCCCGACGAAGTCGAGCAGGTCTTGATGGGCAATGTGCTCTCCGCGGGCCAGGGGCAGGCACCGGCGCGGCAGGCGTCGCTCGGTGCCGGGATCCCGAACTCGGTCCCCTGCATCACGGTGTCGAAGGTGTGCGGTTCGGGAATGCGCGCGGTCATGGACGCCTCCAACGCGATCCAGGCGGGCGAGTACGAGGTCGCCGTCGCGGGCGGGATGGAGTCCATGTCGAACGCTCCCTATCTGCTCGAGCGTGCCCGCACGGGATACCGGATGGGCAGCGCCACGCTGGTGGACTCGATGATCAAAGACGGCCTCTGGGATCCGTACAACGACGTGCACATGGGCGGCTGCGCGGAGATGTGCGCCTCGAAATACTCGTTCACCCGGGAGGAGCAGGACGCGTACGCCCTCCAGTCCTATCTCCGCGCGCAGGACGCCGCGAAGTCCGGACTCGCATCGGAAGAGATCGTGGCGGTCGAGGTGCCGCAGAAGAAGGGGCCTCCCAAAGCCGTGGACATGGACGAGGAGCCTTTCGCGGCGCCTCTCGACAAGATCACGACCCTGAAGCCTGCCTTCCAGAAGGACGGCACGGTGACCGCCGCGAACTCGTCGAAGATCAACGACGGCGCCGCGGCTCTGGTCGTCTCGTCGGGCGAGTGGGCGGCGCGACGTCGGACGAAGCCGATCGCGCGGATCGTGTCGTACGCCGGTGTGGCGCAGGCGCCCGAGTGGTTCACGACGGCTCCCGGCGGCGCGATTCGCCGGTTGCTCGAAAAGACGGGACTCTCCATCTCCGACGTCGATCTCTTCGAGATCAACGAGGCATTCGCCGCCGTTGCGCTCGCCGCGATCCGCGACCTCGACCTCGATCCGGCCAGGGTCAACGTGCGCGGCGGCGCCGTGGCGCTCGGGCATCCGATCGGCGCGTCCGGCGCGCGAATCCTGACGACGCTAGTGCACGCGCTTCGCCACGACGGAAAGAAGCGCGGAATCGCCGCGATCTGCATCGGCGGAGGAGAGGCGACGGCGATGCTCGTGGAGACCCTCTGAGCCGGGACACGGGACAGGGAACAGGGGACTGGAAAAGGCGCGCGCTTTCTTCTCGACTCGTGTCCCGTGTCGCGTATTCACCGTCCCGATCGGCCTGATGCCCGACTTCGACCTGATCCTGGGCGGCATCCCCCGATTTGGACCGGAGGGCCCGTGGGCCCGGCGCATCGCCCGGCGGTTCGCGCTCCGTGCCTCTGCGCGACGGTTTCTGGAGGTCCACGGCCGCCATCCGGTCGTGGCGGATGTCGCCGGCGACTCCCCGCTCGTCCTCGTCTGGGCGGATCCTGAGGCGTATCTCCCTCCGGCCGCGGCGCAACGGCTCGTGGCGACACTCGAATCGTTCCCGACTGCCGACCTCGTTCTGCCGGTCTCGAACGAGGCCTGGACGGACGACATCCGGCGGGCACCATGCTTCGCCTACTCGACCCCCTCCGGTCTCGTCGAAGCCGCGCGTCTCGTAGCGGACTCCGCCTCCCCGCCGTTCCCGGTCCGCTCGGCGCGCTCTCCGGTGTTCGCGGTCCGGCGCACGTCGCTCGAGAAGCTCGCTCCTTCCCTTCCGCTCCAGGAGGCGCCTCCGGCGATCGGTCGCGCCGGCGGACGCGCGCTCGCCGATCCCGGCGCATATCTCCACCGCTACGCGGAAATGGACGCGCAGGCGCGCGAGGATCTCGCGGAGAAGGTCCCGCCCGGCGCCCGCACGGTTCTCGATGTCGGCTGCTCCCGGGGCGCCACGGCCCAGGCGCTTCGGGAGCGTGGCGTCACCCGTATCGTCGGCATCGAGCCGGACGTCGAGGATGCCGCCCACGCCGCCCTTCTCTACGACCGCGTGCTCGCGCGGCCGCTCGAGGCCGTGCCATTGGATGAGTTCGGCGAGGAGTTCGACGCCGTGCTCTTCGGCGACGTCCTGGAGCACCTGGTCGACCCGTCCGACGCGCTGACGCGCGTCCAGCCGTGGCTCACGCCGCGCGGCGTCGTCGTGGCGTCGGTGCCGAACGTCGGCAACTGGGCCGTCGTCGCAGACCTCCTCGCCGGCCGATTCGATTACGTTCCATACTCGATCCTCTCCGGAACGCACGTGCGGCATTTCACCCGATCGACGCTCCGGGATCTCTTCGAGGCCTGTGGGTACGCCGTCGACTCGATCGACACGGTGACTCTGCCGCCCTCTCCGGAAGGGGCCGCGACGCTTGCCCGGCTCTCGACCTGGCCGGGCGCCTCGAGAGACCTTGCCGTGGCGGAGTTCGTCGCCGTGGCGATGCGGCGTGAGACGTGAGACGCGCCGGGAGGCGAACGTCGAGCGCCGCGCTCTTCCTCTTGCTTCTGGCCGTGGCGATCCCGGCCCAGGATCCGTTCGGCTCCACCGATCCCTTCGAGTCGCGATTCAAGACGAAGCCGAGCTTTCAGATCCGCTTCCGGGTTCCCGAAAAGGGGGGCGAGGTTCGCCTCACGACGAAGAACCCGGTCCACTACGAGAAGGACGTCTTCTGGGAAGGGTCGGGCGAGGTCACGATCGAGTACCAGGACGTCCGCATCACCGCCGATCGCGCCCGCTACGACTTTCCGACGAAGACCGCCACTCTCGAGGGCAACGTGGTCATCGACCAGGGGCCGACGCGTCTCTCCGGCAGCCGTGGCGTCTTCCGCGTCGAGGACAAGACCGGCCGCCTCGAGAACGCCACGGCCGACCTCGCGCCGACCTACCACGTCGTCGCCGACGCGATCGAGAAGATCGGCCCCGCGACCTACCGGATCGAAAAGGGCGTCTTCACCTCGTGTGATCTGCCGCGGCCGGAGTGGTCGTTCTACCTCTCTCGAGCCGACGTCACCCTCGATGACTACGCGCGGATGAAGAACGTCTCCTTCCGGGCCGGCCCCGTACCCGTCCTCTACACGCCGTGGCTCGTCTGGCCGACCAAGCAGGACCGCGCCTCCGGGTTTCTCGTGCCCGGCGTCGGCTTCAACAGCCGCCGCGGCGGCTATCTCGGACTTTCGTACTACCGGGTCACCGGCCGGTCGACCGACTCGACCACGCAGCTCGACCTCTATTCGAGGGGGGCGCTCGGCGTCGGCGAGGAGCTGCGGTGGACCCCGACCCCGGAGTCCGCCGGCATTCTGCAGGCGTACGGGATCCGCGACCCCGAGGCGACCGTCTGTGTGCCGATCGAGGAGGAGCCGGAGGGAGAGGACCCCTGCACGACGACCGACGGCCGGCCGGGCGTGTACGCCCGGCGCGAGAAGACGCGCTGGAAGGCGAGGCTCGACCACGTCTCGAATGACCTGCCCTTCGGTTTCCGCGGGGTGCTGTCGGTGCGCGAGTACTCCGACGAGCAGTTCCTGCGCGACTACGAGAGGGCGTTCGCGCTCTCCTCCTCGCGACAGACGCTCTCGCGAGGCTTCCTGACGAAGAACTTCGGCGACGATTCGGTGAACCTCCGCGTCGAGCGGAGCGAGACGTTCTTCGGGACGAAAGTCGTGCAGGAGCGGGTGCCGTCGCTCGAGTACTCTCGACGGACTTCGCGGATCGGCCGTAGCCCGTTCTTTCTCGCTCTCGAGTCTTCGCTTTCCTATCTCTATGTCAATCGCGGCTCTGATCTCCCGCACGGCCAATACGGCCGGGCGGACGTCCATCCGACGATCTCGATTCCGTGGAAGACCGTGCCATGGCTCGCGGTGACGGCGCGGGGCGGCGGACGGTGGACCGGTTACTCGGACTCGACCGACGAAGCGCGAACGGACTTCACGGGCGGGTCGCTCACCCGCGCGTATGGAGAGGCCGGGGCCTCACTCGTGGGCCCGTCGTTCTCCCGGATCTACGAGGGCACGATCGGTCCGTTCGGGAAGTTCAAGCACGTCATCGAGCCCCGCATGGACTACGAGTACGTCTCCCACGTCGGCGGCCCGCTGCGAATTCCGGTCTTCGACGAGCTCGATACGGCACTCGGCCGCAACCAGGTGCGATACGCGATCGTCAATCGACTGCTCGCAAGGCCGGCCGAGAAGAAGGCCGGCGGGGCCACTGAGATCGCATCGCTCGAGATCGCTCAGACACATGCCATCCGGCTGCCGCAGCTTCCCTCCGGGACTTCGACCTCGTTCGAATCGCTCGCGGCGAGGACGGGACCCGTTGAGACAGCCCTGCGGGTCACCCCGGGCAGCTTGTTCTCGTTCGACGGACGGATCGCGTACGACACCCACGTCGAGAGGATCACCGCCGTTTCGGTCGCGACCTCCGTGAACTGGAGGACGAACTACGTCAACGCCACGTGGTTCGGCAGCCAGCCCGCACCGGTGTCCGGGTCGACCTCTTCGGCCCGGACGGACCAGATCCGCGTCGCGGCTGGCGTCGACCTCAGCAAGTCTTTCCGGCTCGATACGCAGTTGAATTACGATGCCCAGCAGAATCGTCTCCTCGAGGACCGCTCGCTCGTCACGTTCAACGGGTCGTGCTACGTGCTCCTTCTCGAAGTGCGCCAGCTGCGGATTCCGCCCGATACGAGACGCGATTACCGCTTCGTCGTGAACCTGAAGGACGTGGGCCAGCTTCTCGACGTCAACGGGTCGCTGGACCGGCTGTTTGGAGGACCGTAGTACCCCTCTGTCATTCCGAGGCCCGAAGGGCCGAGGAACCCGACATCCTGAGGAGCGTAGCGACGAAGGATCTCTTCCCTGAAGCCGAGAGATCCTTCGCTTCGCCCGGGATGACCGCTGCGCGGTCAGATCCCTCGCTTCGCTCGGGATGACAACGGGAGAGGGGGCTCCGCTATCATCTTCGGCAAATGAAAGGCCTCATCCTCTCGGGCGGCAAGGGCACCCGCCTGCGCCCGCTCACGTATACGCGCTCGAAGCAGCTCGTGCCGGTCGCGAACAAACCGGTGCTCTTCTATGGCGTCGAGGCGATCGTCGCCGCCGGAATCCACCGCATCGGGGTCGTCGTCGGCGAGACGAGGGACGAGATTCGGGAGGCGCTCGGCGATGGGTCCCGTTTTGGGGCGGAGATCACCTACATCGAACAGGCGGAGCCGCTCGGTCTGGCCCATGCGGTGCTGATTTCCGAACGGTTTCTGAAAGGAGAGCCGTTCGTGATGTACCTGGGCGACAACCTGATCGCCGATGGCATCGCGTCCCTCGTCGAGGAGTACCGCCGGATGGGATGCAATTCGCAGATCCTGCTGGCGAAGGTGCCGAACCCCGAGCAGTTCGGCGTCGCGGAGCTCTCCGACGGAGCGGTCGTCCGCCTGACGGAGAAGCCGAAGGAGCCGCGCTCCGACCTCGCGCTCGTCGGGGTCTACATGTTCGACGACACCGTGTGGGACGCCGTCAAGGCGATCCAGCCGAGCGCGCGCAACGAGCTCGAGATCACCGACGCGATCCAGTGGCTCATCGATCACGGCCGGAGCGTCCATCCACACATCGTGTCGGGCTGGTGGAAGGACACCGGCAAGGTCGAGGACATGCTCGAAGCCAACCGGATCATCCTCGACACGTTCACCGCGCGCGGCGTCGAGAGCATCGATGAAGGCTCACGGGTCGAGGGGAAAGTCGTGATCGAGCCGGGAGCGAGGATCTACGCGAGCACGATCCGCGGACCCGCGATCGTCGGAGCGGGCGCCGAGATCCGCGGCGCTTTCGTCGGCCCGTACACGTCGATCGGAGCCGGCTGCCGCATCGAGCGGTGCGAGATCGAGAACTCCATCGTGCTCGAGGGCTCTTCCCTCGAGCGGATCCCGGGTCGCATTGCCGATTCGTTGATCGGTAAGAACGTCCGCATCCATCCGGGGGCCGAGCGCCCGCGCGTGCACCGCTTCCTGGTGAGCGACAACTCCGAGATCGGGATCCTGTGAAGATCCTCGTTACCGGGGGCTGTGGCTTCATCGGCTCCAACTTCATCCGGCACCTGTTCGAGACACGCGGCGACCGCGTCTTCGTCGTCAACCTCGACAAGCTCACCTACGCGGCGAACCCCGCGAGCCTCGAGGACGTCGCGCATCGCGCGAACTACCGGTTCCTCGAAGGCGACATCGCCGACCCGGAGGTCGTGCGGCTCGCGATGGACGGCTGCGACACGGTCGTGAACTTCGCGGCGGAAACGCACGTCGACCGATCCCTTCTCGGCGACGCCTCGTTCATCGAGACCGACGTGCGCGGCGTCTTCGTCCTGCTCGAGGAGGCGCGGCGACGCGGCGGAGTCCGGAAGTTCATCCAGATCTCGACCGACGAGGTATACGGCTCCATCGCGAGCGGCTCGTTCCGGGAGGACGCGCCGCTCGCCCCGCGCAATCCGTACGCGGCATCGAAGGCGGGAGGGGACCGCCTCGCTTACTCGTACTGGGCTTCCTACGGAATTCCGGTCGTCGTGACCCGTGCATCGAACAACTATGGCCCGTACCAGTACCCGGAGAAGCTGATCCCGCTCTTCGTGACGAACGCGATCGACGAGTACCCCCTTCCGCTCTACGGCGACGGCCGCAACGTCCGCGACTGGCTGTACGTGAAGGACCACGCCGCCGCGATCGACTTCCTGCTCGAAGCGGGCGAGCCCGGTGAGACCTACAACATCGCCGGTCGGAACGAAGCGGAGAACATCGACATCACTCGAAAGATCCTCTCGCTGCTCGGCAAGCCCGAGAGCCTCATCCGGTTCGTCGACGATCGGCCGGGTCACGATCGACGTTATTCCCTCGACGCGGAGAAGCTCGCGAATCTCGGGTTCGCGAGCGCGATTCCTTTCGACGTTGGGCTCGCCGAGACGGTGCGCTGGTATCGGGAGCGCGAGGACTGGTGGCGGCCGATCAAGGACAAGAATGCCGCGTATCGCGAGTACTACCGGACGCAGTACGGCGACCGGCTCGCAACCTCCTCGGCGACCGCGAAACCGCCGGGGTAGGAGAGACCGCTTGAGTCCTCCCCGAGGACCCTGGTCGGCTTCCGGCTCTTCGTTTCTCGTATCCCGTTTTCCGTCTTCCGACTCCTCGGCTCCCGCCGAGGCCGGCGGCGCGTTGGTGGAGGCTCAGCCCGCGCTGCTCGCCTCGCCGCGGCCGATGCCCGGCGAGCGCCCGCGCGTCCTCGTCACCGGTGCGTCGGGAATGCTCGGGTCGGATCTCGTGCCGGTGCTCGCGGGGGCGGGCTACGACGTCTATCCGCGTCCGCGGTCGGACCTCGACGTGACCGACCCGGGAGAAGTCGGATTCGCCTTCCGTGAGCTGTGGCCGCACGTCGTTGTCAACTGTGCCGGCTTCACGAGAGTCGACGCGTGCGAGATGGAATCGAAGGCCTGGGCGGTAAACGCGCAGGGGGTCGAGAACCTGTCCCGGGAGTGCCGGCGGCACAATGCGCGCCTCGTTCAGGTCTCGACCGACTTCGTCTTCGACGGCGAGAAGCACGAGCCATACACCGAGACGGACGAGATGGCGCCGCTCTCGGCATACGGCCGGGGAAAGCGCGCGGGAGAGGAGGCGGCGCTCCGATCCCCGGCCGCTCTCGTGGTTCGCTCGTCGTGGCTCTTCGGCCGAGCCGGCTGGAATTTCATCGAGGCGATCCTGAAGCAGGTGGAGGAAGGGAAGCGCGAGCTTCCGGTGGTGAACGATCAGAGGGGCAAGCCGACGGCGACGACGGATCTCTCCGAAGCGATCCTCGCGTTGCTCGCCGCCGGGGCCTCGGGCATATTCCACTTCGCGAACCGCGGCGAGGTGACCTGGTACGACTTCGCCCGCGAGATCCTGATCCTGGCGGGGTGGAGCGACGTACGCGTTCTTCGGACGTCGTCGGCGGCTCTCGCGCGGCCCGCAGCGCGTCCGGCGTACTCGGTCCTCGACACGTCGAAGTACGAGAGCGCGACCGGCCGTGCGATCCGGCACTTTCGCGAGCCGCTCGTCGAGTACCTGGCGAGCCGGGCGCGGCCGGAAGCGTGA
>DASWIB010000064.1:0-17334 GCA_036397915.1 Thermoanaerobaculia bacterium | reverse complement strand
GTGCCGGAGCCGAACGACCGCCCCGCGTCCGCGGCGAGCGAGAGCCCCGGATCGGACAGAACCACGTCCTGTACTCTCCATCCGCCGGCCGCCCGCGAGAGAGACCAGCGCGTCTTCAAGACTCCGGCGGGGTACCGCAGGCCCAGAAAGACGAGCACGGTGTTGTCCTCTCCTCGCGCCGAGGACCAGGCGACGTCACCGACCGAACCGCGAGGCGGCTCGAGCGCTTCCGCGAACCGTTCGCGGACCAGCGATCGGATGCGGTCGCGCTGCCGGTCCGAGAGTCCCCGCCACACCTCTTCGCCGAGGAAGCGGACCGCGATCGAGTCTGCGGCGAACGCCTCCTGCAGAACGCGTCGATCACCTCGAAGCAGCGCCACGGCGGCACGGCGGCCGGTCTCCGACGCCTCCTCGATCTCGGCCGGCGAGACTTGCGCCGAGAGAGCTCTCGCCGTCGCGAAAAACGCGACGGCGAGGTGCCGCAAGTGCCGCGTGAGAACGCTCAGGCGCCGATCGGCTCGAGCCGGTCGACCCGCGGGGAGAGCGACTCCGCTCCGCGCTCGGTGCAGAGGATGTCGTCCTCGATCCGGACGCCGAAGCGGCCGGGCAGGTAGATACCGGGCTCGGACGTGAACGTCATGCCCGGCTCGAGCAAGGTTTTCTCGTGACCGACCATGTACGGGGGCTCGTGAACGTCGATCCCGAGCCCGTGACCGAGCCGGTGCGTGAAGTACTCGCCGTATCCCGCCTTGTCGATGACCCGCCGGGCCGCGGCATCGACGTCGGCGCACGGCACGCCCGGACCCGCGCGCTCGATCGCCGCGCTCTGTGCGTCGAGCACGATCGACCAGATCTTCCGGTACTCCTCGGAAGGCCGGCCGAACCAGGTCGAGCGCGTGATGTCGTAGTAGTAACCCTCCGGCTTGTCCCAGGCGTCGATCAGAACGGCCTCGTCGACCGCGAGCGCGCGATCGGTCGACGCGCCGTGTGGCAGCGCCGAAGACGGGCCGAACTGGACGACGTTCTCGCCGCCGAACAGCGCGGAGATTTCTTCCTCGATCACGCCGGGTCGGAGCGCCTCGAACGCGCGTCGGAACCGCGGAAGCGCGATAGTGATCGCGCGCCGCATGGCCTCGACCTCCTCGAGCGTCTTGACCATCCGTACCGAGGCGAAGACCGATCCCGCGGAGACCGGCCTCCAGGCCGGACGACGGGCGAGGAGCCGCTCGGCGTCGTCATACGCCGTCGACGGTTCGATCGCGAGCGTTCCCGCTCTCGCGGGGAACAGGGCGGCGGCCTTCCCGAAGGGGTCCTCGGTCTCCTCCCACGTCACGACGTCGGAAACGGCCGACATGCCGCGGAGCCGGCTCTCCTCGAAGGCGGGGCAGAGGACGACCGGGTCGGAGTCAGCGAAGAGGAAGAGGGCCGTCAACCGCTCGCTGCGCCAGAAGTCGATTCCGGTCAGGTAGAACAGGTTCGACGAGGGGGTCGCGTACAGGCCGTCGGCCGGAATGCCTCGGAGGCGCTCGCGCATCGTCTCGAGCCGTTTCGCATAAACGTGCCGGGCGAGCGCCATCTCGGAGATGCTAGCAGACCGTGTTACGGCGATCGAGTCGGACCCCGGACGTAGAATCCGCCCGGCGGGAATGATTCCCGCCGGGGGGTTCGGGGGACCGCAAGGTCTCCCGCAAAAAGATTACTCGGACACATTCCTAGGCCCTCTGTTTTGCGCCGGGGCTTTTGGAGGAGGACGAAGTGAGGCTCGCATCACGCGGTTCGAAGACGGCTCTCGCGGCGGCGCTTGCCCTGCTGGTCGCTTCCGTCGGTGCAGCGCAGGACTGGCGGGGCAAGGCGCGTGTCGACGGACGCGTGGCGAACGAGAAAGGGGAGGGGATCCCCGGCGCCAAGCTCACCCTGCGGCGCGGAGGAGCGGGCCCCGACCAGGTGACGACCGACAAGAAGGGCCGCTGGGCCTACCTGGGCCTCGCCAGCGGGAGGTGGGACCTCGACGTCGACGCGCCCGGCTATCTGCCGTTCAAAACCTCCGTGCAGGTCTCCGAGGTCGACAGGATTCCGTCGATGGACATCCGGCTCCAGCCGGCCCCGAGGCCCGCCCTCAAGTGAGGTTGCGGGGACAGGTCCCGCGGACCTGCACCCGCAGCAGTTCAACGCGGGGACAGGTCCTGCGGGCCTGCACCCGCTGCAGTCCACTTGCGTTGACGTCGCCGTGATCCTCCTCGCGCTCTCTCTTCTCCTCGCCCCTCCAGCTTCTCCGCTTCCGCCCGACCGCGCCCGCGACATTCTCGCGCGCCTGCTTTCCGAGGACGAGGCATCGCGCGCCACGGCGCGGTTCGCGATCTCGCGATCAGCCGACCGCTCGCTCCTGCCGGCTCTCATCGACGCCCTCTTCTTCGCCTCGCCGGCGACGCGCGGAGACGTCGTCGCCTGCCTCGAAGCACTCTCGGGCGAGCGGCTGGGACCCCACTACCGGTACTGGGTCGAGTACCTCGGCGGTCACGAGGAGATCCGCCCGAAGGAGGGTTACCGCGCGTGGAAGGCGGCGCTCTTCGCGCGGATCGATCCGGCGTTCGGAAGGTTCCTCCATCCGGCGCTGCCGATCGCGATCCGCCCCGAAGAGATCGTGTGGGGCGGCGTCCGCATGGACGGGATCCCGGCTCTCGTGAACCCCGAAACGGTTCCTGCTTCCGAAGCGACGTTTCTCGAGGACTCGGAGACCGTGTTCGGCATCGAGCTCGGGGGAGCGAGCCGCGCCTATCCCCAGCGGATCCTCGACTGGCACGAGATGGCGAACGACGTCGTTGGGGGACGGGCATTCGCGCTCTCGTACTGCACCCTCTGCGGCTCCGCGATCGCGTACGCGACGGGGACGACGGACGGCAAGGTTCTCGTCTTCGGGTCATCGGGTCTCCTGTACCGGTCGAACAAGCTCATGTACGACCGGGACACGCTTTCCCTCTGGAGCAATCTGACCGGAGAGCCCGTCGTGGGTCCTCTCGTCGGGCGGGGAATCCGGCTGGTCCCGCTGCCGATGACGGTGACCACGTGGCGAGAGTGGAGAGCGCTCCATCCGTCGACCACGGTCCTCTCTTTCCGGACCGGCCATCGGCGCGACTATTCGCCCGGGGCAGCGTACGGTCGATACTTCGCGAGCCCGGAGACGATGTTTCCGGTCTGGAGGAAGAACCCCCAGCTGGCGACGAAGGCGTGGGTCTACGCCATTCGCGCGGGCGGCCGCGCAAAGGCGTATCCGCTGGAGCTCCTGTTCCGGGAGCGCATCGTCAACGACGCGGTCGGCACGATTCCCATCGTGCTCGTCGCGGACCCAGAGAGCGGAGCCGTGCGAGCGTATCGCCGACAGGATCACGTTTTCGCAGAGGGTCCTTCCTCTCGACAGCTGGTCGAGCCCGCCACCGGGGAGCGCTGGGTCGTCGCCGACGACTTCCTGCGGCCGGCATCGGGAGCGGGTCCGCTCGAGCGCTTTGCCGGGCATCGGGCGTATTGGTTCGGATGGTACGCCTTCTTCCCCGAGACCGAGCTGTACGAGGGTTGCGCCGGATAGAGGATAGTGGGGACAGACCACGGTTTCCGCCCAAAAGGTGACAAACCTCGGGAACATCAGAAACCGTGGCTGTCCCCTGATTCTCGAGATCCCTCGCTGCGCTCGGGATGACGCGGCCTACGGCCGCGTCAGATCGCGCCCGGTCATTTCATCGGGGACGGGCAGCGCCTGTAATCCCAGAATCGTGGGCGCCACGTCCGAGAGCGAGCCTCCCGATCGCAGGTGTCCGCCGGCGCGCGCGATCAGGATCGGCACCGGGTTCGTGGTGTGAGCCGTGTGGGGCTGCCCGGTGGAGGGATCGATCATCTGCTCGGCGTTCCCGTGATCGGCGGTCATGACGAGCAGCCATCCGGTTTCCCGCACCGAGGTCTCCAGCCGCGCGAAGCAGCGGTCGAGCGTCTCGATCGCGGCGATCGTCTCGGGGAGCTTGCCCGTGTGGCCGACCATGTCGGCGTTCGCATAGTTCAAGACGATCGCCCCGAAGTCCCCCGCGGACATCGCGCGCACGACCTCATCCGTGATCTCCCCCGCGCTCATCTCCGGGTGGAGGTCGTAAGTCGCTCCCTTCCAGGACGGGACGAGCAGACGCTCCTCGCCCGGATAGGGGGTCTCGACCCCGCCGTTGAAGAAGTAAGTGACGTGCGCATACTTCTCGGTCTCGGCCAGCCGGAGGTTGCGCATTCCCGCTTCCGCCCAGACCGCGGCCAGGATCCGATCGAGTCTCGGCGTCGGGAACGCGACCGGGAGCCCGAACTCCTTCTTGTATTCCGTGAAGCAGACGAAGAGGACCGACGGCGGGTCGCCGCGGTCGAACTCCCGGAAATCCCGTTCCGTGAACGCCCTCGTCAGCTGCCGGGCGCGATCCGCGCGGAAGTTGAAGAAGACGACCGAGTCGCCGTCGGCGACCGGACCGAGCGCCGCTCCTTCCCTCTCGATGACGGTTGGAACGATGAACTCGTCCGACTCGCCGCGCGCGTACGCGTCTTCGACGGCGGCCCGCGCGCTGCCCGCGCGACGTGCGCGGCCGAGCCGAAGCGCGTCCCAGGCGAGCGCCACCCGGTCCCAGCGCTGATCGCGGTCCATCGCGTAGTAGCGTCCCGAGACGCTCGCGATCGCGCCGCCCGTCGCGGAGAGCTCCTCCTCGAGGCGTGCGATGCAGCCGAGAGCGGATCGGGGCGGAGTGTCCCGGCCGTCCGTGAACGCGTGAATCCGGACGCGCGGCACGCGGCGCCTGCGGGCGAGCTCGAGCAGCCCGAAGACGTGTCTCTCGTGGGAGTGGACTCCGCCGTCCGACAGGAGGCCCATCAGGTGAAGGGTCGCGCCCGGACGCCGGGCGTGCTCCGCGGCTCGAAGGAGGGCGGGGTTCTCGAAGAACGAGCCCTCCCGCAGGGCGAGATCCACACGAAGGAGGTCCTGCGGGACCGTGCGGCCGGCTCCCAGGTTCAAGTGACCGACCTCGGAGTTGCCCATGAGTCCCGCCGGGAGCCCGACGGCTTCTCCCGAGGCCTCGAGGGTCGTCCAGGGATACTCCCTCCGCCACCGGTCGAAGGTCGGTTTCCGAGCGCGCGTGATCGCGTTTCCCTCGGAAGGGGGCGCTTCCCCCCAGCCGTCGCAGATGACGAGGAGAACGCGGCTTCCGTCGGATCTCACCGCGAGCCGAAGGTCATTCGGAAAGGTGTGTGTGAACGATCCGCGCGACCTCCGCCACGCTCACAGCCTCGGCGAAGCAACCCCGCGGGGTGTGCGGCGGATCGCCGTCGAAGGTCTCCGAAATCGAGCCGACACCGGCCTCGCGCACGTGCGCGCGCAGCGGTGCGAGCCAGCCTCGAGCCGTGCGGAGCGATTCGGGCGTGCGGCCGAAGACGCGGAAGTGAGCGTCCACGAAAGCCCCCAGTAACCAGGGCCAGACAGTGCCCTGGTGAGAGGCGAGGTCGCGCTCCTTCTGCGGGCCCTGGCAGCGCCCGCGATACCGCGGATCCCGCGGGTCCAGGGTCCGCAGCCCGAACGGCGTCAGCAGGTGGCGCCGGACCGACCAGTAGACGGCCCGAGCGCGGTGGGGCGGCAGCAGATCCTCCGAGAGCGACACGGCGAAGATCTGATTCGGGCGGAGGCTCCGGTCCGGACTCGCGTCGCCGACCACGTCGTGGAGGCGCTCGTCGGCGTCGGACCAGAAGACCTCGTTGAACCGGCGGGCGACCCGCCACGCGTCCGCTTCGAGGTCGCGCGCGTGCGCGTGATCGCCGGCGAGCCGCTCCAGTCGAGCCGCTGCTTTCAAGGCCGCGTGCCAGAGCGCGTTGACTTCGACGGGACGGCCGTGCCGCGGGGTAACGGGCTCACCGTCCACGACGGCATCCATCCAGGTCAGCGCCCGACCGCGCGGCGCGGCCGAGAGGAGCAGGTCCGCTCCGGCGCGAATCCCGAAAGCGGTTCCGGCGCGATAACGGTCCAGGATCTCGCGGACGGCGTCGAGCAGCGGCGGGGGCTCGCCGGGATCACGCCGCGCCCGTCCGAACCACTCGACGGCGAGAACGAACCACAGCGGAGCGTCGATCGAGTCGTATTCCGGCTCGGCGCCGTCATGCGGATAGAAGTGGGGCAGCAAGCCGCCGCGGCGGCGCTCCGCGTAAGAATTCAGCAGGCGGGCGAAGGGACGGTACCGACCGGTCGCAACCGCGAGACCCGGTGCGGCGATCATCGCTTCGCGGCCCAGGTCCGCGAACCAGGGAAATCCCGCGAGGAGCGTCGGACCCCCGCCCGGCGCCTCGGCGAGGAATGCTTCCGCGCGGCGCCCGAGCTCATCGAACACCGAATCGCCCGTCCTCGGAAAGTTCTCGCGCCGCTGCCCTTCCGCCAGCCGCAGGCGGGCAGGCACCTCGGCGATCTCTTCCGTGGAGAACACCAGGTGCGCCTCGGCACCGGGAGCGAGCTCCCACACCCACGCGAGTGGATTCCAGAGGTCTTCCTCCGCCTCGTAGCCCCGCTCGGCTTCGGCGGGATAGTGGAAGCTCCGGTACCAGTCGGGCTCGAGTAACGGCCGTGCGCCGGGCGCGCGCATGTGGAGGTTCGGCAGGTCGCCCTGCGGCAACACGCGCGCGCCGTCCCCGGCGAGCTCCGTCCTCGCCGAGAATCCTCCCTCCCGCTGGAGAGAATGAACTCCACGGAAGGCGAGCAGCGGCCGTGCGGTGAGCTCGATCTTGCGCGTCCCGCGATTCACCCAGCGGACGAGCGTCGCCGGGCGGCCACGAAGGGCGCAGAGGGAGCGCTCGATGACGAAATGCTCGGTCTCGTGCAGCCAGGTGGGGAACGGGTCGAGCGTGAAGCGCGTCAGGTTCGCGCGACCGTTCGGATAGACCGTGTCTCGGTACAGCTGCGTCGATATGCCCGCGATCTCACCGCCCGCGGAGACGAACTCGTCGCATCCCGACACGAGGACGAACCGGCGCCGCGGAGGCGGGATCGCGGGGACGTACCAGCCGTGGTACTTGCGTGTCCGGGCGCCCGCGGCGGTTCCGCAGGCGAACCCGCCCAGTCCGTCCGTCTCGAGCCACTCGAGCGAGAGAGCGCGTGCCGCGAGGTCCGCTCCCGAGTACGAGAGCGGGTTCCTGGTCTCCTTTTCCGCGATCGTCGTCGGTTCGTCCATGTCTTCGCGCCGTTTGTCGCCGCCGCTGTCCGGCGCAAGAAAGATCGACATTCCCGATTATTCCTCATTGCAATTCGCCGCGGGAAACTCCGCGACTTTTCCGGAGCGAGGGGGAGCTCGCCGGGGATCGGACGCCGCCCGGCCGGCGTATTAAGATCGGGAGGGAACCAGGGTGAAACCCACAGGAGCGTCCGTGTCACAACTCTTTTCGCGACTCGATTTCCGCCAGGAGCGGAGGAGAGCGGCGGGTCTCGCCGGCAGGACTTCTTGAGCACCGTCCGCGAATCGATCGACGAGCTCTGCGTCGACACGATCCGGACGCTCGCGATCGACGCCGTCCAGAAGGCGAACTCCGGACACCCCGGCCTGCCGCTCGGAGCCGCGCCGATGGCCTACGTGCTCTGGTCACGGCACCTGAAGCACAACCCGCGCGATCCGTTCTGGCCGGACCGCGATCGCTTCGTCCTGTCGGCCGGGCACGGCTGCATGCTCTGGTATTGCCTTCTGTATCTGACCGGCTACGACCTCGGCATGGACGATTTGAAGGCGTTCCGCCAGTGGGGGAGCCGGACGCCGGGGCATCCCGAGTACCGCCTGACGCCGGGCGTCGAGGCCACCACCGGTCCCCTCGGCCAGGGCACGGCGAACTCCGTCGGGATGGCGATGGCCGAGCGATACCTCGCCCGTCGTTTCAACCGGCCCGGACACGAGATCGTGAACCACCGGACGTTCGCGATCGTATCCGACGGGGATCTGATGGAAGGGATTTCCAACGAGGCGTCCTCGATCGCCGGACATCTCGGTCTCGGCAAGCTGACCTTCCTCTACGATGCCAACCAGGTATCGCTCGACGGTCCGACCTCGATGGCGTTCACCGAGGACGTCGGGAAGCGCTACGAGGCCTACGGCTGGCAGCTCCTGCGGGTGGAGGACGGAAACACCGACCTCGATGCGATCGACCACGCGCTCAGGCAGGCGGAATCGGAGACGCGACGTCCGACTCTGATCATCGTCCGCACGACCATTGGATACGGCTCGCCGAACAAGGCCGGCACCTCGGAGGCGCACGGCAGCCCGCTCGGACCCGAGGAGGTCGTCCTGACGAAGAAGGCCCTCGGCTGGGAGTACGAGGAGCCTTTCTTCGTTCCCGCGGACGCCCTCGCTCACCTCCGAGCGGCAGTGGAGCGCGGGGTCGAGCGCCAGTCGGAGTGGCAGCGGCGGTTCGAGGCGTGGGCGGCGGCAAATCCCGATCTCGCGGAGGAGTGGCGGCAGGGACTGTCGGGCGAGCTCCCCCCGGGATGGGACGCGGACCTTCCGAGGTGGAAAGCGGGAGAAAAAGAGGCAACGCGCGCGGCGGCCGGGAAGGTCTTGAACGTGCTTGCGGAGCGGGTGCCGGCGCTCCTGGGCGGCGACGCGGACCTCTCGGTCTCGACGAGCACGAAGTTGAAGAACGAGGAGGATTTCGACGGCCGGACGGGCGCAGGGCGCAACATCCACTTCGGGGTCCGAGAGCACGCGATGGCGGGAATCGCGAACGGGATGGCGTATCACGGCGGAATCCGTCCCTACGTTGCGACCTTCTTCTGCTTCTCCGACTACATGCGGCCCTCGGTGCGCCTCTCGGCCGTCTCGGAGCTGCCCGTCGTGTTCGTCTGGACCCACGACTCGATCGGCCTCGGTGAGGACGGCCCGACGCACCAGCCGGTCGAGCACCTGATGTCACTCCGCGCGATGCCCGGCTTCACGCTGATCCGGCCCGGGGACCCCAACGAAGCATCGGAAGCCTGGCGGGTCGCGATGGAGCACCGCGAAGGCCCCGTCGGGCTCGTCCTGTCGCGCCAGAAGCTCCCTGTGATCGACACCTCGAAATACGCCGCGCCGGCCGGGCTCGCGCGCGGTGCCTACGTTCTCGCGGAAGCCTCCGGCGGACCGGCTCGCGTGATCCTGATCGCATCGGGCAGCGAGGTGTCGCTCGCGCTCGACGCACGGCAGAAGCTCGAAGACGAGGGGATCCCGACCCGGGTCGTGTCGATGCCTTCGTGGGAGCTCTTCGAGAAACAGGACCGCGCCTATCGGGAAGAAGTGTTGCCCTCCGCGGTGGCGGCACGGCTATCCGTCGAAGCGGGCTCGGCTCTCGGCTGGAAGCGATGGGTCGGCGATCGGGGCGACTCGATCGGGCTCGAGCGCTTCGGCGCTTCGGCGCCCGGCGAAGTCGTGCTCCGTGAGCTCGGCTTCAACGTCGAGAACGTCGTCGCGAAAGCGAAGGCGCTGCTGACATGAGAATCGCGGTCGCCTGCGACCACGCCGGCTTCCCGCTCAAGCACGGAGTGATCGAGGCTCTGCGGGCGATGGGGCACTCGGTCGACGACCTGGGAACCAACTCCACCGAGCCGGTCGACTATCCCGACTTCGCCCGCGCGGTGGCGGTTTCGGTCGCCTCGGGCCGCTGCGACCGTGGCATCGTCGTCTGCGGGAGCGGCGTGGGGGCCTCGGTCGCCGCGACGAAGGTCCCCGGGGTCCGGGCGGCGATGTGCCACGATACGTTCTCGGCGCGTCAGGGCGTCGAGGACGACGACATGAACGTGCTCTGTCTCGGCGCGCGGGTGATCGGCCCGGCGCTCGCCGCGGAGCTCGTCCGCGCGTTCGTGAACGCGAGATTCTCTGAGGCGGAAAGGCACTTACGCCGCCTCGGTAAAGTGAACGCAATCGAGGAGGACGCTCGCAACGGCGTCTTCGAGGACGCGAGGAGGGTCACATGAGCAGCAATCCGCTCGAGAAGCTCAAGAAGCTCGGGCAGAGCGTCTGGTACGACTACATCCGGCGGGACCTCTTCACGACCGGAGAGCTCGACAGGCTGATCCGGGAGGACGGCCTCGCCGGCATGACCTCGAACCCGACGATCTTTCAGAAGGCGATCGCGGAGACCGAGCTGTACGACGAAGACATCCGGCGCGCCGGGTCGGAAGGGAAGGAGCCGTTCGCGATCTTCGATCAGCTTTCGATCGAGGACGTGCAGCGCGCGGCCGACCTCTTCCGTCCGGTCTACGATCGCGCGCGGGGAGGCGACGGCTACGTCTCGATCGAGGTCGGCCCCCACCTGGCGTCCGACACGGAGGCGTCCATCCGGGAGGCTCGCCGACTCTGGGAGGCGTGCGGGCGCCCGAACGTCATGGTGAAGATCCCCGGGACGGCCGCCGGCGTTCCCGCGATCCGGCAATGCCTCGCCGACGGGGTGAACATCAACATCACGCTCCTCTTCTCGGTCTCGCGGTACCGCGAGGTCATGGAGGCGTATCTCTCCGCCCTGGAGGAGAGGATCGGCGCGGGCCGTCCGGTCGAGAGCCTCCATTCGGTCGCGAGCTTCTTCGTCAGCCGCGTGGACACGAACATCGACAAGAAGCTCGACAGAATCGTGAAGGAAGACGGTGAGAGTGATCGGGGAAAGGAAGCCCGGGAGCTTCGCGGTCAGGCGGCAATCGCGAATGCGCGCCTGGCATATCTGGCCTTCCGGGAGGTCTTCGGCTCACCCCGTTTCGCCTCTCTCGCGCGGCGGGGCGCGCGGATCCAGCGGCCGCTCTGGGCATCGACTTCGACGAAGGACCCGGCGTATCCCGACCTCTACTACGTCGAGGCGTTGATCGCGCCGGACACCGTCGACACGATGCCGCCCGAGACTTTCAGCGCGTACCGCGATCACGGGAACCCTCAGGTGAGGATCTTCGAGAGCCTCGAGGGAGCGCGCCGCGTGTTTCCCCGCCTCGAAGCGCTCGGAATCGACGAGCGTGAGGTTTCCCGCGAGCTCGAAGAGGAAGGCGTCAAGAAGTTTTCGGGCTCCTACGACTCTCTCTTGAAGGCACTCGCGGAAAAAGAGAAGGCGATGAGGGTCGCCTGAAGCTCGCGCTCAAGAGTCTCGAAAAGCCCTATCGGGAGGCTCTCCGGCGGCTCGATCGCGAGCGGGCGGTCGAGCGGATCTGGTCCCGGGATGCGAGCCTCTGGAAGGACGATCCTGCGCACCGCCGGACGATCGAGAACGCTCTCGGCTGGCTGACGATCGCCGATCGCACGGCCGGTACGCTCCCGGGGCTTGACGCGCTGGCCGCGCGACTCTCCGGCGAGACGGACAGGGTTCTCGTGCTCGGCATGGGAGGGTCGTCTCTCGCACCGCTCGTCTTCGCCTCGTCGTTTCCGCGCCGCCCGGGCTTTCCGCGTCTCGAGGTCCTCGATTCGACCGAGCCCGCGAGCGTGCTCGCGGCGGCGGAGAGCGCCCCGCCGGGGAGGTCGATTTACGTCGTATCGTCGAAGTCCGGCACGACGCTCGAGCCGAACCTCTTCTTCGACTGGTTCTTCGCTCTGGCGGAGAAGGACCTCGGCGCGCGCGCCGGCAAGCGCTTCGTCGTCATCACCGACCCCGGCACCCCGCTCGCGAAGATCGCCGACTCCCGCGGTGTCGAGACGACGGTGCTCTCCGATCCGGCGATCGGAGGCCGCTACTCGGCGCTGTCGCCGTTCGGGATCGTCCCGGCGGCGCTGGCGGGCTTCGACGTCTCCGAGCTGATCCGCCGCGCGCGGGCGTCCGCGGCTACGTGCCGCGCGGCCGCGCCCGAGGAAAACCCGGGTGCGTCCCTCGGGGCAGCCATCGGCGCGCTCGCCCTCGAAGGACGCGACAAGCTCACGTTCTCGGTGGGGGCCCCGGCAGACCGCTTCGGCCTGTGGCTCGAGCAGCTGATCGCCGAGAGCACGGGGAAGGAAGGCAAAGGGATCCTGCCCGTTGAAGGCGAGGCGCTCGGCCCGCCCGAGGTGTACGGCCGCGACCGTTTCTTCGTTCGCATCGCGGCCGGCCCCGACGATCCGGTGGAGGCGCGGACCCTCGCGAACCTCGAGGAGAACGGACATCCCGTCGCGCGATTCGAGATCGGCGGCGCGCTCGATCTCGGCGCGGAGATGTTTCGATGGGAGTTCGCGACCGCGGTCGCGGGATTCCTCCTGGGCATCAATCCGTTCGACCAGCCGAATGTCCAGGAGGCGAAGGACCGCACCAACGAGATCCTGTCGGGGGAGAAGGGGGAGGAGGCCGGGGAGCCGCTGCCGCCCGATCCGGGTTCGATCTCCCGGCTCCTCGATTCGCTCGAGCCCGGCGACTACTTCGCGATCACCGCCTACGTCGCCGCGACGCGGGAAAACGAGGAGCGGCTCACGAGAATCCGGCTTCCCGTGCGCGACGCGCGGCGGGTCGCCACGACCGTCGGCTTCGGACCGCGATTTCTCCACTCGACGGGACAGCTCCACAAGGGTGGTCCCGACACCGGCGCCTTCCTGCAGATCACGGCGGCCCCGTCGGCGCAGGTTCCGATTCCCGGCCGTCCCTGGGGGTTCGAACAGGTCGTTGCGGCTCAGGCGGCGGGCGACGTCGCCGCGCTCGAGTCGCGCGGGCGGCGAACGCTTCGAGTGCACCTCGTCGACCCGGCGGCGGGGCTCGAGTCGCTCGCCGGAATGGTCTCGCCCGAGGCAGGGACAAGGAATGAGTAAATTTTTGCGGGGGACCTTGCGGTCCCCCGAACCGATAAGATTTTTTTGAGTATTTGTCGGCGGGGGACCTTGCGGTCCCCCGCACCGATAAGATTTTTGAGTATCTGTTGGCGGGGGACCTTGCGGTCCCCCGCACCCCTTGGGCCGGCCGGAAAGGAGCGGCGATGAAGCTCGGGTTCGTGGGCCTCGGCCGCATGGGCGGCAACATGGTGCGCCGCCTGCTCGCCGGCGGTCACGAGATCGTCGCCTGGGCCCGCGGCGCCGACTCGGTCCGGGAGGCGGTTTCGGACGGGGCGAAGGGGGCGACCTCGCTCGAAGACCTGGCGACGCGCCTCTCGCCGCCGCGAGCGATTTGGCTGATGATCCCCGCCGGCGATCCCGTCGAGAAATCGATCGCGACGTTGAAGCCCCTACTCTCCGCCGGAGACGTGATCGTCGACGGCGGGAATTCGAGGTTCTCCGACTCGGCGCGGCGGGCCGCCGCCCTCGAAAAGGACGGGATCGGATTCCTCGACGCGGGAACCTCCGGCGGAATCTGGGGGTCGAAGTACGGCTACTGTCTGATGGTCGGCGGTCGCTCCGATCACTTCCGTCTCGTCGAGCCGGCGTTCCAGACACTCGCGCCCCCCGACGGGTACGCCCATGTCGGCGCTCCGGGCGCGGGCCATTTCGTGAAGATGGTGCACAACGCGATCGAGTACTCGATGCTCCAGGGCTACGGCGAGGGATTCGAGATGCTCCAGGCTTCCGGCTATGACCTCGACCTGCTCCAGGTCGGACGGCTCTGGACGCACGCGTCCGTCGTTCGGTCCTGGCTGCTCGATCTTCTCGTGCTCGCGCTCGAGGAGGACCCCAAGCTCGCCGGGGTCAAGGGCTTCGTGCAGGACTCGGGGGAGGGGCGGTGGACCCTCCACGAGGCGATCGAGCGCGCGGTCCCGATGCCGGCGCTCGCCGCCGCGCTCTTCGCGCGGTTCCACTCGCGCCAGCCGGAGTCCTTCTCCGCGAAGGTGGTCGCCGCGCTGCGCAACCAGTTCGGCGGCCACGCGGTGAAAAAGGAGTGAAAGAACGGAGTTTTCAGTTGTCGGTTCTGGGCATGAGAATGTCGAAGTTTGTCGGTGGGGGACCTTGCGGTCCCCCACACCCCCCGGGAATGTCCGAGTCCTATCGGTGGGGGGCCTTGCGGTCCCCCACACCCCCGAGATCTGAGCATCGACCCGTATGAAGACCGAAGAAGAGATCCGCCCACCGGCGACGCTCGTCATCTTCGGCGCGTCGGGAGATCTGACCCGGCGGCTGCTCGCACCGGCGATCGCTCACCTCTCGCGCGACGGATCGATTTCGCCCGACTTCGCGATCATCGGGCTCGCGAGAACCCCGTACAGCGACGGCGACTTTCGGCGGCGCCTCGAGGAAGGGGCCCGGGAGTTCACACCGCGGGAACAGGGGCGGCCCGGCGAGCTTCCCGCGGTGATTCGCTACTTGAACGGCGATTTCGGAAACCCCGCGCTCTACCAGACCCTCCGCGGGTTGCTCGAGGAGATCGAGTCGAGGCGCGGCAGCCACCGAAATCGGATCTTCTACCTCGCGACGCCGCCCGAGGCCGATGCCGAGATCGTCTGTTTTCTCGGAGAGCATGGACTCTCGCGACCGGAAGACGGCTGGACCCGCATCGTGATCGAAAAGCCGTTCGGTCGCGACCTCGAGTCCGCCGAGAAGCTGAACCAGTCGCTCCGAAGCGTCTTCGAGGAGCGACAGATCTATCGGATCGACCACTACCTCGCGAAAGAGACCGTCCAGAACGTCTTCGTGCTCCGCTTCGCCAACGGGATCTTCGAGCCGCTCTGGAGCCAGCGATACGTGGACCACGTCCAGATCGCGGTCGCCGAATCGATCGGCGTCGAACACCGCGCTGGCTACTACGAACGGGCGGGAGTCCTGCGCGACATGTTCCAGAACCACCTGCTCCAGCTCCTGTGTCTGACGGCGATGGAGCCGCCGGTGAAGTTCGAAGCGGACGCGGTGCGCGCGGAGAAGGTCAAGGTTCTCCAGTCGATTCGTCCCTTTCCGCAAGACGCGGCGGACGCGTGGGCGGTCCGGGGGCAGTACGGTCCGGGCGTCGCCGAGGGCAAGAAGGTGCCGGGCTATCGCGAGGAGCCCAACGTTGCGCCGGACTCGAAGACGCCGACCTACGCCGCGGTCAAGTTCGTCATCGACAACTGGCGCTGGTCGGGGGTGCCCTTCTACGTCCGGTCCGGCAAGCGGATGTCGACGCGCATCTCGGAGATCGCGATCGAGTTCAAGAGCGTGCCCCACCACTATTTCCGCCACCATAGCGGCGAGCTCGCGCCGAACGTGCTGCGCCTCCGAATCCAGCCGGAGGAGGCGGTCTCCTTGAAGTTCGAGGCGAAGATCCCCGGCACCGTGGCGGAGGTCGAATCGGTCTACATGGATTTTCCATATTCGAACCTCGGCGCCGCCTCGCACGGCGGGTACGAGCGGCTCTTGGTCGACGTGACCCACGGCGACCAGACGCTCTTCATCCGGGGGGACGAAGCGGAGGAGGCGTGGCGGGTCCTCGACCCGCTCCTGAAAACGTGGGGGAGAGAGGCGCCGCCGGAGTTTCCGAACTACGCCGCCGGGACCATGGGGCCGGATGCAGCCGACCGGTTCCTGCAGCGGGACGGCCGCCGCTGGCGTACCCTCGGGAAGTGAGGGAGCTGCCGCCGGAAGGCCCTCCCAGTTTCGAAGTCCGCGTCCTTCCGGACGCGTCCGGAGCCGCCGAGGCTGCCGCGCGGGAGCTCTTCGCCGCCGCGCAGCACGCGCTCGCCGATCACGGCCTCTTCCGCGTCGCTCTCTCCGGGGGATCGACGCCAGGCGCGCTCTTCGACCGGCTCGGGCGGCCGCCGTTTCGTCGTCGGATCGACTGGAAAAGGACACGAATCTTCTTCATGGACGAGCGGTGCGTGCCGCCCCGGCACAAGCGCTCCAACTACCGTCTCGTGAAGGAGCGGCTGATTGACCCTCTGCGGCTGCCGGCGGAGAACGTTTTTCGGATGCGCGGCGAGGAAGACCCCCCGCGCGCCGCGCGCGAATACGAGGAGATCCTGAGACGGGAATTCGGCGCCCGGAGAGCTCCGGCCGAATTCGACCTCGTCCTACTGGGACTCGGCACCGACGGCCATACGGCATCGCTCTTTGCCGGTACGCGCGCGGTCGGTGAGAAGCGCCGCTGGGTCGTCGCGAACTGGATTCCGAAGCTCTCGGAGTGGCGCCTGACGCTGACGCTGCCCGTCGTCAACGCCGCGCGGAGTGCGATCTTCCTGGTCACCGGCTCGGAGAAGGCGACTGTCGTTTCGACGGTCCTTCGGATGAAACGAGGCGTGAGCACCTTGCCGGCTTCCCTCGTGAGACCGAGACGCGGTTCCCTCATCTGGATCCTGGACGAGGCGGCGGCGGCGGGCTCTCATTAGGCTGACCATGGTCATTGACCATGGTTCGTGACAAGAGTAGAGTGGTGCGCGTGGAGACGATCGCGATTTCGAAGTTCAAGGCGACCTGTCTCGCCGTTCTCCAGAAAGTCAAACGAACCGGGCGGCCGGTTCTCGTGACACGCTTCGGGAAGCCGATCGCCTCGATTGTTCCACCCCCGACGCCGGTTCGGCGACGTGACTGGCTGGGATCCCTCGCGGGAACCGCTACGATCATGGGGGACATCGTTTCTCCGGCTTTGCCCGAAGAGGAGTGGGAAGTCCTACGCCGTTGAAGCTCCTGCTCGATACCCACATCTGGCTCTGGAGCGTTCTTGATTCGGCGAAGCTCAGCCCCCGGGTCGCTTCGGCCTTGCAGTCGACCGACAACGAGCTATGGCTTTCGCCGATCAGCTTCTGGGAAGCGCTGCTGCTCGCGGAGCGCGGACGAGTGCGCTTGGGGACCGACCCGGTCGCATGGCTGGAGAAGGCTTTCGAGAGGGGATCCTTTCGCGAGACCCCCTTGAATCGTCAGATTGCCGTCGAGAGCCGGAGCGTGCGCCTCCCTCATCAGGATCCCGTAGATCGTTTTCTCGCGGCGACGGCCATCGTTTACGAACTGACGCTGGTGACGGCCGACGAGCGGTTGCTCCGGGCCCGAGGCGTTCCTCTGCTCGCAAACAGATAGCGGCTTCGGGGCGGACTCTGAACTGCGGCGGGTGCAGGTCCGTGGGACCTGTCCCCGCGACTTTCTCAGGCGCCCTCGGCCGCCGCCTTGCCCGCCTTCGACTGCGCGATGATCTTTTCCTGAATCGAGTGCGGCACCTCGGCGTAGTGCGAGAACTCGAGGTGGAACGAGCCCCGCCCCTGAGTGATCGAGCGGAGCTGCGCCCCATAGGTCAGCAGCTCTCCCATGGGAACCTGCGCGCGGATCACGGTGTCGTCCGTGCCCGTCTCCATGCCCTGCACCTGGCCGCGGCGTGACGAGAGGTCGCCCATCAGGTCGCCGACGTACTCATTGGGCGCGTTCACCTCGATGGTCATGACCGGCTCCAGGAGCGTGGGACGCGCTTTCTCCATGGCGTCCTTGTTCGCGAGAGCGCCGGCGATCTTGAAGGCGA
>DASWIB010000063.1:0-2376 GCA_036397915.1 Thermoanaerobaculia bacterium | reverse complement strand
GCGCATCCGCTTCGTCAACGAGGTCACCGAAGAGCGCACCGAGTACGGGACGGAGCTCGACCTCTTCGACGCCGTGCGGGTGAGAGTGCGCGGATGGGGCGTAGACGCGGTCGTGTCGAATTTCGAGGACGCGAAGTTCGAGCGGTTTCGGGCAATCGAAGGAGTCGTCGACGCGCGGGCGGAGGCCGTGACGCTCGACGAGATCTTCACAGCCGTCGTGGGACGAGCGGCCGCGATATAATCACGTAAGTGCCTGAAAAGAAGAAAATTACGGGCCGCCTCACGACTCTCGAGGATTCCGACTTTCTCCGGGACGTCGCCTACTGGCGCAAGAGGGGTGCACAGGCGCGCTTTGCCGAGACGTGGAGACTTTCGCAAGAGGCCTATGGCCTGACCGGACAGGATGAAACCGAATCCGCACTTCTCCGATCTGTTGTCCGAATTCAACGCGGCAAGAGTCCGGTACCTCGTCGTCGGCGCACACGTTCTTAGCTATTACGGACGTCCGCGGACGACCGGCGACCTTGATTTGTGGGTCGACCCGCTGCCGGAAAACGCGGGACGGGTCTTCCGCGCGCTCGCCCGCTTCGGCGCGCCGCTCGAGGGAATCACGATCGAGGACTTCGTTCGTCCCGGAACGGTGTTCCAGGTCGGCGTCGCACCGAGCCGGATCGACGTCATGACGTCTCTGACGGGTCTCAAGTTCCCGAACGCGTGGAAGCGGCGCCGAAGAGCGCGTTTTGGAGAGAACCGGATTTCCGTGCTCTCAGAACGTGACTTCGTTCGAAACAAGAGAGCGGTCGGGCGGACGAGGGACCTTGCCGACGCGGAGGAGGTCGAGCTCCTGCTTCGACGCTCGAGACGGCCGAAGCGGCCTTGACCGGCTTCTTCCGAAGGGACGGCGAGCTCACCTGCGACGGTGTTGCTCTGTCGGTAATCGCGCGGGAAGTGGGAACTCCCTTTTATGTCTACAGCGCCGCGCTGATCGAGGAGAACTTCCGCCGCTTCGACGCCGCGTTCGCGCCTCTCCGGCACCTCGTCTGCTACGCGGCCAAGGCGAACTCGAACCTGACGCTGCTCCGGCGGCTCGCGTCGCTCGGCGCCGGCGCGGACGTCGTCTCGGGCGGCGAGCTCCGAGCCGTTCTCGACTGCGGCTTCTCGAAAGACCGCGTCGTCTTCTCCGGCGTCGGCAAGACGGACGAGGAGATCAAGTTCGCAGTCGACGCCAGCCTTCTGGCGATCAACGCGGAATCGGAGCGCGAAATCGAGAAGATCAATCACTGGGCAGCCGCAATCGACTGGCCTGCGAAGGTCGCTCTGCGCGTCAACCCGGACATCGACGCGAAATCTCATCCGTACATTTCGACCGGGCGAAAGCACAACAAGTTCGGAGTCGAGATCGGAAAGGCCCGAGAGATCTTCTCCCGGGCTCGAGAGCTTCGTTTCGTCCGCATGACCGGTGTCCAGGCGCACATCGGCAGCCAGATCCTGGATCCCGAGCCGCTCGCGGAGACCGCGCGGGAGCTGGCTTCGCTCGCGCGAGCTCTCGCCGACGACGGGCACCCGATCGAGACGGTGGACATCGGCGGCGGCATCGGGATCGCCGGCGAAGGCCAGGAGCCGCTGACCCCCGAGCGGTACGCGGCGGCGGTCGTTCCGCACCTCGACGGCCTGCCGTTCAAGATCCTGATCGAGCCGGGCCGCGCGATCGTCGGCCCCGCGGGCGCGCTCGTGACCCGGGTCCTTTATCTCAAGAGGAGCTCGGACAAGCTCTTCGTGGTCACCGACGCGGGAATGAACGACCTCCTTCGACCGGCGCTCTACGGAGCGATCCATTCCGTTGAATCCGTGACGGACGGCCGGATCGGACGCGACCGCGTCACCGCGGACGTGGTCGGTCCCATTTGCGAAACGAGCGATTTCTTCCTTCGCGACGCCATCGTCGATCGGCCGGAGGAGGGAGACCTGCTCGCGATCCGAGACGTCGGGGCGTACGGGTTCGTCATGTCCTCGAGCTACAACTTCCGGCCCCGGCCGCCCGAAGTCTGGGTCGAAGGAGACGCCTACCGGATCGTCCGGAGGCGCGAGACATTCGAGGATCTCGTCCGCACGGAGCGGGAGTAAAATCCCGGCGAAGTCAATCCCATGTTGCGCAAATCTCGTCCGCTATTTCATTGCGGAAGTCCTTTTCGCGCGGGCCTTCGTCCGCGCATCCAATTAAGGAGGAGTGCCCGATGCGATTCCGCCGACTGCTTTCGGTCTTCGCTCTCGTCTGTCTCGCGACACCTTTTTTCGCACAGACCCATGGCTCGGTCAGCGGAGTCGTGACCGACCCCGAAGGCAACGGTCTGCCAGGGGTGACCGTCACGATCACGG
>DASWIB010000062.1:0-11947 GCA_036397915.1 Thermoanaerobaculia bacterium | reverse complement strand
CCCCGACATACGCGCCGCGCGTGAGCGTGAAGATCATCGCGGCGAAGGGAAGCGCGGCAGCGAGACCGAGCCACCGCTCGCGCCCGCGGCCTTCGAGCAGGAAGGCGAGCAGGACGCATCCGGCGAGCAGGGTGAGCCCCGAGAGGGTCATGTAGTGAGAGAGCGGTCCGCGGATCCGATTCTGCAGGCTTGCGCCGGATCGCGCCAGCTCCGCGAGCCCCAGGAGCGCGAGAGCGACCCCGCCCGTCGCGAACGAGAGCAGGAGATTCCGCGCGCGGAGCGAGCTGTCCACGAGATCGATGGTGATCGGAACGAGGAGGAAGAGCGAGAGCCCCGGGATCGCCCGGAGACTCGCGCGCGGGTCGAGTGAGAAGACGACCGACAGAACGACGAGGAGCGCGTAGAGGCCGGCGACCGCGGTCAGCGGGTGGGTGAGTGCGCGCCGGAAGCTCTCGAGCCGCCAGCCGCTCGCGATCCACCCCGCGGCCAGCAACGCGAAGAGGATGTAACCGACGGAGATCTGCGACGAAAGGAGAGCGAAGAGGACGAGGAGGGGGAACAGCGCTCTGCGGATCAACAGTTCTACTCCTTCTCCCTCCACCACCTCCGGTTGCGCCACATCCTCCGCAGGTGCGTCCGATTCCTAGCCGGACGCTGCTGGGATCGCCGCCGGGTCGTCGGTTTCGAAGTACTGAGCGTCGTGCAGCCGCTTGTAGAGGCCCTTGCGCGCGATCAGCTCCAGATGGCTTCCAGACTCGACGATGCGCCCCCTCTCCAGCACGATGATTCGGTTCGCTCGGCGCACGGTCGAGAGGCGGTGGGCGATGACCACGGTCGTCCGTCCTCGCATGAGGTTCGAAAGTGCCCGTGCGATCATAGCCTCTGATTCCGTATCCAGCTGAGAGGTCGCCTCATCCAGGATCAGCACCGGCGCATCCCTGTAGATGGCCCGGGCGATCGCGAGCCTCTGTTTTTGCCCTCCGGAAAGGCGCGCTGCATCCTCTCCGAGGCGCGTCTGAAACCCCTCCGGCAGCTGGTCCAGGAACTCCTCCGCGTAGGCGGCGCGCGCGGCGCCGCGGACGCGCGCGGGATCGGCGTCCGACTCACCGTACGCAATATTCTCCTGGGCCGTCGCGTCGAAGAGGATGGTCTCCTGTGTGACGAGAGCGATCTGGCGCCGCACGGAGGAAAGCGTCGCGTCGCGCAGGTCCACGCCGTCGAAGGTGACGCGGCCCGCGGTGGGGTCGTAGAGCCGCGGCAGCAGGTTGACCAGGGTCGTCTTGCCGGCCCCCGAAGGGCCGACGATCGCGATGGTCTCCCCACGTGGGACGGTGAGATCGATCCCCTCGAGGATGGACGCCTCGCCATACCGGAAGGAGACCCGCTCATATCGGATCGCTTCGGAGAAGCCCGGAATCTCGACCGCGTTGCGCTTTTCCACGATCTCGTTGGCGTGGTCCATCAGCTCGAAGATCCGTCGAGCCGACGAGATCGCGAGCTGGATCGCCAGGTTGGTCCTGGTGATGTCCTTGATCGGCTTGTACATCATCATCAGCGCGGCCACAAACGAGATCAGCCATCCCGCCGTCATCCGCGAATCCCCGATCTGCGCGGCGGCGTAGACGATGAGCGCGGAAAGCCCGAGCCCGCCGACGATCTCCATCGCCGGCGATCCGAGGGCAAGAGTTCGGACAGCCCGTCGGCTCGTCGAGTAGTACCGATCGTTGGCCCTGCCGAAGCGGCGGGCTTCGAAGGTCTCCATGCCGTAGGTCTTGATTACGCGCTGACCGCGCAGAGTCTCGGAGAGGATCGCGCCGACCTCACCGATCCGCTGGCGCGAAGAGTAGCTGACCCGCTGCAGGCGGCGCGTGATCACGGCCACCGGCACGAGGACGATCGGTCCCAGGAGCAGTACGACGAGCGTGAGATGAGCGTCCACCGAGAAGACGTAGATCAGAACGAAGACGAGGGAGACGATGCCCTGGACGAAGTCGGCCAGGCGTGTTCCGAACGCCGACTGGACGTGCTCGACGTCCGAGAGCAGACGGCTCATCAGGTCTCCGGTCGTCGCGCCCGAGTAGAAACGGGAGGATTGACCGAGGAGGCTCCAGTACGCGTCGCGGCGGAGATCCCGGACGATGCCCAAGCCGATCCCGTTGAAGGACGCCTCGGACACATAGGAGAAGAAGTTTTTGGAGAAGAGCGCCAGAAAGAGAAGGAGAGGAATCCCGAAGCGGGTCGAGAGTCCGAGCCGCTGGATCCCGTCGACTGCCAGCTGCGTGATCCCGTCGAGCCACCGGACGAAGGGCGCGCTGTCGCCGGGGACCGACGCTTTCGACAGCCCCGTCATGGAATCGGAGGTCCCTGGACCGAGCACGTCGTCGATCACCTTCGTCAGGAGAAAGAGCATCAGCACGGTCGAGAGAGAGACGAGCCCCATCACCAGAAAGGCCCGCACCGCCAGCAATCGGTATGGACGGAAGTAGGTGAGGAGCCGGGAAGCCGTCTTCACGATACGGAAGGCTCGCGGCAGTCGCTCGGTCCAGTAGCCCCGAGAATCGACGGCCCGCGCGAGACGTCCGTTTTCATGCGTTCCCGCCCAGGCGGGGAGGATATCGCGCCGCCGCGGATCCAACGCCGGTACCAGGCTTCCAGATTCAGGAGCAGCCAGAGCTTGCCACTACGCCGCTGCGCGCTCGACTCGATCAGATCGCGGACCTGGCGGAAGTCGAGGATTCCATCGGCTGCGAGATCGCCCCGCTCGAGCATGGAAAGCGCATTGACGCGCCCCGCGCCGGAGATCCATCGCTTGAACGGCGGCGAAAAACCCCATTTCGGCCGCGACCGAATCGGCTCTGGAACCCAGGGCGCCACGGCCTCGCGGAAGGCGATCTTTGTGGCGCCCGGCCGCGCGAGGCGGTCGGGCGGTAGAGAAAAGGCGTACTCGACCAGCTGGCGGTCGAGCAGAGGCACCCGCGCCTCGAGACCCAGCGCCATCGTGGAGCGGTCCACGACCACCAGCCCGTTGTCCGGGAGGTAGGTGTGCAGGTCCAGATACAGCAGGCGATGGATCGTCGGCAGATCCGGTCGATCGAAGCGGCGAAAGAGCCAGGCAGCGTCCTCGGGTTTGCGGCCCAGGATTAGGCGTTGCTCGGAACCGTTGAAGAACCCACGGATCGGAAAGTAGCGGTCGATGAAGGTATCCGCGAGCAGGCGGGCAGCTCCCGACGCCCGCCGGCCCCAGGGCCTTTGCGAGAGCGGTTCGAGAAGGCCTCGCTGTGCGGCGGAGAAGAGCGGCCCGAGGAGGCGAAGCCGTCGCCGGAGGCGGTCGTATCGAAGCGCCGTCTCGTGCCAGCCGTAACCGCCGAAAATCTCGTCTCCACCGTCGCCCGAGAGAGCGACCTTTACCGAGTCGCGCGCCAGGCGGGACAGCTCGAGCATGGCGAGTGTACGCGGCTCGTAGAGCGGCTCGTCGAAGACGCGGGCCGCGCGGTCGAGAGCCCCGGCGAGATCTCCGAGTTCCAGCAGCTCCTCCCGGTGCGTGGTGCCGAGAGCTCGCGATGCAAGCCGGGCGTAGAACAGGTCGTCCAGGTCGCCGGCGGGGTAACCGACCGTAAACGTCGGAAGCGACTGTACGGCCGCCGCCCGGGCTACGACGACGGTCGAGTCGAGCCCGCCCGAGAGAAAGGCACCAACGGGCACGTCGGAGACCAGATGCGACTGGACCGCTCGATCGAGCCTCGCCCGCAGCTCCTCCGGATCGTCCCGGATCGTCTGCCGCTCGAGCCGCCAGAAGGGGCTGATCTCGAGGCGGTCAGCCTCCACCTCGTAAGTCAGGCGGTGAGCCGACGGAAGCTTTCGGATTCCGGCGAAGAGACAGCGGTCGAACGGCACGTAGCCGTAGGCGAGAAAGTCTGAGAGCGCGTCGGGATCGAGCCGCGCGGCGAGCCCCGGCAGGGCGAGCAGGGTTTTGGGCTGAGAGGCGAAGGCGAGTCCGCGCCCCAGCCGCGCATAGTAGAGGGGCTTGATCCCGATCCGGTCTCGCGCGAGCAGCAGCCGGCCCGGGTGCTCTTCCCAGAAGGCAAGAGCGAACATCCCCTCCAGTCGCTCGAGACCCTTCGGCCCCCGCCGGCGCAGAAGCCGGTGCGCGACCTCGCCGTCGCTTTCCGAAACGAAAACCTCTCCTGTCTCCTCGAGCTCTCTTCGGAGCGCCCGGAAGTTGTAGATCTCTCCGTTATGCAGGAAGGCGGAGCGCCCGTCCGGGGCGAGCGACGGTTCTTCTCCGCGCTCTGTCGTGTCCAAGATTGCGAGGCGCTGGTGCCCGAGGATCACGCGGCGATGGGCTCCCGTCCACATTCCGCACCCGTCCGGTCCGCGGGCGGCCAGTGTCTGGAGCGCTACGCCGAAACCCTCCGGGTCAACGCCCTCCGGGTCGACCCACCCCGCGATGCCGCACACGGGTCGAACCGTCCCCGGCTCTCAAAGCGTGAACTTCAGGCCACTCGGCAGCCCGAAGAAGATTACGGTGTCCTCGTGGAGAGCCTCATCGCCATCCTCGGTCGGTGTGACGCCGGGCGGAACCGGCACGTCCCACCACGTCGAGGTGTGGGCCCCCCCGCCCAATGAAATCCGCCGGGTGGGCTCGTAAGTCCACTTGACGCGGGATTCCGTGATGGGGATCGCCACGTCCGGGTTCGGCTCTTTCCGGAAGACCTCCTGAGAAACGATTTTGCCGCGGCGAGCTTCCAACGACGTCGGTGGTTCCACATGACCCCCTACTAAAGCGCCGGTCAGGATCGGTGCGTTGAGCCGCAGCAACGGGGTCTCCCTCGGCAACCATTGCGTAAACCCCATAAAAGTTAGATGCCGTCGGCGAGAGAATCCTTCGCGAAGTCCCCTCGCCGCCGGCAGCTCCGAGGCGGAAGGCCCGCGACCGCGCGAAGTCGGCGGGTAGCCGCAGAAGGTTGGTGACTTGAATCAGAAGTCGTCGCCACGGAGGCACGCTGCCTGGCAGCGAGTCGATGGCCGGACGATTATTTCTGTCCTCGCTGCGGGAGCCGGAAGGCCATTCGAGCTGCCGCGTCGCTTACTTTGGCAGTGCAAGACCTGCGGTCAGCAGACGTCTGTCCCGGCGGGGACGGCGTTGCACCTAACCCGCATTTCTCTTCGAGACTGGTTTTTGGGCCGCCTATCTGGTCGGCACCCATGGGCCTGGGCTTTCCGCGTTGGATGCCTCGAAGAGGATCGCCTGAAAGGGAACCTCCCCCGCGGTTCGGATTCTTTGCGAAAGTGTCCGCGCGGGCGTGCGAGGGGTCTCCCCTCGCCTAAAAACAGGTGCCGGCCGCAACCGAAGGTCGCGTCTCGCGAAGCGAGCGGCCGGAGCGTCGGGGTGAGGGGTTGATCACGGCGACCGTCTCACAGAGCCCGGCAGCGCCTCGTCGATGAGCATCACCGGGATGTCGGAGACGATCGGGTAGACGAGATTCGCCTCCTTCGAGAAGAGGCCCTGCGTGACCACCGGTTCCTCGTCGCGGAACTTCTCGCGGTACTTCTCGACGAGCGCACGGCGGGTCTCGTCGGTGAGCTCGACGAGCTCGAGCGGGCCCTTGGTCTTCGGGCAGACGAGAATCGCGAGGAGCTCGGGATCGATCGACATCCGGCTTTCAAGTTTACTGTCATTCGGAGTCCCGAGCGGACGCGAAGGCTGGGGTTCGGCGGGATGACCGGAAACCTGCTATAGCTTCCTGTCGTGCGCATCCTCCAGCTCGTGGCGGGAGAAAAATGGACCGGCGCCGCGGCCGTCGTTTTCGACCAGACTGCCGCTCTCGTGGCGGCCGGAGTGGAGGCGCAGTTCGGCTTCGTCGGTCAGAGTCCGCTCGCCCGGCGACTCCTGCCGCTCGGCTGGGCGCGCCCTCTGCTCTCCGGCCCCCGTGGTCTCCTCGACTATCCCGGAGACGTCCGCAATCTGCGTGAGACCGTGGAGCGGGAGGGATTCGAGATCGTCCACTGTCACCTCTCGCACGATCACTACCTTGCCGCGGCCGCTCTCCGCGGCAAGAGGGCGCTGCTCGCCCGGACGTTTCATCACCTGGATCACGTGCGGAGCGACGTCTTCTCGCGGATGCTCTTTCGGAGGACCGACGGGTTCGCCTTCGCCAACCGCGCGATCGCCGACGAGTTCGGCGCGCCGGGACCCGTCCACTCCCCGGTGGTCGATGCCGCGCGTTTTCATCCGGGGGAGAAGCCGCTCCGCCGCTGTGCGGCACTCGGTATCCCGGACCGGAGCTTCGTCGTCGGGACGGTCGGAAAACTCGCTGCCGGGCGGGGACATCAGGTGACGATCGAAACGCTCGCGAGGCTTCCTGCCGACGCGGTCCTCCTCCACGTCGGAAAGGGAGAGCTTCAGCCGGAGCTCGCGTCGCGAGCGGCGGCTCTCGGTGTCGCGGCGCGCAACTTCTGGACCGGCTACGTCGAAGACGAGCTCCCCGACCTCTACCGCGCGATGGACGTCTTCCTGTTCACCGCCTCCGGAAAGGAGCAGGGGCAGCGTGCACTGCTCGAGGCGATGGCTTCCGGGGTTCCGATCGTGGCGCTCGATCTGCCGGGCGTCGGCGATCTCGTGGCGCACGAACGGGAAGGTCTCCTCGTCGGGCGTGCGGAGGATCTCGCCCCGGCGCTCGAACGGCTGCGCAACGACCCGGAGAACCGCCGTGAAATGGCCGGCCGGGCGCGGGCGCGCTCGCTCGAGTTCGGGGCGGAGCCCTTCGCCCGCCGCGCACGCGAGTTCTACGCGCGCCTGCTCTCGAGGAATTCGATGACTTCGCGCGCGTGGGAGGCGGGCGAGACCGAGGGATAGGCCGCCAGGATCCGACCGGCTTCTGCCGGCGGAGGATCCTGCGGTCCCCCGGTCCCCCAGCCGATCACGTAGGAGATCCGGCGGGCCGACCGCGCGTCGGGCGAGCTGCACGCGCCGTACGCCAGTCCAACCTCACGCCGTTCGTCGGAGAGGAGCGGAAACGGAAAGCCCTCCTTCCGGACGAACGCCGCGTTTGCTTCGACGGGATCGAACGAGATCCCCAGGATCTGCGCGTTCGCCTTCTCGAACTCGCTTGCGAGGTCGCGGAACCCGCGACCCTCGGACGTTCAGCCGGGAGTGCGCGCCTTCGGGTAAAACCAGACGACGACCCGGCGGCCGCGGAAGTCCGAGAGCCGCCGGATCGTCCCGGTGTGGTCGGGTAGAGCGAAATCGGGAGCTTCGTCCCCCGGGGCGAGCGGGAGCGAAGTCGCCCGCTTACCGAACATGCATCGACTCGGCTCCGTTCGCCGCCGCTCCCAGCCACGTCTCTTCCGAGTCGTCGTAGGCGGGAAGCTCGAACGACCAGCCGTTCTTCTCGAATCGGCGCCATTCCCAGAGCTTCGCCCACTTGAGAAAGACACCGTATGCCTGGAGCATGCAGAGAACGAGACCATGACGTCCGTCCAGAAAGCCCGCCTGAAACACGTACATCCTCAAGAACCGCCAGACGGGGCGAAAAAAGAGCTGCACGGCGCCGGGACGCGCGCCCTTCCGATACGCGTCGGCGGCTCCCCATTCGGCGTAGCGGTGGAGCTTCTCGAGGTACTGGCCGAGCGAACGGAACGTGTAGTGAAGAAGTGCATTGTCCAGCGTCGGAGCCGGGCCTTCGGGGCGGATGTCGGCGTGAACGCGCCGTCGCGGATAGCGCGCCGACCCGCGGCGGAGGAGCCGGACGACTTTGTCGGTCGACCAACCCGAGTGGCGGATCAAGCGGTCGAGAAAAAGATTGCGTCGCCGGATCGAGTAGTAGTCGGCCTCCGGGCCGCGGCCGAGAAGATCGAGGATCTCGCGGGCGAGCCCCGGCGTTACTCGCTCGTCGGCGTCGACGATCAGGATCCAGGGGTGGGCCGTCTGGTCCATCGCCCAGTTCTTCTGGGCTGCCGACCCGAAGTATTCGCGCTGGAGCACGCGGACTCCCGGGACCTGCCGCGCGTACTCGAGGGTCCGGTCATTCGAGAAAGAATCCACGAGCAGCACTTCGTCGGCGAAGGCAATGCTCTCGAGGCACTCCTTGATGTTCGCTTCCTCGTTGTAGGAAGTCACGATCGCGGAGAGTTTTTCTCGGCTCATCGCTTCGACTCGAAGCGAAGGTAAGGGGCCTTGGGGGCCTTCCGCAAAGTGCTTGCCATTACTAGCGCGAGTGGGTCGGGACGCGCCGAATCTCCAGGTAAAGAGCGTCGGGCGCGAGGTCGGCACCGTTGGGCCAGCACACGGCACCGAACTCATCGACGAAGACCTGCTGGAAAAGCTCCGGATCGCTGGCTAACGGCTCGAACACAGGGCCGAAAAGCCGATCGGAAAGGTTTAGCTCGCCGGCGGTTCCGTCTTGGAAACGGACCTCGATGCGAAAGCCGCTCAGGGGCTTAACGGATGCAACACGGGTCATTCGGTCTCCTACTCATCGAGCGGCGCCACGGGCTTGAGCCCCTCGTGGCGGGATGCTCGCTCCCAATTCTGCCGCAATTCGTCGCGGTGCAGGTTCGCCCATTCCAGAACGAAAGCGACGACGCGCCGCGGAAGGCTTCCCTCCAGGATGGACAGGGTTTCGATCCCAAACTGAGCTTCGTACTCACCATAGATGGCGTGGAAGTGCGGTGGTCCGTGGTCGTCGAAGTACATCCGAATCACGATTCCGAAGAACTGGCTGATTGTCGGCATCCTGATTACGCGCGGTCGGTGCTACCAGGATCCGCAGGAGAGAGCGGATTTCCGTCTGGGTGTTCCCTTCACTCCACCCTCACCTCGATCCGCTCGACCGCCGACGCCCGGCCGGTCTCTTCGTCGACGCTGACGAGCGCGCCACAGAGTCGGATGTCCCGCTTCGCCGTCTCGAACGACTTCGGCGTCTGGGCGAGGAACTTCTCGATGATCCGGTCGCGCGCGAACCCGATCACTCCTTCGTAGGCGCCCGTCATCCCGACGTCGGTCTGGTAGGCGGTGCCGCCCGGCCGCACCGTCTCGTCGGCGGTCGCGACGTGCGTGTGCGTGCCGAGCACGGCGGATACGCGGCCGTCCAGATACCAGCCGATCGCGACCTTCTCCGAGGTCGCCTCCGCGTGCATGTCCACGACGATCACTTTCACGTCGCCCATGCGCGCGAGCTCCTCGTCGGCCACCCGGAACGGCGAGTCACAATGCGCCGGCATGAAGACCTGCCCCTGCAGGTTGAGCACACCGACCGGCACGCCCGCGGCGGTCGTCTGCACGGTCCAGCCGCGGCCGGGATTTCCGGGCGGATAGTTCGCGGGGCGCAGGAGCCGGTCGGAGGAGTTCAGGACCTCGTAAATCTCCTTCTTGTCCCAGATGTGGTTGCCCGACGAGAAGACGTCGATCGGCAGCTTCGAGAGCTCTTCGAAAAGCTCGATGGTCAGCCCGAAGCCACCGGCGGCGTTTTCGACGTTGACGATCGTGAAATCGACGCCGCGCCGGTCGATCAGCGGGAGGAGCGCCCGGTCGAGCGCGCGCCGGCCCGGCTGGCCGACGACGTCCCCGATGAAGAGGATGTTCATGATTCAGAAGACGGCAGACGATAGACGGTGGGCGGAGCCGATCCCATGATTCTCTCGTTTCCCGTCTTTCCGTCTACCCTCTACCGGCTCGGATCACCGGGCGTACTCCACCGACCGTGTCTCGCGAATCACCGTCACTTTGATCTGCCCGGGGTATTGCAGCTCCGCCTCGATCTTGCGGGCGATGTCGCGGGAGAGCCAGAGCGCTTCGTCGTCGCTGATGCGGTTCGCTTCGACGATGATGCGCAGCTCGCGCCCCGCCTGGATCGCGAACGCCTTTTGCACGCCTTTGAAGCCGTCGGCGATGTGCTCGAGCTTCTCCAGCCGCTTGACGTACGTCTCCAAGATCTCTCGCCGGGCCCCGGGACGCGCAGCCGAAAGCGCATCGGCCCCATTGACGAGAACCGCCTCGAGCGAACGCGGCTCGTAGTCGCCGTGATGGCATTCCATCGCGTGGATGACCTCGTCGTCCTCGCCGAACTTCTTCAGGACCTCCCGACCGAGCTCCAGGTGCGTACCCTCCATCTCGCGGTCGATCGCTTTGCCGATGTCGTGGAGTAGCCCGGCGCGCTTCGCGATCTCCGACTTCGCCCCGAGCTCCGCAGCCATGCTCGACGCGAGCCAGGCGACCTCCTTCGAGTGCTGGAGCACGTTCTGCCCGTAAGAGGTCCGGAACTTGAGACGCCCGAGCAGCTTGATCAACTCCGGGTGCAGGTCGGGGATCGCGAACTCGAGCGCCGTCGCCTCCCCTTCCTGACGGATCTTCTCCCACAGCTCCGACCGGACCTTCTCGACGACCTCCTCGATGCGCGCGGGGTGGATCCGGCCGTCGACGACCAGCTTTTCCAACGCGATCCGCGCGACCTCGCGGCGGATCGGCTCGAACGCGCTGATGACGATCGCCTCAGGGGTGTCGTCGATGATCAGGTCGACGCCGGTCGCCGCCTCGAGCGCGCGGATGTTGCGACCCTCGCGCCCGATGATGCGACCCTTCAGGTCGTCGGAGGGCAGCTCGACGACGGAGACCGTCGCCTCGATGACCGTGTCTGAGGCGAGCCTCTGGATCGCCATGCCGATCTGGTGTCGGGCCCTCTGCGTCGCGTGCTCGACCGCCTCTTCCTCGATGCGGCGCATCAGGCCGGCAGCCTCGACGCGCGCTTCGTTCTCGATCGAGCGGATCAGGTCCCGCTTGGCGTCCGCGGCGGTCAGCCCCGAGATCTGCTCCAGCCGCTTCTGCTGCTCCTCGATCAGTTTGTCGGCTTCCGCATGCGCCCGCTCGACGCCCTTCTCGGCCTCCACGAGGGCGCGCTCCTTGCGAGCGAGCTCTTCCTCGCGCTTCTCCTGCTGGCCGAGCTTGCGGTCGAGGTTCTCCTCCTTCTGCCCGACCCGCTTCTCCAGGGCGGCGACTTCCTGTCGCCGGAGCTGGATGGTCTTGTCGAACTCGACCTGCGCGGCGAGGACCCTTTCCTTCGCTTCGATCGAGGCCTCCCGGAGATGGGCCTCGGCCGCCCGGCTCGCCTCGGCGAGCGCCCGGTCCGCCTCGACGCGGATCTCGGCACGCTCGCGGGCGACCTTTCGCCGGAGGAGGTAGTACGCGACCAGAGCGAACGCGACGGCGAGGATCGCGGCCGCGATCGGGATCGCGACGGATGTGTTCATTTCGGCTCCCTATGCCCCAGGGTGCCGAAGTCGGGACGCGGCTACACGATTTCCCGGAAGCGACTCTTCCGACGAGGGTTGTGAATCCGGAAAACTGTTCCTTGTTTCAACGGGCCGCTCGTTTCATCTCGTGTCCCCGAGTCTCTCGGGGTCGCCGACGCCTCGCCTTCAGCCGCCCAGGGCGTCGTCCAGTTTTCGAATCAGGCGCTCCGCCCGGGCACGAAAGTCCGTCGGCTCGCCGGTTCGATTCTTCTCCGCCTGGTAGAGATCGTCCGTGATGTTCAGGGCAGCGAGGATGGCGATCTTGGTGGTGTCCACGGTCGCGGTCCTCTCGGCCACTTCCTTCATTCGAGAGTCGACTAATCGGGCCAGGTCGTGAATGTAAGTCGAGTCGCCTTCGGCCCGAACGTTGTAGGTCTGGCCGAAGATCTCGACCTGCGTCACGCTGCCCCGCTTGTCCACTGAGAGACTACGGAAAAGACTCCTTTCACCGGCTGAGTGTAGTTTTCCGGGGCCTTCGGAGTCAACGGTTTAGCCTCGATCAGCCCCTTTTCTCGGCGGCTTCGAGTGTCGTGATCAGTCTGTCGAGACGTGCGCGGACGGCTTCCTGGTCCCTCTCCAGGCGTTCGACCTCTTCGTGCGAGCCGGCAGCGTCCTTCTCGGCGCGCCGGGCCGCCGCGAGATCGGCTTTCAGCTTCTCGAC
>DASWIB010000061.1:0-10469 GCA_036397915.1 Thermoanaerobaculia bacterium | reverse complement strand
CAATTCAGCGATTCAGCGTTGACCCTGATCCTGGTGATAGGCGTCGTCCTTCACGCGCAGGCTCGAGATCATCCGCTGGAACGTGTCCGCGAGGGCCGGGTAGTCGCGTCCGGGCGCCACGAATAACGCATAGATGACGTGCCCGTCCGGCAGCTCGCGCGTGAACACGGTCACACGTTCTTCGGCTCGAGTGACCGGTGAAGTTCCGGCGAGGACGATCGAGAGCGCCCGCGCCTGATCGACCGTCTGCCGGCGCATCGAGCCCGACACGCGCAGATGCGAATTGGAGCGCGTGAGCTCGTTGACGAGATCATTCGTTGCCTGCTCGAGCGTTCCCTCACCTGTCGCCGGCCCGCTGCGGCTGCCCCACACGTCGCCGATCGAGCCCTCGAACGGCTCGTAGTGGTTGATCACGACGCCGTAGACGAGCACGTCCTGTCCGCTCGACGCCCGCATGGCCCCCCCTTCCGGCAGGATCGTCACCCCGTAGCCGCTCGACGGCTCCGCCACCCGCCAGTTGTCCGGGTAGTCGATTTCGAAGAACCCGCTCCGATGACGGAAACTCCGGTATCGCGGCGACGGCCGCTCGATGGCGCCGCCGGCCGTCGGACCCGACGTGCCTCCGCGCGCGATCTGCGCCATGCTCCCGGCCCGCGGCATCCGTCGCAGGTCCGCCTGAACGGTTTCGATTGCTCCGACCGGCGCCGTCGTCCGCCGCGCGCCCAGGAGCCGCGCTTCCTCACGCACGCGTGTCTCGCGGTTCACGGGGGAAGGATGGTCGCTGAAGAACTGCGCGAGCTTCCCGGGTTCGCGCCCCTGCTGCGCCTTGAGCAGCGAGAACATGGAGGCCATCGCGAGCGGGTCGTAGCCGGCGCCCGCCATGATCTGCGTGCCGAGGATGTCCGCCTGTGACTCCGCGGTCCGGCTGAACTTGAGGAACAGCGTGTTCAATCCGAAGCCGCCGACCGCCTGGATGATCTGGCCGGTCGTGCCCCCGCCGCCCCCGAGCAGACCGCCGAGGAGTCCGATCCCCGCCTGCGCGAGGTATGCCTTGGAGACCTGGTTGGTGCCGTGACGGAGCGCTACGTGCGAGATCTCGTGAGCGATCACGCCCGCGAGCTCGCCCTCGTTGCGCACCGTCTCGATGAGCCCGCGGGTCACGTAGGTCGGGCCGCCGGGAAGAGCGAACGCATTGATGTCCGACGCATTGACGACCTTGAACGAATAGGGAAACTTCGGTCCCGGCGCGGCCGCGGCGAGACGCCGACCGATGCGGCCGACATAGGCGTCCGCCGAAGAGCTCGCGAGAAGCGGCAGCTGGCGTTCGGCTTGCGCGGCGGACTGTCTCCCGATCTCGACGTCCTGTTCGACCGAGAAGACATTGAAGCCGGACTTGACCGGCGTCTGGGCGAGCGCGGCGCCGCCCCAGAAGGCGGCGAACGCGACGAGACAGACCGCAAGAGCGGCCCGGCGGGATTTCGATCTCTCGAACATGATTCCTCCTCTTCCGTGCCTCCAGGGCACGGACGTGCAGCGGAGAAAAACGCAAACCGGGTGCCAGAGAAGGGGGAACTCGATGCCGCTCCCGCCGTAGAGACAAACGACAGGAGGACGCCATGCGCCGCTTTCCAGGGCTCTGCCTGGCCCTTTGCACTCTGATACCGTTGCCCGCCGCCGCTCCCGCGCAGCCGGCGACGACTCCGACCGCCGGTCCAAAGCCGTGCACCGCTTCCGAGTACCGCCAGTTCGACTTCTGGATCGGCGATTGGGAAGTGCGCACGCCGGCGGGCAGGCTCGCCGGAACCAACCGGATCGAAAAAATTCTCGGCGGATGCGCGCTGCGCGAGAGCTGGCGGGGAGCGAGAGGGTCGAGCGGGACGAGCCTGAATGCGTGGAACCCGGGGCGGCGCCGCTGGCACCAGACATGGGTGGACGACGACGGGTTGCTACTCGAGATCGACGGCGGGCTGCGCGAGGGAAGAATGGTGCTTGAAGGAGAGACGGTGTCGAAAGATGGCGCCAGGACCGGACAGCGAATCACCTGGAGCCCGATGCCGGCCGGTCGCGTCCGCCAGCTCTGGGAGCAATCGACCGGCGGCGGTGGAACGTGGAAGGTCGCATTCGAAGGGATCTACAGCCGGAAGTCCCGGTAACGGAAATCAAGCCGTCATTCTGAGACCGAATCCGAGGGCAGCTGTTATTGCCGAACGGGGTCATTCTGAGGGCTGAAGACCCGAAGAATCTCCCGCGATCCGGAGACTCCTCGCTCCGCTCGGAGTGACAGGAGCGGCCGCCGTTTCCTCGCTTCGCTCGGAGTGACAGTGGGGCGCAAGCGGTGACAGGCGACGCGAGAGTCTAGATCTCGACGAACACGTCCTCGCCCTCGACCTCCACCGGATACGCCTCGGTGTCGGTCGCCCACGGCGTGTCCTGGTAGACCTTGCCGGTCGTGATGTCGAAGTGCGCGGCGTGCCAGGGGCAGGTCAATAGAAACGGGCTTCCTGCCTTTCCGAGCTCTCCCATGTGAAGCGGCGCCCCTCGGTGCGTGCAGGTATCGTTCATGGCGTAAATCTCTCCCTCGACTTTCGCGAGCATGACCTGCCGGCCGTCGTGCTCGCGCATGGTCATGCCTCCTTCGGGGACTTCGGAGACCGTCGCCAGTTTGACCTTCGCCATGGTCTCGCCCTATCAGTCGTCCGCTCTCGGCTCTGAACCGCGCAATGCCTCGGCATACAGCCGATGAAAGTGGTGCACTCCGCTCTCACGCCGGACCGAGAATCGTCCGGTCTCGTAGGTCCGCGACTCGAGGCCCTTCTGGACCGCCTCGCAGATCGCGACGTCCTCGCGCTGGATCTCGTCGGAGAAATTGATCGTCTGACGGACCGTCTCCTCCACCGCCGTCGGGTCGGGGTCGCGAAAGAACCACTCGAACTCGGTCAGCGTCCGGCGAAGCGACAGCGGCACGATCAGGTTCGTCGAGAAGTTGTCCGGATAGACGTTCAGCATCAGGTTCGGGTACACCCAGTAGTACAGCGCGTCGCTCTCCGCTTCGCGGGGATCGCGGCGGAGCTTCGCGTCCTCGCGCGGCTTGATCGGCGAGCGCTGGAGCGACCAGCAGCCGCTCGTCTCGGTCTCGTAGCGCGCGTAGTCGATCTCCTTCATCAGGCCGGGGTGCACGATCGGGATGTGGTAGCCCTCGAGATAGTTGTCGACGTAGACCTTCCAGTTGCAGTCGATGGACCAGTCCTTCCGGGCCGCGAGTCTCATCTCGGCCAGCCCGCGCGATTCGAGGTCGGCGGGGAGATCACCGAGCGTCTCGAGGAGAGGCGGCGCGTCGTCGTCCAGGTTGACGAACACGAGGCCGAGCCACGTCTCGACTCGGAACTCGGGCAGGCGCATCGAGCTCCTCTCGAACTCCTCGACGCCGTCGAACTCCGGCGTGTTCACGAGGCGTCCATCGAGCGCGTAGCTCCAGCCGTGATACCCGCAGCGGAACGCGCCGCAGGAGCCCTCCCCCCTGGCGACTGGTCCCGCCCGATGCCGACAGACGTTGGAGAGTACCCGCAGCCGGCCGTCGTTCCCGCGGACGACGAGCAGCGGCTCGCCCGCGACCTCCGCGGCGAAGTACGAGCCGGCCGAGGCAACCTGGTCTTCCCGGCCGACGAGCTGCCAGGTTCGCGCGAAGATCCGCTCCCGCTCGACGGCGAGCGTCGAGAGATCCGTGTAGCACCAGGACGGGATCGTCGCCGCGCGCGACAGCCGCTCGTCGATCTGGATCTTCCGGGCCATGTCGGAAGTCTATGGGGTCAGGTCTCCACTTGCCACATCGGGGGTCGATTGGGGTCAGGTCTCCACTTGCCACTTTGCAAGCAAAGTGGCAAGGACAGCTTTCCTGATTCAAAGACTTCCGTATCAGTGAAGACCTGACCCCAGACCTGACCCCTCACAGCTCGATCTGCGCTCCTAGCTCGACCACGCGGTTCGGCGGCAGGCGGTAGAACGCCATCGCGCTCGTCGCGTTCCGCGACATCAACGCGAAAAGTCGTTCACGCCAGACCGCCATTCCGAGAGCGCCCTTCGGGATCAGGGTCTCGCGCCCGAGAAAGAACGTCGTGTCCATCATGTCGAACTTGCGGCCGTCGATCTTCACGCCTTCGAGCGCGCGGGGTACGTTCGGGTCCTGCATGAACCCGTATCGCAGCGTCACGCGGTGGAATCCCTCCTTCAGGGGCTCGATCTCGAGCCTCCGTCGTCGCGACACGAACGACACGGGCTCGGTCGACACGGTCAGGAAGATGACGCGCTCGTGCATGGCCTTGTTGTGACGGAAGTTCAGGAGGAGAGCGCGCGGCGTTCCCGCGCTGACCCGGTCCATGAAAACCGCTGTGCCCGAGACCCGCAGGCGAGGCTTGCGGGAGACGCCGTCCAGGAAGAGGTCGAGCGGCACCGTGTCCGCCTCGAGCCGCTTTCCGAGGATCAGCCGGCCGCGGCGCCATGTGGTCATCAGCGTAAACGTGGCCGCGGCCACGAGAAGCGAGACCCAGCCCCCCTGCAGCACCTTGACCAGATTCGCAGCGATGAAGACGAATGAGATCGCCATGAAGAGCGCGGTCACGAGCAGAGCTTTTCCGGCGCTCCAGCCGAGCACGTCCCGCGAGACTCCGTACGCGAGCAGCGTCGTCACCGCCATGGCCGTTGCGATGCTGACGCCGTACGCGTCCGCCAGTCGGGTCGAGTTCTGGAAGAGAAGGACCACCGCGACCGTGCCCAGCATCCCCGCCCAGCTGATGCCTCGGATGTAGATCTGTCCCATCTCGGCGGAAGAAGCGTGGACGATCGAAACGCGCGGCAGATATCCGAGCTGAACCACCTGGCGCGTCAGATTGAAGGCGCCGGAAATCACCGCCTGCGCGGCGATCAGAGCGGCGAGCGTCGCGAGCACGACGAGCGGCATCACGGCCCACCCGGGCGCGAGCAGATAGAAGGGATTTCGGGCGGCCCGGGGGTCTCCGAGCAGCAACGCCCCCTGACCGAAGTAGTTCAGCACGAGCGCGGGCAGGACGAGCGCCACCCAGTCGATCCGCATCGGGCGCTTGCCGAACTGACCCATGTCCGCATACAGCGCCTCCGCCCCGGTCGCGACCAGAAAGACCGCGCCGAGAACGAGAAACCCTGCGAAGCCATTTTTCGAGAAGAAGCCGGCGGCATGGCGCGGATCGACCGCGCGGAGCACTTCGGGGTGCCGCACGATCCCGGTGATGCCCAGCACGCCGATCGTCGCGAACCACAGGAGCATCACGCCGCCGAAGGTGCGGGCGATCTGTCCCGTGCCGCGCCGCTGAAAGAGAAATAGCAGGAAGAGGAGAGCGACCGAAATGGGAACGACGAGGTGTTCTGTCGCGGCCGACACGAGCTTCAGCCCCTCGACCGCGGACACCACCGAGATTGCGGGCGTAATGATCCCGTCGCCGTAGAACAGCGCGACTCCCAGAACCCCGAGTAGCGCCACGGCCCCGACGGGAGCCCGACCCCCGGGGCTCTCGCGCGGAACCAGCCCCATCAGCGCGAGAATCCCGCCTTCGCCGCGGTTGTCGAGCCGGAGGATCCATCCGTGGTACTTCACGCCGACCACGAGGACGAGCGTCCAGAAGATGAGCGAGAGCACCCCGAGTACGTTCGGAGGATCGAGAGGAACCGAATGCCGGCCGGAGAAACAGACGCGGAAAGCGTAGAGCGGGCTCGTCCCGATGTCGCCGTAGACGATGCCGAGGGCGCCGATGCACAGGAGGAAGAGGTCCCTCCCGCGCGGCGCGACCGGATATCGCGCCGTGGAGGTGTCGGTGACGGGCGGGGCTTCGACGACCTCGCTCACAGCTCGATCTGAGCGCCGAGCTCGACGACCCGGTTCGGCGGCAGGCGGAAGAAGAGCGGAGCGGCCTGGGCATTACGGGTCATCCACGAGAAGAGGCGCTCGCGCCAGATCGCCATGCCCGGCCTATTCGTCGCGAGGAGCGTCTCGCGCCCGAGAAAGAAAGTGGTGTGGTCGGAGTCGAGGCTCACCCCGGGAAGCTCCACGGAGCCGAGCATCTCCGGCACGTCCACGTACTCCATGAATCCGTAGCGGGCGACGATCCGGTGAATCCCCTCACCGAGATCTGTCACGGTGATCTGCTCCTCGTCCGGGACGTAGGGAATTTCCTCCGTCACGATCGTGAGCAGGACCACCTTCTCATGAAGAACCTTGTTGTGCTTCAGGTTGTGGAGGAGCGCGAGCGGAATGCCTTCGACGGTCCGGTCCATGAAGACCGCGGTGCCCGGGACACGAGGCGGCGGTCGCCGCATCAGAGAGCTCACGAATGTCTCGTCCGACATTGCCTGCTCGAGAATCCGGTCCATCAGGATGCGTCGGCCCCGACGCCAGGTCGTCATCACCACGAAGATTGCGGCGGCCACGAGCAATGGGAACCAGCCGCCCTGAGCGACCTTGATGATGTTGGCGCCGAAAAACGCGAGGTCGATGGTGAGGAAAAAGACGGCGAAGGCGAGCGCCGGCGCGAGCTTCCAGCCCCACAGCTCCCGCGCGACGACGAACAGGAGCACGGTAGTGATCACCATCGTCGTCGTGACGGCAACCCCGTAGGCGGCGGCGAGATTGCTCGAGGAGCGGAAGCCGACCACGAGCGCGATGCACCCGACCATCAGCGCCCAGTTGACGATGGGAATGTAGATCTGCCCGATCTCCCGTGCCGATGTGTGCCGGATCTCGAGGCGGGGCGTGTATCCGAGCTGGACCGCCTGTCGCGTCAGCGAAAAGACGCCCGAGATCACCGCCTGCGAAGCGATGACGGTGGCGGCGGTGGCGATGCCCACGAGAGGATAGAGACCCCATCCAGGCGCCATCTCATAGAAGAGGTTCGGAGCCGTCGCCGGCTTGCGGAGGAGGAGCGCGCCCTGGCCGAAGTAGTTGATGAGCAGCGCGGGCAGGACGACCAAGAACCACGCGACACGGATGGGACGTTTTCCGAAGTGCCCGAGGTCGGCGTAGAGCGCCTCACCTCCGGTCACCACCAGGAAGACGGCACCAAGGGTTATGAATCCGTGCCACCGGTTTCGCAGGAAGAAGTCCATCGCGTGAAGAGGATTGACCGCCGCGATCACCTGGGGCGCTTGGCTGAGATGCCAGACTCCGAGCGTCGCGAGCGTCGCGAACCAAATGAAGGTCACCGGCCCGAAGACTGCGCCGACCCGACCCGTACCGTGCTTTTGAAAGAGGAAGAGACCGATCAGAATGACGATCGTGACCGGCACGACGAGCGTATGGAAGACCGGCGCCGCGAGCGAAAGGCCCTCGATCGCGGCGAGAACGGAAATTGCCGGCGTGAGCACGCCGTCACCATAGAGAAGCGCCGCGCCGAAGATGCCGAGCGCCGCGATCAGCCACCGGATCCCGCCGGCCCCCTCGGCGTGCGGCCGAACGAGCGACATGAGCGCCAGGATTCCCCCTTCGCCCCGATTGTCCGCTCGAAGGACGAAAAGGAGGTACTTGATCGAGATAACGATGATGAGAGCCCAGAAGATGAGCGACAGAACGCCGAGAACATTCTCGGTCGAGATCGGGATCGCATGGGGACCAGAAAAGCACTCGCGGATCGCGTAGAGCGGGCTCGTCCCGATGTCCCCGTACACCACGCCGAGAGCGCCGAGAGACATCAGGGCGAGATACCGGCCTCGCGGCGCGACGGCGTGCGGATGCGTGAGATGCGCGACGGCCGGGGCGGCCACCGCGACAATCTAACCCAGGATCTCGGAGGCCCTCTTGTCCGCTCGCTCGCGGGCGAGATCGGCGGGCGTCTTGCCGGCGACGTTCCTCGCGGCCGGGTCCGCGCCCTGGTCGAGCAGCAGGCGGATCATCTCCTCGCCACCTCCCACGGCGGCCCCGTGGAGAGCCGTGAACCCGAGATCCTGACGCGCGTGCACGTCGGCGCCGCGCGCGAGGAGCATACGGACGATCTCGACTTTTCCGCCGGCGACGGCCGAGTGGAGCGGCGCAACCCGCTGAGCGTTGGCCGACGCGAGATTCGGATCCGCCCCATTTTCGAGGAGGAGCCGGACGGCTTCAGGGTGGCCGAAGAACGCCGCAAGGCCGAGCGGCGTGAACCCGTCAGGTGCGAACGCATTCGCGCGGGAGGAATCTTCGGCGAGGAGCTCGCGCAGCCGTTCGACGTCTCCGAGGGCGCTCGCTTCGAAGACGTCGAGCATCGCGCCGTGCTCGACGAACAGGCGCGCGATCTCGGGGTGCCGGTGATAGACCGCTGTCAGAAGCGCGGAGACACCGGACTTCTTTGCGTCGACGAGCGCCCGGTCCTCCTCGAGGAGCTTCGAGACTTCTCTCGCGTTTCCTTTCTGGATCGCCTCGAACAACCGCCCGGTTTCGTCCATCGGCCCGTATCATAGGCGCCGTGCGGCGGAGGCGGAGCGGGACGCCGGGCGAAGTGCGACCATCTCCTCGCGACTTCGGCCTCACGCCAGCGGAAGCCGGGCGGCTCCGTCGCCTCTCACCGCCCTGGCGAATCCAGAAATTCCTGGACGAGCTCGAGTACGACTTTCGGGGCGAGGGCTGCCGCTCGCCGCGGCGGGTCCTGCGCGAACGGAAGGTGCAGTGCATGGACGGCGCGCTCTTCGCGGCCGCGGCTCTGCGCGTCCAGGGCGAACCGCCGCTCCTCCTCGACCTCGAGGCGGTCTTCGACGACGATCACGTGCTCGCGCTCTATCGTCGAAACGGCCTCTGGGGCGCGGTCGCGCGGTCGAACTACTCGGGCCTGCGATTTCGCGAGCCGCTCTTCCGGACGGTGCGCGATCTCGTCCTTTCCTATGTCGAGGGGTACTTCAACCTGCGCCGCGAGAAGACGCTGCGTCGCTATTCGCGCCCGTTCGACCTCGCTTTCTTCGACCGGCGCGGTTGGATGACGGCGGAGGAGGACCTCTGGGAGATCCCAAACCACCTCGTCGGAATCCGGCATTATCGCCTGCTCACCCCAGCGCAGGAGCGGGCGCTCGCACCGGTGCCGCGGGTCGTGTTCGGTGCCGGTCTGGTGGGAAGACAGGGCCCCCGAAACGCGGGTTAATGTAGGCGCCTACGGCGAGCCCGCAGGTCGATGCGCGGCCCAGCCCAAGCAGAATGAAGAGTCGGAAGATCATCCTTCGGTGGGCCGGCGGAGTGTTCGCGGTCGCTGCCGTCACGTTCGCGGGCAGGCTGATCGGTCTCAATGCGACGACCGTCGGTTTCGTCTTCCTGGTCGTCGTCCTCTTGCTGTCGATGTGGGAAGGGCTCTCGCTCGGTTTCGCGATGTCGGTCCTCGCCACCGCGTGCTTCAACTTTTTCTTCATGTCTCCGTTCCATACGTTCACGCTCGAGGACCCGACGAACTGGATCGCGCTTTCGGCCTTTCTCGTGACCTCCGTCGTCGTCTCACGCCTGGTGATTCGCGCGCGGCGGCAGGCGGAGAACGCGGAAGTCCGGAGAAAAGAGATCGAGACGCTGTACGGGTTGAGCGTGGATCTCTTCGCGGCGACGAGCCGCATCGGACCTCTGGGTGAAGCCGCCGGAAGGGCGCTCCAACTTCTCGGCGCGACCGCGGGAGGTCTCATCCTCTTCGAAGGAAGCCCCCAGCGGCAGCAGACCATCTGGTGGACGGGTCCGCGTGGCGAAGAGGTTGAGGACATCGCCGCCGGCGTCGGACGGCATCAGAAGCCGTTCGAAATGCCGTCTCCTCTGGGCACCGATTTCTATTTGCCTCTCGCGGTCGGAGGCGTCGCGAGTGGAGTGCTGGTTGCTCGGGGCGCGACGGCATCCAAGGAAGCGCTGGAGTCGGTCGCCCGCCTCGTCGCGCTCGCCGTGGAGCGCGAGCGGTTGGTCGAAGAGCACGCGCACTTGCAGGTCCTCCGGGAGGGCGATGCGCTGAAGACGTCGTTGCTCCGCGCGATCTCCCACGACCTGACGACGCCGCTCACCTCGATCGCGATCCGAACCGAGGCGCTCAAGCGCCGGGCCTCCGAGGATCCGGATCTCGCCGAGGACGTCGCCGCCGTAGGGGACGAGACGTCACGGCTGCGCCGCCGCATCGAGAGCCTGCTCGCGATGGCCCGCGTCGAAGCCGGCAGCGTTCGCCCGAGGCCGGAGCCGACTCCGCCGGGAGATCTCTTTCGCTCGGTTCGCGAAAACCTGCCGCGCGTTTTCGAAACGCGTCCCGTCCTGGCGAGAGTCGAGCCCGACTGCCCGGAGGTCTACGTGGATCCCTCCCTCGCTCTCGAGGTGATCGTCAACTTCCTGGAGAACGCGGACCGTGTGTCGCCGGCGGGAGAGCCGGTCGAGCTCTCGGCGCGGAGGCATCCGATCGAGAACGACCGAGTCCGAATCGAAGTCCTCGATCGGGGCCCGGGCGTGAGTGCTGCCGGAACGCCCGACATCG
>DASWIB010000060.1:0-2277 GCA_036397915.1 Thermoanaerobaculia bacterium | reverse complement strand
GCAGTGAGCTTCAAGCCGTGCCTCACCAGGTACTTGCGGAAGATGTCACGCTCTCGGGTTCTCATGCGATTGCGACTCAGTCTCAGTCGCGATTGAAGCCGGGTCGAGCGACCGCGAAACCGGACCATCGTTCAGTGGATGAGCGGTGTCCGGCGGCCGGGCGCCTTCGCCGGTTGCAGGGACGACGACGCTCCGGAGCGCAGCGCACGCGGCCGGCACTGGCGGCAGATGCCGCGCATCTGATGGCTGTGGGAGATCGGGAGGAACCCGTAGCGGTCGCAGACTTCGTCCTGCAGGTTCTCGATGCGCGGCTCGAAGAACTCGATCACGCGGCCGCACTCGTTGCAGATCAGGTGGTCGTGATGCTCCCCCGCCCGAAGACGCTCATAGCGGTACCCGGTCTCGCCGGTGCGCACACGGCCCACGATCCCCGAGTCGAAGAGAAGCTCGAGCGTCCGGTAGATTGTGGCGCGCGAGATCTTCTTGCCCTTGCCTCGGAGGCGGACGAGGATCTCGTCGGCCTCGAGGTGCTCGTGTCGGGCAAAGAGCTCGTCGAAGACCGCCTGGCGCTCGGCAGTGAGCTTCAAGCCGTGCCTCACCAGGTACTTGCGGAAGATGTCACGCTCTCGGGTTCTCATGCGATTGCGACTCAGTCTCAGTTGCAGTATTCTCCCTGCCCCCGGGCTTGTCAACCCCGTGGCGGGAGGGAAGTCGAGAAACCATGTGGCAAGGGTTCACGATCGCGCTGCGGGAAGGACTCGAGTCGTTCCTGATCGTCGCGCTCACGCTCAGTTACTTGAGGCGCACCGGGCGTCCGACTCTCGCCCGGGCCGTTTACGCCGGTATCGGTGTCTCGGTCGCCGCGTGCGTCGCCGCCGGTCTCCTCTTCTCCCGCGCCGAGGAGAAGCCGCTGTGGGAAGGGATTCTCGCGCTCGCCGCCGCCGCGCTCGTTGGAAGCCTCCTCGTGTACATGAAGCGCGTCTCGGCGCGCCTGCGGTCGGACATCGAGAACCGGCTCGAGACCAGCGCCCGCGCTCTCTCGGCGCGCCGCGCCTTCTGGGGGATCTTCGCGTTCACGATGCTCATGATGATGCGGGAGGGCCTGGAGACTGCGCTCCTCGTCGCGACCGCGCTCTTCCAGATGCGCTCCGCGACGGTCGTGACCGGTCTCGTTCTCGGAGTCGCCGCCGCCGCGGCGATCGCGTTTGTCTGGACGCGGCTCGGCCGCGGCGTCGACCTGCGCGGCTTGCTCAACGTATCGGCGATCTTCCTCGCGATCTTCCTCGTGCAGCTCCTCCTCTATGGCGTACACGAGCTCTCCGAGGCGGGCATCCTCCCGGCTTCGGAGGCGGTGCACAATGCGACGGAGATCCTCGGTCCCGATGGGCGGGTCGGCCACGTGCTCGCGTACATGCTCGCGATCGTCCCCACGGTCTGGCTCGCCGGACTCTGGTGGAAGCGCCGCGGCCTGCGCGCGAGCGTCGGCCAAACCCGTAGCGCCGCTTAGTTTTCCTTTGTCATTCCGAGGAGCGAAGCGACGAGGAATCCCTACCTCGATGCGAGAGATCCCTCGCTTCGCTCGGGATGACAGCGCAGGTTAGAACGTCAGGCGCGCTCCGATCTGGACGCGGCGTGGGTCGGCCACGCGCGTGGGGTCTCCGAAAGCGGGATTCGGCTCGAGTTGCGACCTTTCGTAGCGGACGTTGTTGACCTCCAGGACGTTCTTTCGATCGAAGAGGTTGAAAACCTCGACGATCGCCTCGACCGCCGCGCGAGCAAACCGGAAATGCCGGGCGAGTCTCATATCGACGTTGAGCGAGTCAGGCAGCGTGCGGCGGTTGCGTCCGACTCCCTCGGGCCGATCCGAAAAAGGGTCTCCGTTCTGGTTTCGATCGAAGCCGGCCAGCTCGTTGTAGGGAAGGCCGGACGCGTAGTCGCCGATCACGGCAACGGTCCAGTCGCGCTTCCACCACGCTGACGATCGGGAGCCGGGCGTCCAGACAGCGGACAAGACCATCTTGTGCCGGGGAACGTGGATGGTCGGTCCCCGTTCCGATTCGATGTCGAGCGGGTCCTCCGGCTGGCTCCTGGCCCAGTCGATGTGATCGTCTTCCGCCTCCGCGTATGTGTAGTGGGCCGCGAGCGACAGAGGTCCGCCGGTCCCCGTTCGGACGCCGGCGGTCAGGGCGTCGTACCAGGTGTTCCCCGACGACTCGTACAGGAAGACGTCGGAAAACTCGTCGTCGGGCCGCCGATCCAGCGCGGGCACGAACGGGT
>DASWIB010000059.1:0-13400 GCA_036397915.1 Thermoanaerobaculia bacterium | reverse complement strand
CCCCGTTCTAACTTCCCGCCGACACGGCGGATTCCGGTCGAGCGGCGTCTTCGATCTCCCGCAGCTCGGCGGCGAGCGTGTCCGGGTCGGCAACCTCGGGTGCCTCCCTCGAGCGTCGCGCCTGCGCCCGCAGGGGTTCGGATTGTGCCGCGAAGCGGGCCGCGAGCGCTGACGTCGTCGACCGCAACCAGTCGCGCAAGCGCTTGCCGAAGGCCCAGAACTCGCTCGATACGGAGCCGTCCACGCGCGCCAGGAGCTCCCCGTGTGCACGCCGTTCCAGCAGCCGCGGAAAACGCCGGAGCCAGCCCGGCGTTTTGAAATCGAGCGCGGCCGTTTCCCGAGGCGTCGAGAGGGCGGGCTGCGTCACGAGCTCCAGCGTGAGCTCCTCCGGCCGCGCCGCCGCGCCGGGGAGCTCTTCCGCCATCTCCACGAGGAGATTCCGGAGACGATCCCTCAGGCCGACGAGCTCCGACTGAATCTGCTCCCGGACGTCCTGAGCGGTGTCGCGGACAACCTTTTCGAGGATCTCATTCAACGGAATGCCCGACCCTTCCCCGGCTGCCGGACGCGCATACTCGCGGGCGGCCACCGCGAGCGCCGAACGCGTCAGGATCCGCGCGTCATCCGCCAGGCGCTCGCATCGCGCGGAGCTTTCCTGAATCGCTCCTTCCGCCTCGAGAGCGAGCTCCTCGACGCGCGCGACCGCCCGGGCCGCGGTCGCAGGAGAAAGACGGCCGGACGGCGCGCCCAGAGCGACCCGCAGCGCGGCGTTGACTCCCTCGCGAAGGGACGCGAGCTTGCGGCGCGCGGAGGACTCCGCCCGGTCCCGGGCTTGCGCGGTCAGTGGCGCGATTTCGTCCTCGAACCACGATCGCGCCAGAGCCACGCCCGGCCCGACCGTGCTCACGAGCGACACCGGCAGATCGAGCCCGAGCCGGGCCGCGATCTGGGATCGAACGTACTCCTGCAGGCGGGCACCATCGTTCTCCGAGATCCGGTCCGCCTTGCTGATCACGACCAGGGCTCCGATGCCCGATTCGTAGAGGAGGCGGAGGATCTCGAGGTCCTCCGGAGCCGGCGCGCTCGAAGCATCCAGCAACAAGACGCCGAGGTCGCATCGGGGAAGGTAGGCGTAGGACTCCCGCTCGCCCGAAGTCGCGAGCGAGCCGACGCCGGGGGTGTCCACGAACACCACGTCCGAACGAAGTCGGGAGGACGGAATTCGAACGGTCGCGCGAACGACGTGCTTCCGGTTCCCGGGATTCCCGCCCTCCGAGACGTAGTCGGCGAGGCGATCGAGTGAGATCTGCTCCTCCGGCGCATCGGCGAAGCGAATCTCCGCGACCGGTCGCTCACCCCACGTCACGCGGGTGGGAACCGCCGTCACCGGGGTGACGCCCACCGGAAGGGCGTCGAACTCGAGCACGGTATTCAAGAGCGAGGACTTGCCGGAGTTGACTCGCCCGAAGAACGCGATCTCGAAGGTCTTCGATTCGAGATGCTCGACGAGGGCCTCCAGAGCCCCTTGGAACTCGATGAGTCCCCGGTCGGCGATGATCCTCCGAAGGGTGCGCAGAAGGGTCAGGTCGACCGGCGTTTTCTCGAGCCGATCGAGTCGAGCCGCCAGATCCCTTCCGAGGTTCTGAGCGAGAAGAGCCTGGAGCCGGCGAAGCGTTCGGTCCAGGTCGGCTTCCAATCGCTCGAGGCCCGCGGCGGTCTTCTCATCGAGAGGGCCGTACCCGAGCAGCTTGCGCGGAGAGATCTCCTGGATACTGACCCGCGCGAAGGAGAGCGCGGTCTGAATCGACCACGTCGCGGGGTTGCGTGGAGGCTCGGGGGCGACCCCGAGCCGCCGGAGCACCTCGAGCATCTGACCTCGGATCCGTGCGATGTAGTCGGCGAGCACTCCCTGCTGCGCCGGGCTCAAATCGGGATAGAAGCGGGAGAAAGGAGAGCTCGCGCTGACGGCCGTGGTCTCGACATCTACCAGGAGGCCGTCGATGTATTTGAAGGCGGCCGTGATCGCACGTTGGTGGTTCTCGTTGATCGCGAGCTCCGAGGTCCGCTGACCGAGGGGTTCGGGCGTCACCGAGTCCGTCTCTTCCTTCGTCATGCAGTAGCGGTCGCATCGGCGCAGAGGGCTTCGAGCCGGGATCGAAGCGCTGCGATGCGTCCGAGCGCCGAATCGACGGCGGGGCGGCCGGCCGCCTGCCGTTCGCGCGCCTGGGTCAGCGCGCGGGTCGCCGTTTCCAGCCCTTCGCGAAGCCGCTCCCGAATCTCCGACTCCAGGATCCGCCGGCTCTCCGTCACCCGCTCGTCGAGATCGTTCACGATGCGCGTGGCGTTGTGCTCGAGGAGCGTCTTCAGGTACTCCGCTGCCCCGGTCCCCCCGCGTTTCCGGCCTGCCGCGAGATCGACGAGCCGGCCCACCCCGGCCGGCGGGGCGAGCTCGAAGAGGTCGTTGAAGTAGAACCGCCGTTTCGCCCGAAAACCGGCCTCGGGCTCGAGCCCCCGCGGCGGGTTGCTCGAGAAGTAGGCGTCGGAGTCGCGCAAACTGCGAAGGAAGCCGTTCGCGAGCGCGATGAACCGCGCCGTCGCGCCCCGGTAGGCATCCTCGGCGAACGACTCGGCCGAGGGCAGCCACCGCTCGAGCTCCTCTCGCGCGATGCGCCGGACAGCGGAGAGCGTCTCGTCCCTCGCGTGGCTCGCCGACGCCGCGAGGAAAGCATCGAGCTCGCCTCGCGCCTCGGGGTGCGTACGAGCGAGGAATTCTCCCTTCCTCTCTGAGAATGCCTTGGAAAGCCGCTCCTGCTCGGCGGCAAAGAGGTGCGCCAGATCGCTCATCGCCTGTTCCGCATGCGTCACGGACTTCCGGAGGTCCTCGATCCTTCGTTCCGACTCTTCGAGAGGGCGCACGAGCGCCTGGCGCTGCTCTTCCAGATCGGCGAGGACGCGCTCCCCGAGCCGGGCGAGCCCCCGGAGCTGAGCCTCCTGCACGATGTCGGCTCCGGCCTCCCGGGCGAGGCGCTCGAGGCTCTCGTACAGCGTCGGGAGCTCCCGCGTCGCGTGCCCGGCGCCGAGAGACTCGATCGCGCTGACTTCCAGAATCGGCCCGATCGGCTTCCTCAAGGTCTCCGCGAGCACCTTCTCCGTGAAACGCCTCGCCTCCCGGCGTTCGGTCTCCGTCAACCGATCCGCCTTGTTCAACACGAAGAGGAGACGGCTGACGGTCGTCGAGACCGTTTCGACGAGAGCCCGCTCCTCGCCGGAAATCGGAGGGTCCGCCCCGAGAACTACGAGCGCCGCGTCGATGTGGGGGATGAAGGACCGCGTCACTGCGGTGTTCGCCTCGAACACCGAGCCGAGACCGGGAGTGTCCACCAGGCAGAGGCCGGTCGAGAGGAGCGGGTGCGAAAGAAAGACTTCCGCCAGCAAGACGCTTTTCTCGTTCTTCGGGTTCTCTTCCTCGGAAACGAAAACTGAGAGCGACCGGGGATCGATGTCTTCCCACGCACCGGAGGAGAGACGGATACGGGCCGAGCGCCTCAGGCCGTGTCGAACGATGGTGACGACCGAGGTGACCGGCACGACACCGACCGGGAGAACGGCCTCCCCGAGAATCGCGTTCAACAGCGACGATTTGCCGCGCTTGAACTGGCCGATGCAGGCGACATAGAACAGACCTTCCTCGGTCCGGGTGGCCAGGAGGCTTGCCTCGGCGGCCACCGCGAGTGCGCCGGCTTCCGCGGCGAGCAAGGAGAGACCCCGAAGGCGGGCGAGAGGATCCGCGCTCTCCTCGAGATCTCTCCGCCGGGCGCCGCCAGCCACACGATCAGTCATGGCCTCAGGACGCTGGCGGGCTCGATCGGGTCGGGAGATTTGGATACATAAATGAAAACTCCTACGACGGTTGCCGTAGGAGTCATTGGCCGCCCGGCGGACGGCGTTTGTGGCGGACTCCACCGCCTTCGATTCACGTAACTATAGCAAGGGGCACCGGATTCCCGATCGGAGCGCTACGTCCCCTCTTCCCACGAGGTCATGTAACGCCGCTGCTCGGGAGTGGGCGTGTCGATCCGGACTCCCATGGACGCCAGTTTCAAGCGCGCGATTTCTCGATCGATCTCCTCGGGGACGGGGTACACCTTCCGCTCGAGCTTCGCGTTGTTCTTGACCATGAACTCGGCCGCGAGCGCCTGGTTGGCGAAGGACATGTCCATGACCGACGCGGGGTGTCCCTCCGCCGCCGAAAGGTTGATCAGGCGTCCGTCCGCGAGCAGGTGGATCCGCCGCCCATCGGCAAGCCGGAACTCCTCGACGAAGTCACGGATGCGCCGTCGGGACTGTGACAGAGCCTCGAGAGCCGGGATCTCGATCTCGACGTTGAAGTGGCCGGAGTTGCAGACGAGGGCCCCGTCCTTCATCACCCGGAAGTGCTCGTCGCGCAGGACGGACTTGTTTCCCGTGACCGTGATGAACAGGTCGCCGATCGGCGCCGCCTCCTCCATCGGCATCACCCGATACCCGTCGAGCGCGGCTTCGATCGCCTTGGTCGGATCGATCTCGGTGACGATCACCTGAGCGCCGAGACCCCGCGCGCGCATCGCGACGCCGCGCCCGCACCAGCCGTATCCGGCCACGACGACGTTCAGGCCCGCGACGAGCACGTTGGTCGCGCGGATGACGCCGTCCATCGTGGACTGCCCGGTGCCGTAGCGATTGTCGAAGAGATGCTTGGTCCTCGCCTCGTTGACCGCGACGACCGGGAACTTCAGAACGCCCGACTGCTCCATCGCTCGCAGCCGGACGACGCCGGTCGTCGTCTCCTCGGTGCCGCCGATGATCCCGGAGAGAAGCGACGACCTCTCGGCCGGCGGCAGTCCCGCGGCCCAACGACGGATGACGGGATCGACGTCGGCGTCCTTTCCGAGCGCCAGAAAGAGAAGCGACGAGACGAGGTCCGCGCCGTCATCCATCGTCAGGTTCGGCCGGTGGGCGAGGGCGGCCCGGATGTGATCGTAATAGGTCGAGTGGTCCTCTCCCTTGATCGCGTAGACGGCGATCCCGTGGTCCGCGACGAGCGAGGCGGCCGCGTCGTCCTGGGTCGAGAGCGGGTTGGAAGCGCAGAGGAGCAGGTCGGCGCCGCCGGCGACGAGGGTCCGTGCCAGGTTCGCGGTCTCGGTCGTGACGTGGAGGCACGCCGAGAGCCGGATTCCGGCGAGCGGCTTCTCCTTTTCGAACCGTTCGCGGATCTGCCGAAGCACGGGCATGCTCGCGTCCGCCCATTCGGTTCGGAGCTTCCCGGCGGGAGCGAGCGCGAGGTCCCGGACGTCGTGGCGGGTCCGGGCGGCGACGGCCGGAGTCATCGGCCCGCCTGTGCGGCCGCGGACTCCGCGCCCACCCCGGCGGCGCTCGCGAGCTCGGCCGCGCGGTCCACCCGCTCCCACGAGAACTCGGGGCGTCCGAAGTGGCCGAAGGCCGCTGTGGCCTTGTAGATCGGGCGACGGAGGTCGAGTGTCTCGATGATCCCGCGGGGCGTGAGCGGGAAGTGCTCTCGCACGAGCTCGACGATCTTCTCTTCGGGAAGTTTACCGGTGCCGTACGTCTCGACGTGCACGGAGACGGGGTCGGCGACGCCGATCGCATAGGCGAGCTGCAGGAGCACGCGCTCCGCGAGCCCCGCCGCGACGACGTTCTTGGCGATGTAACGGGCCATGTAGGCCGCCGACCGGTCCACCTTCGTGGGGTCTTTGCCCGAGAACGAGCCGCCGCCGTGCGGCGCGCTTCCGCCGTACGTGTCCACGATGATCTTGCGTCCCGTCAGGCCCGTGTCCCCCTGCGGCCCGCCGATGACGAACCGGCCGGTCGGGTTCACGTGGAAGTTCGTTTCGCGGGTGATGAGCTCGGGCGGAATGACGGCGCGAATGATCTCCTCGATGACCGCTTCCTTCAGGTCGTGGTGCTTGATCGCCTCCGCGTGCTGAGTGGAGACGACGACCGTCTCGACGCGCACCGGCCGGCGGCCGACGTACTCGACGGTCACCTGGGACTTGCCGTCCGGCCGGAGGAAGTCGAGCTCCCCTTTGCGCCGCGCTTCCGAGAGGCGCCGGACGAGGCCGTGAGCGAGAGTGAGCGGGAGCGGCATGTACTCGTCGGTCTCGCGGACGGCGAAGCCGAACATCATCCCCTGATCGCCAGCGCCGCCGGTGTCGACGCCCTGCGCGATGTCGGGAGACTGCGGATCGATCGACGAGATGACGGCGCAGGTCTCGTAGTCGAAGCCGAACTTGGCGCGCGTGTAGCCGATCTCCTTGATCGTCTGACGGACGATCGAAGGGAGATCAACATAAGTCTTCGTCGAGATCTCACCGGCGATGAAAGCGAGGCCGGTCGTCACCAGCGTCTCGCAGGCCACTCGACCCAATGGGTCGTCTCGCAGCACGGCGTCGAGCACCGCGTCGGAGATCTGGTCGGCGATCTTGTCGGGGTGTCCCTCGGTGACGGACTCCGACGTAAAAAAGTGCCTGCCGTTGTGAAGCATCAGCTCACTCCCTGGGGTCAGGTCTTCACGAATCACCGGGAACCCTCACTTCGCCGCGATGGTCTTGCCACTTCGCACAGCGATGTGGCAAGTGGAGACCTGACCCCCAAAGTGGCAAGTGGAGACCTGACCCTAAAATATTAAACGGCGCAGACTACCATCCCGGTCGGGAGGGTGGCAACGGCTCGAGCCTCGCCCGCTCGAAGAACCAGAAGACGTTGCGCCCGTATGCGCGACGTTTCTCGAGAGCGAGCCCGGGGAGCTCTGGAGGTGCAGCCTCGGAATCGGTCTGCACGACGAACCTCCCGCCGGGTGCGAGGAGCGACGCAATCGGGCGGACGAGCGCGGTCTTGAGGGCGTAAGGCGGGTCCGCGAAGACCAGATCGAACCGGTCACCGCGCCGGGCGAGTGCCCCAGCGGCCGCGCGCACGTCCTCGCGCACGACTTCGAACTCTCCCCGATGTGCGCCGAGCGTCGCGAGGTTCCTCTCGAGCGCGCGGCTGTCTTTCTCGACGAACACGGTCGCGGACGCTCCGCGGGAAAGCGCTTCCAGGCCGACCGCGCCGCTGCCCGCAAAGAGATCGAGGACGCGGCTTTCGGGAATCGAGTCCTGCAGGACGTCGAAGAGGGCCTCACGAGCGCGGCCCGACGTGGGGCGGGCGTCGCGCGGAACCTGAAGAGAGCGCCCCTTCCATCGCCCGGCCAGAATCCTCGGCCGGCTCCCGGCTGAGCGGCGAGAGCTGGTCGCGGAGACCTCTCTTTTCATTCCGGCGGCGAGAACTGGAACCGCAGCTCCTCCAACTTCACGAACTGCGAGTATGGCTCGTTCACCCCGGCGATCTCGACGAAGCCCTTCTCCTTCTCGACGCGGACCACGCGGAAAATTCCGCCGTCGAAGCGCTTCAGGACCGTGCCGGGTGGCAGGGCGTCCGCCGTGAATCGGGATGCCGGGGCGAGCGGGTTGGTGATGATGCTCTTCAGTCCTTCGAGCGCCGCGCGGAGCGCCGCGGCGTCTGCCGTGAGCGCCGAGAGGTCGTCGAAGCGAACGCGCTTGACCAGACCATCTTTTCGTGCGGCGGTGACGGAGGATTGACCCGCGAAGTCCCCGGTGAGCCCGGTGCGGAGATCCTCGGGGAGCTCCCAGACCTCTCGACGCGTGAAGTAAGAGCAGTAGAACTCGAGCTCGTCGGCCGCGAGGGTCTTGCGACGGACCTCCTCTTCTCCTCTCCCGACGGTCTTCCAGACGACCGTCCGATCGTTGAAGAGCGTGACCCTCTCGTAGCCTTCCCGGGACTGCCGCACCCATTCGATGCAGAAGGTCGGCTTCGCCGCCGCCGCCGGATCGGCTCTTCGAATCTCGCCCGGGAAAAGAGCGGCAATTGCGAGCATCGCGGAGAGGATCACGACCGGGCCGCCTCGAGCGCGAACGCGAGTTCCTCTTCGGGCCGGATCGCTCCGTCCCGCCGGGCCGTGAGCGTCGCCGAGAGGGCGCGGCCGATCGCCGGCCCCGGCGGCACGCCGGCGGCGACGAGATCTTTCCCTCGAATTCGCAACTGCAGGTCGGGGAGAGCGCGGCGCGCCGCGAGAAGCCTTCGACGTGCCGGCGGCGGGAGCATCGCGGCGGCCGCGATCACCTCGTCGTCGGAAAGCCCTTCGAGCTTCGCGCCGAGCTTCGAAGGGCTCTCGCGGTCCGCGGCGGAGAGCGCCCTCTCCGTCCGAGGCCAGGCGCGAACGATCCGTGCCGGCCGGCCGGGGAGACTGAGGCGCCCCGCAACCGCGTCGGCCGCCGCCTCGCTCGTCTCGCCCATCCAGGCGAGAAGGTACACGAGCCAGGTCGCCCGAGAACCCTCCTTTTCCGCCGTCCGTTCCGCCGCACGAAGCCGCCTTGCCGCTCGGGCGTCGAAACGGAGGCCCGGGTGGACCGCGGCCGCCAGTCCGAGCGCGTCCATCGCGCGAGCCGCATCGGCCGGATTCCTCTCGGAGAAGAGGAGCGCGATCTCCCGGCGCAGGCGGTCGCCCGAGACCCCGTCGAGGACGCCCTCGCGCACTGCGGCGCGGATCCAGCCCCGCGTCCGACTCTCGATCCGAAACTCCAGGCGGTTCGCGTAGCGGACCGCCCGAATCGCCCGGGTGGGGTCGTCGACCGGGGATCGGGGGTGAAGCATGCGGATCAACCGGCGGCGGAGGTCGGCGGCGCCGTCGAACGGATCGAGGAAGCGCGGCGTCTTCGCGCGAGCGATCTCGAGCGCCATCGCGTTGACCGTGAAGTCGCGGCGGGCAAGATCGTCTTCGATCGCGCCGGGTCGGACTCGCGGCAGTGCTCCCGGCCGATCGTAGTCCTCCGCGCGCGCCGTCGCCACATCGAGCTTCCCGCCGTCGGGCGTCTCGAGCACGGCGGTGCCGAACTTCCCGTGGAGCTTCAGAGTCCCCCCGAGCCGCCGCGCGAGCTCGCCGGCGAAGCCAGCCGCATCCGTCTCCACGACGAGGTCCACGTCGGCCGAGGAACGCCCGAGGAGCAGATCCCGCACGGCGCCGCCGACGAGATAGAGCGCAATGCCTCGCTCCCGCGCCAGGGCGCGCGCTTCTGCCACCCGCCGCGCGAGTGGACGCGGCAGCGAGACGGGGTTCGAACGCCGACGGGGCACCCGAGTCAGAAGTGGAACAGGACCGAGTCCTCGCCCGTCAGCGCGCGCACCTCACCCGTCAGGCGCGGCGACGGCGTGACACGGATCGAGTCGGCAGCCTTCAGCTTCACGTCGAAGTCTCCCGGGCGGACGAGGCGAAGCGCCAGCGGGGTCGTCCCGGAGTGGAGCTTCAGCAGCTCCTTCAACCGCCCCATCAGCGTCTCGTCCGCCAGCGTCAGGTCGATGCGAATCTCCATCTCGCGCGCGAGCCGCTCGCGGATCCCTTCGAGCAGCGTCACGTCCTGAGCGGTGAGCTCGATCGAACCGCCTGCCTCGCGGACGATCGCGGTCATGAGAACCGGAAGGTCGGCGCGGATCCACGGTGCGATCTTCTCGTACAGGCTCGCGAAGACACAGACGGGGGCGCCGCCGGTCGTGTCCTCGAGCGTCGCCTTGAGCATGGTTTTGCCTTCGTTCACACCCTTCTTGATCTTCTGTTTCTTGACGTTCACGAGAACGCCGGCGACCCGCACGGTCTGATCCACTCGGGACGTCAGGTTCTCCACACGCGCGTCTGCGAACCGCTCGATGTCCTCGGCGTAGTTCGTGAGCGGGTGACCGGTGACATAGAAGCCGAGGACTTCCTTCTCGCGGCGCAGCCTCTCCTCGAGCGACCATTCCGGCTCCTCCGGGAAGGCGTCCTCGAGCGGCTCGCCATCCGAGGCCCCTCCGAAGAGGTTCGACTGCCCGAGCTCCGCCTCCTCGCGGCGGCGCGCCGCCTGGGCGACGACCCTCTCCGAGGCCGCTGCGAGCGTCGCCCGGTTCTTCTTGAGCGAGTCGAGCGCGCCGGCGCAGATCAGGGCCTCGAGCGTTCTCTTGTTGACGAGGCGCGAGTCGAGCCGGTGCGCGAGGTCCGTGAACGAGACGAACGGCTGCTTGCGGCGCTCCTCGAGGATCGACTCCGCCGCCTGGTCGCCGACGCCCTTGATCGCCGCGAGGCCGAAACGGATCGCGGACCCCACCGCCGCGAAGTTCTTCTGCGACTCGTTGATGTCCGGAGGCAGGACCGGGATCCCCGTTTCCGCGCAGTCGCCGATGATCTTGACGATCCCGTCCGTCGACCCGATCTCGGCGGAGAGCGCGGCGGCCAGAAAGTCGACCGGGTAGTGCGCCTTCAAGTACGCCGTCTTGTAGGCCACGAGCGCGTAAGCGACCGCGTGCGACTTGTTGAACCCGTAGCGGGCGAACGGCTCGATCAGCGCCCAGAGCTGTCGGGCCTGCTTCTTCGGAGTCCCGTGCTCGATGGCGCGGGCGACGAACTTCTCCCCCTCCGCAACCATGATCTCGCGCTTCTTCTTGCCGATCGCCTTGCGAAGCAGATCCGCTTCGGCGAGCGAGTACCCTGCCACGCGCGAGGCGATGCGCATTACCTGCTCCTGATAGACGAGGATTCCGAGGGTCTCCTCCAGAATGTCCCCGATCTCGGGCAGCGGATACGCGACGCGGCTCGTTCCATTGCGGCGGCGGACGTATTCCTCGACCGTCCCGGCGTCGAGGGCCCCCGGACGGTAGAGCGCATTCAGGGCGGCGAGATCCGTGAACACCCTCGGCTTGGCGTGCCGGAGAAGGTCGCGCATGCCCGACGAGTCGAACTGGAAAACGCAGGCGGTCCTGCCGGAGCGGAAGAGCTCGTAGGTTCTCTCGTCGTCGAGAGGCAGCCGGTCGAGGTCGACGACATCGCCCGTACGGTCTCGCACGGCTGCGACCGTCGCGTCCATGATGTCGAGGGTAATCAAGCCGAGAAAGTCGATCTTGAGCAACCCCATCTTCTCGACCGCGTTCATGTCGAACTGCGTCGTCACGTCGCCGGTGTTCGTGCGGTAGAGCGGCAGGTAGTCGGTGATCGGACGCGGCGCGATGACGACGCCCGCCGCGTGCATCCCGGCGTGCCGGGACAACCCTTCCAGCCGCTCGGCGATCTGGACGATCCTTTTCACGGACTCATCCGATTCAATTGCCTCGCGCAGGAGCGGCGACTCCTTGATCGCCCGCTCGAACGTCACGTCCGCGCCGTCCGGGATCAGCTTGGCGATCCGGTCGCCGAGAGCCACGGGCAACGAGAGCACGCGCGCGACGTCGCGCACGGCGAGCTTCGGCTTCAGCTGCGAGAACGTCACGATCTGGGCGACGTTCTCGCGCCCGTACTTCTTCGTGACGTACTCGATGACCTCGCCGCGGCGCGCCTGGCAGAAGTCGATGTCGATGTCGGGCATCGAGATCCGCTCCGGGTTCAGGAAACGCTCGAACAGAAGGTCGTAGCGAAGCGGATCGATCTCGGTGATGCGGAGCGCCCAGGCGACGATCGAGCCGGCGGCACTCCCGCGGCCGGGCCCGACCGAGATGCCGGTCTCGCGCGCGCGCTGGATGAAGTCGGAGACGATCAGGAAGTAAGAGGGGAACCCCATCTTCTCGATGACGCCGATCTCGTACTCGAGCCGCTCGCGGTATTTCTCCGGCGGGTTCGGGATGCGGCCGGCGCGGAAGAAGGGCTCGAGCTCGGCGAGTCGGCGCTCGAGGCCCTCCCGCGCGAGCTCCGAGAAGTGCTCGGCCGGCGTCTTCCCCTCCGGAGCCGGGAAGGTCGGCAAATGCAGCCCTTCGGTGTCGAACGTCACCGCGCAGCGCTCGGCCAGCGCGACCGTATTCGTCAGCGACTCCTCCGACCACGGGCGAAAGCGTTCGCGCATCTCCTCGCTGCTCTTCACGTAGAACTGGTCGTTGTAGAAGCGCATCCGGCGCTCGTCCTCGAGCGTCTTCCCCATCCCGATGCAGAGCAGAACCTCGTGCGCGAAGGCGTCTTCCTGGTGCAGATAGTGGCTGTCGTTGGTCGCAACGACGGGAGCGCCCGTCTCCGCGGAGAGACGCAGCAGACCGGGGAGGATCTCCGTCTGCTTCGGCAGCCCGTGGTCCATCAGCTCGATGAAGAGGTTCTCCTTGCCGAAGATGTCCTGGTACTCGAGCACCGCGCGCCGCGCCGCCTCGAAATTGCCGCGGGAGAGTGCGCCCGCAACCTCACCTTTCAGGCAGCCCGACAGCGCGATCAACCCCTCCGCGTTGTCGCGCAGGAGCGCCTTGTCCATGCGGGGCCGATGGTAGAAGCCCGTCAAATAGGCCTCGGAAACGAGCTTGACCAGGTTGCGGTACCCGGTCTGCGTCGCGGCGAGGATCGTCAGGTGGTAGGAGTAGCCCTCGCCCGACTCGGCGGCTGCCTGCGCCTGTCTGTCCGCGCGGTCTCCGGGCGCGATGTAGGCCTCGATCCCGAGAATGGGGCGAATGCCGTGCTTCAGCGCCTCATGGTAGAAGGCGAAGGCCCCGAACATGTTGCCGTGGTCGGTCACGGCGACCGCGGGCATCTCGAGCTCCCGGATCCTCCGACAGAGCTCCCCCAGCCGATTGGCGCCGTCGAGAAGAGAATACTGAGTGTGAAGGTGGAGGTGGACGAAGTCGGCGGGCATCCTTCCCGATTCTAACGCGGCGCGACGCGGACGGACATCAGCCCGTCGTCCGCGGTCCCCTTCCGTAACGTCCGATCTCGTCGTGGGCGACGACGTCGACGAACACAATCCTTTCGCCCCTCACGCGGAAGATGATTCGTTCTCCGGCGGCTATGCGAGCTTCCAGAAAGTACTTGTCCGGGAGAATCGGCTTGACGCGCAGACCGGGCGAATACTGCCCTTTGATCAGCTCCATTGCGGCACGATCGCAGGAGGCCCGGCGGTCGGCCGGAAGCCTCGCGTAACTCTCTCTCCAGTCATCGGACCATTCGACATCGAGAAACGTCTGCTTGCGAGCCACCCGACCGGCTATCGCTTCGTCTTGATCGGGCGTTTCAGGCTGTCGAGAAAGTCCTGCGCCTCCTGAAGAGTCCGGGTCGTCGTCGAACGTCCCTCTGCGAGGCTCGCCTCCGCCCTTGCGATCCGCGCCTGCATCTCGGGGTGGTAAAACCAGAGCTGATCCTTCGGAACCAGGCTCGCCGGGACGAGCTCGTAGGTCCCGTGCGGCGTCCGCTCGAGAAGCAGGACGTCGCCTCCTCGAATGCCGAGCGTGCGACGGACGTCCTCCGGAAGGGTCGCCCGGCCCTTGGCATCCACGGTTACGAACACGGATCTTTCGGGAGATCCCTCCATCGGGGGTCTCTGCCTTTTTGCCCTTTTCGCCATAGTGGGAGAGTACCACCA
>DASWIB010000058.1:0-17972 GCA_036397915.1 Thermoanaerobaculia bacterium | reverse complement strand
GGTGTCGGAGCGCAGGGGCTGAAGCGAAAGGTATCGGCCCTCCGCGAGACGCACCGGGGAGGGCTTCTCGCCGGCAAATGCGGAGAGGAGCAGCGCTCCCGCCGTCCCGGCTGCGCGGGATTCCGCCTCCCGACGGGGCAGGAGCGCGACGTCGAAGCCGAGCCGCCGCCCGACACCTTCGAGAAACCGGACGTCCAGGCGCCGCACCGTCGCGACCACGGCCCCGGTGTCACCGACCGGAACGCGCGTCGCCGTGAGCCATTCGCCGCCGTCGGTGGGCGAGAGCAGGTCGGCGGCGTCGGTCGGCGAGCCGGAATCCGGCCGGGGTGGCGCGAGCCCCGCGACGACGTCGATCCCGCCGACCCCGACGGAGCAACCGTCCAGGCCACTCGTACGCCGAAATCGCTCGAGGAAGTCCGCCAGGCTCGCCGGGTCCCCGGCGAGCACGAGGCGCTTCAAGGTCGGGCGCTCGGCGAGCAGACGCGCGGCCGTGCGGGTCGCCTCCGCCGCTCCTTCGACTGCCGCCCTCGCCTCCGCGCCGGCCAGTGCGGTGCGCGCGAGGGCCTCGCGATCGGCGAGACGGCGGAGCTCGGCGAAGGCGATGAGCAAAAGTAACGCAAGCGCCGCCAGGACGAGTGCCGCGTTGCCGGCCGTCAAGATGGTCGCGAGCCCGATCCGACGCATGTCTCGCCGCTACGTTAGCAGCCTCCGTCGGTGCTGTCTCAGCGTTCGGCGCGCCACTCGACCCATGCCTGGATTCCCAGTGTGACGAGCGCGAGGAAGGTCAGGAGCGAGGCGACGGCGAAGGCGGCCGAGAACTGGTACTCGTTGTAGAGGATCTCGACGTGGAGCGGCAGCGTCGTCGTCAGTCCGCGGATGTGACCGGAGACGACGGAAACCGCGCCGAACTCCCCCATCGCCCGCGCATTACACAGGACGATCCCGTAAACGAGGCCCCAACGGATCTTCGGCAGGCTCACCCGGAGGAAGGTCTGCCAGCCACTCGCCCCCAGAGTGATCGCGGCTTCCTCCTCGTCACTCCCCTGCGCTTCCATGGTCGGGATGAGCTCACGCGCAACCAGGGGAGCGGTCACGAAGATCGTCGCGAGGATGATCCCCGGAACGGCGAAGATGATCTTCACGTCGTGCGCCTGGAGCCATGGCCCGAGGAAGCCGTGCGCGCCGAAGAGCAGGACGAAGAGCATGCCCGAGATGACCGGAGAGACGCTGAACGGCAGGTCGATCAGGGTGACGAGGACGTTCTTGCCGGCGAATCGGAACTTGGTCACCGCCCACGCCGCGGCGAGGCCGAAGAGGACGTTCAACGGCACCGCGCAGACGGCGGCAATGAGCGTCAGGCGCACCGCGGCCCGGGCGTCCGGCTCCGCGATCGCCGCCGCCCACGCCGACATCCCCTTCTCGAAGGCTTTCGAGAACACGACCGCCAGCGGTACGAAGAGAAAAAGGAGGAGGAAAGCCATCGCGACCGCGATGACCAGCCAGCGGACCCAGCGCGGCTCGTTCACGTCGGCCTCCGGGTGCTCGTCACGCGCCCGGCCGCCGGCGGCGCCCGGTCAGGAGATTGATCGTGAGCAGAAGCGCGAAAGACGCGAGCAGGAAGACCGCGGCGATCGCAGTCGCGCCGGCGTAGTCGAACTGCTCGAGCTGAATCATGATCAGAAGCGGGGTGATCTCGGACTTCAGGGGGAGGTTGCCGGCGATGAAGATCACCGAGCCGTACTCCCCGAGGGCGCGCGCGAAGGCGAGGACGAAGCCGGTGAGCGCCGCGGGAACGAGCTCGGGAAAGAGCACGCGCGCGATGATCGTCGGCCGCCCCGCGCCGAGGCTCGCCGCCGCTTCCTCGATCTCGGGGTCGAGATCGCGCAGCACGGGCTGCACCGTGCGCACCACGAACGGCAGACCGACGAAGGTGAGCGCGACCACGACGCCGAGCGGCGTGTAGGCGACCTTGATCCCGGCGGGCTCGAGGTACCTTCCGAGCCATCCGTTGCCGGAGTAGACCGTCGCTAGCGCAATTCCGGCGACGGCGGTGGGCAGCGCGAACGGCAGGTCCACCAGACCATCCACGAGCCGCCGGCCGGGAAACCGGTAGCGTTCGAGCACCCAGGCCAGGAGAACTCCGAAGACGGTGTTCACCACCGCCGCCGCGAGCGACGCGCCGAAGCTCAAGCGGAAGGCGGCCAGGGTGCGAGGAGCCGTCACCTTGGCCCAGATCTCAGCCGGCGAGAGCGCAGCGCTCTTCAGGAACACGGTCGAGAGCGGGATGAGCACCACCAGCCCGAGGTAGAGCATGGTGAAGCCCAGCGCCAGGCCGAAGCCGGGGAGGACTCCGCGACCGCGCGCGTCGGTCCTCACCCGGATCCGCGGCATTCGCTTCACGAACGAGAGCCCTTGAGCACCACGGCCGCTGCTTCCTCGAGCCCCTGCTAGCGGCCCGGAGCGTAGATCTTGTCGAACACGCCGCCGTCGGCGAAGTGAGTGGCCTGAGCCTTTGCCCAGCCGCCGAAGTCCTCGCCGATCGTGAACAGCTGGACCTTCGGGAATTGCTTCGCGTACTTCGCGGCCACCGCTTCCCGGCGCGGCCGGTAGTAGTGGCGGGCGGCAATCTCCTGTCCTTCGGGAGCGTAGAGGTACTCGAGGTACGCCCGGGCGACCGTCGCCGTCTTGTGCTTGGCGGCCACCCGATCGACGACCGCGACCGGCGGCTCCGCGAGAATGCTCACCGACGGAGCCACGATCTCGAACTTTCCGGCGCCCATCTCCTTGACCGCGAGCAGCGCCTCGTTCTCCCAGGCGAGCAGCACGTCGCCGATGCCGCGCTCGACGAACGTGACCGTCGATCCGCGAGCCCCGGTGTCCAGGATCGGGACGTTCTTGAAGAGACGCGCGACGAAGTCCCGGGCCTTCGCTTCGTCGTTCCCGTACCGGTGCACCGCCCAGCCCCACGCGGCGAGATAGTTCCAGCGCGCGCCTCCCGACGTCTTGGGATTGGGGGTGATGACGGAGACGCCCGGTCTCGCCAGGTCTCCCCAGTCGAGGATCTTCTTCGGATTGCCCTTGCGCACGAGAAAGACGATGGTCGAGGTATACGGCGAGCTGTTGTTGGGCAACCGGGACTGCCAGTTGGCCGGCAGGAGACCGGCCTTCGCGATCGCGTCGATGTCGTAGGCGAGCGCCAGCGTCACGACGTCCGCCTCGAGACCGTCGATGACCGAGCGCGCCTGCTTGCCCGACCCGCCGTGAGACTGCTGGACGATCAGCTTCTGACCGGCCTTCTGTTGCCAGTGCTTCGCGAAGGCGGCGTTGAAGTCCTGGTAGAACTCGCGAGTCGGATCGTAGGAGACGTTCAAGAGCTTCACCCCCTCGCCGCGCGCCGACGCCGCCAGGGGCGCGAGGGCGATGGACAGGAGGAGCGCGATGACGTACCGGTTTCGTCTCATGGTCGTAGCTCCTTTCAGAAGCTGATCAGGAAGCTCGCCGCGGACCGCCGTCGTGGCGGGGTCGTTCTTCATACCGACGCCCGTGGCGAGCGCACCACGAGAACCGGGCGGTCGAGGCCCTCGTCCAGCAGCCGGCGGAGCAAACCGCGCATCTCCGGACGGTCGCCGTGGCGGGGCAGCGGCGAGCCCATCACGAGCAGGTCGTGCTCGCCTTCACTGAGCTGTGCCCGGATCTCGCCCTCGGGCTCACCCGTGCGAACGCGCGCGACGGCATGCACTCCCAGGCGCGTGAGTGTTCGTACGCCCCCCTCGAGAAAGCGCCGAGCCGCCTCGCGCGCCGCGGCGGTGTCGCTGTCCGGGTCGAGCACGGTCATCACCGTCACCTCCGCGCCGAGGTGACGCACCAGGCGGGCGGCAAAGGCCACGTCGCGCTTGCCCGGCTCGCCGACCGCCACACAGACGAGCACGCGCGACGGCACCGACGTCGGTCCGGGCACGAGCAGCAAGTGCTCGGCACCGGCCCCGAGGAGAGCGCCCGCGACCTCGCGGCCCTCCCGCGGCTCCCAGCCCAGAACCACGAGGTCATAGGGCAGACGCACCGCCTCCTCGGCCGCCATCTCGGTCCGGGATCCGGCCGCCGCCCGCGCCTCGTGGATCGTGACCCCCGTGCCGAGCTGTTCGATGCTCTTGCGCAGGAGCTCTCTGAGCGGCTCGCCGTTCTCTTCGCCCTGGGCAACCAGGCTCACCCGCGCCTGGGCTTGCCGCGCAATCTCCGCGCCGAGCACGACCGCGGCGCGATCCTCTCGAGAGCCGCTCGACAGCAGCAGGAAGTGGAGGCCGGGGTGGATGAGGGCGTGGATTCGGCGAACGCCCACCCAGACGCGATCGCCGGGAGCGAGCGGCATGCGGCGAGCCGAATGCGGCGTCCGGCTGGCCTCCACCAGGAAGTGGTCGCTGCCAAAGGCCACGGGGGGAGCGATGGTGCGCACGCTCGGCATCGCCGGTAACCGAAGAAGCAGACGTTCCTGCGCGCCGGCGAAGCTCGTCTGTTCGACGACACCCTCTCCGAGGATCGGCCCCGTCAGGGCGTCGCGGTTCTCTTCGAGCGCCACGTCCTCGGGACGGAACAGCACCTGTACTCGCCGGCGGCCCGCGTCCGGTGGAGACTCGGTCGCCAGCGGTATCTCGAGCGTGCCGACGCGCACACCGCTCCCCGTGGCTTCGCCCACGAGAAGATTGGCGGCGCCGAGGAACGTGGCCACGAACTCGGACGCCGGCCGGAGATACAGCTCGTCCGGCGGCCCGACCTCGAGCAGGCGGCCGTCGTTCAAGACTGCAAGCCGGTCCCCGAGCTCGAAGGCTTCCTCCTGGTCGTGCGTGACGAAGATGGCGGTGACCCCGAGCTCGTGTTGAATTCGGCGCAGCGTCCGCCGCAACTCACCTCGGATGCGGGCATCGAGCGCCCCGAAAGGCTCGTCCAGGAGGAGCACCTCCGGCTCGTGCGCAAGAGCACGCGCCAGAGCCACGCGCTGCTGCTGCCCGCCCGAAAGCTGACGCGGCCGGCGGCCCCCGAAGCCCGACAGCTCGACCAACTCGAGCAGCTCGTCGCGCCGGCGCGCGCGCTCGCGGGCGGATATGCCGCGCACGCGGAGGGCGAACTCGATGTTCTCGGCAATGGTCATGTGACGGAAGAGCGCGTAGTGCTGGAAGACGAAACCCGTGCCCCGCGCGCGAGGCGGCGTTCGGGTGACGTCGCGCCCATGGAGCAGAACCCGCCCGGCGTCGGCCTCGGCGAGTCCCGCGATCATGCGCAGCACCGTGCTCTTGCCGCTGCCGCTCGGCCCCAGGAGGACGAAGAGCTCTCCGGTCGCGACGGACAGCGACAGATCACTCACGACCGGCCGCTCGCCGTAGCGCTTGGTCACCTGTTCGAGGACGATCGACACGCGGCGCTTCTCCCGCGGAGAAGCTAACCGCGGGGGGTGAGAACGTCAGTCGAAAAGCGGTGACAAGACCCTTGGGGTAAGGCGCGCACTTTGGTCATTTGGGCCCAATAACGCCAAAATGCGTGTCTGACCCGTTAAGTCTCCAGCGCCTTTCGGGCGTTGCGGACGAGCATGAAGCACAGCGCGGCGAACACGACCGCGCAGACCACGTTACCGCTGATCGCGCCGTCGCGGATCCCGGGATAGATCTTCGTGCCCAGGTCGAGCTCTTCGAGCAGCGTCGGCGACTCCATGTGGAGCACCCGGTCGCCGAAGAACGCCAGGAACGCGATCAGAACGCCGCCGATCGAGCCGCCTGCGACGAGTCCGGTCGAATAGAGCATTCCCGACGACAATTCGGACTCTTCCGTGGCGGCGCCTTCCTTCTTGCGGCGCCAGGCGTCCACGAGCGCCTTCATCATGCCGCCGACCCAGATGGGCGCGGTGGTCGAGACCGGCAGGTAAGCGCCGACCGCCCAGGAGAGAGCGTGCGCCCCTGCGAGCTGCGCCATCAGCGCGAGAAAGACGCCGACGAGCACCGGCGCCCACGGCAGGTTCTGGGCCAGCAGCCCCTTGATCATCACGCCCATGAGCGTCGCCTGCGGCGCGGGGAGCCTCGGACCTCCGATCCCGTGCAGCTCGGTCGGACCCTTGTAGGTCTGGTCCAGGACGAAGAGCGTGATCGCAATGACGAACGCGGAGGTGACGACACCGATGACGAGACCAATCTGCTGCGAGCGCGGCGTCGCGCCGACCAGGTACCCCGTCTTCAGGTCCTGCGAGGTCGCGCCGCCGTTGGCCGCCGCGATGCACACGATCGCTCCGACCGAGAGCGCCACGGCCTGGTAGATGTCTCCCTTCCAGCCGATCGCAACGAAGATGACGCAGGTCGCCATGAGCGTCGCGATGGTCATTCCCGAGATCGGGTTCGAGGAGCTCCCGATGATGCCGACGATCCGCGACGAGACCGTCACGAAGAAGAACCCGAAGATGACGATCAGGAGCGACATCAGGAGAGATCCGGGGAACGGTCCGTGCGGGAAGCCGGGCAGGATTGCGAGGATGAGAACGAGGGCAAGCGAGCCGGCGATGACGACTCCCATACCGAGATCCTGCTCCGTGCGCGCCGTCGTGGCGCGGCCGCGCCGCTCGCCCAGGCTCTTCATGGACCCGCGAAACGCCGAGACGATCGTCGGGAGCGTCTTGATCAGCGTCAGGACGCCGGCGCACGCGACTGCTCCGGCGCCGATGTAGCGGATGTAGGCGCGGTAGATCCAGTTCGCGTAGCTGTTGTTGGCGCGCCACGCCTCGCTGAAGCCGGCCGCTTCGAGGTCGGCGACGACCCGGCTCTCCGGCACGAAGATCGCGATCAAGGGGATCAACGCCATCCAGGCGAGCAAGCCGCCGGAGAAGAGCTCCCCGGCGATCCGCGGGCCGATGATGTAGCCGACGCCCAGATACTCGGGCGTGACGTCGACGTTCAACGTCGCGCTCGGATAGGTCGGATTGTCCTTCTCGGTCCGGAAGAAGGTCGCGGTCTCGTGCCAGAGGCCGAGCACGCCGTACAGAAACTTGTAGAAGAGCGCAACCCAGAAGCCCGCGAACACCATCTTCGCGAGGTTTCCGCCGCGCTCTCCGGCGATCAGGACGTCCGCGCACGCGGTGCCCTCGGGATAGCGAAGGGTGCCGTGTTCCTTGACGATCAGGGCGCGCCGGAGCGGGATCATGAACAGGACCCCGAGCACGCCGCCGCAGATCGCGAGGATCGTGATCTGGAAGTACCGGAAGAAGTTTTCGCCCCCGGCGAGGAACAGCAGTGCCGGCACCGTGAAGACGGTCCCGGCGGCGATCGACTCGCCCGCGGAACCGATCGTCTGCACGATGTTGTTCTCGAGGATCGTGGACTTGCCCCACCTCTTGAAGACCGCGATTGCGAGCACCGCGATGGGAATCGAGGCAGAGACCGTGAGGCCGGCGCGCAGCGCGAGATAAACCGTCGCTGCGCCGAACAGGATCCCGAAGAAGACGCCGAGGAGGATCGCTTTGGGTGTGAACTCGGGAGGCGACTGCCCGGAAGGAACGTACGGCTGAAACTCCGCGCCGGGTCTCTCGGGAACGCTCGCCATGCGGACCCTCCTCGTTAAGACGGGGCGGTCATCGGTTGGCGGGGATTATATGTAGGACTTTGTCATCCTGAGCGAAGCGAAGGATCTCTCCCCTCTCAAGGGTAGGTCCCTCGTCGCTTCGCTCCTCCGGATGACAGGGAAGAAAAAAGCGTCCCACCGGGACGCGGGTCACACGCCTCACGTCCCTCCGAAGCCGATCGTGACTTGACCCCTCTCGACGATCACGGGCACGCGGCGGTCGCCGGAGACGCGGATCATCCGCTCGAGCTCCTTCGCGTCTCGCTTGACGTCGATGTAGGTGACCGGGATCTTCCGACGCGCGTAGTCCTCACGGGCCGCAGTCGTGTAGGGTCAGGTGTCCTTTCCGAAGATCTCGACGCGATCCGCTTTCATTGCGACCTCCCGGCGCGTGGATCTTAGCGCCGACGCGGAGGTCACGGTCCGTGATGGCGTCAAATGTGGCAAGTGGAGACCTGACCCTCAACCTGACCCCTGCTATTCTCATGGCGATGCGGTTTTTCGTCGCGGGAGCGCTCGTTTTGGCCCTCCTGCCGGCCGCCGTCGGCCCGCGAGCGGCGGCTTCCCCGACTTCCGTCTCCGGCCGTGTCTTGCTCCTGAAAGGAGGCTCTCCGCGGCCGGACGCGTCGAACGCGGTCGTCTGGATCGAGGGACCGCGGGGCGGCGGTGGGGCGGGCGCAGTCCTCCGGATGACTCAGGAGTCGAAGCGATTCAGTCCGCGCATCCTCGTCGTCCCGCGGCAGGGCACCGTCGAGTTTCCGAACAACGATGCCGTCTACCACAATGTCTTTTCGGTCTCGGGCCCGAACCGGTTCGACCTCGGCCTCTATCGCAGCGGTGCCTCGAAGAGCCGCTCGTTCGCCGAGCCCGGCCTCGTCCAGGTCTACTGCAACATCCACCCGCAGATGGTCGGCTTCCTCATGGTCGTGGACTCCGATTTCGCCGCGATCACCGACAAAGACGGCGCGTTCCGCTTCGAGGGCGTGCCGGCCGGCTCCTGGACGTTGAAGGCGTGGCACGAGGAAGGGTCCGAAACGAGCGTCCCGTTCGCCGTCCCGGCCTCGGCAGATGCACCGCTCACCGTCTCGATCGACACCACCGCTTACCGCCCCGTCCCGCACAAGAACAAGTACGGCAAGGACTATCCGCCGCAGTCGGGATCGGACGATGAGCGCTACTGAAAGAGCGACCCCGCGGCCCACGAGCCCTCCTCCGGCCGGCGGCGGGCTGAAACTTCCCGCCCCCGAACCGCCGCGTTTCTCGCTCTCACTCAAGATTTTCTTCGCCGCGGCCCTCCTGATCCTGATCGCGGTCGGCGGGGCGATCGCAATCTCTGCCGCGCGCTCCCGCACGATCGCCGACGCGAAGATCGCCGACGACCTGAAGAAGGCGGGTCCGGCGTGGGAGTCCTTCCAGCGCAACCGCTACGAAGAGCTGCACCGCGCGCTCGCCGTCGTCGTGAACAACGCCGGTACCATCTCGCTCATCGCCGAGCCCGATCCCGCGACCGCGTACGACACCTTGAAGCGCGAGCAGGCCTCGAGCACGCGCGCGGACTTCCTGATCGCGGTCAACGCGAAGGGCACCGCCTTCGCTCGCACGGACAAGCCGCTCCCTTACTCCCGGGACATGCGATCCGTACCCACGATCGCCGCCGCGCTCGATGGAGAAGGGGACGCCGAAGGGATCTGGCTCTCCGACCGCAGGCTCTACCACGTGGTTGCGGCGCCGGTCCTCCGCGGTGGCAGCCAGACCGTCGGTGCGATCGCCGCCGGCTTCCAGATCAACGACGACGTCGCGTCGAGCTTGAGGTCGCTGGTCAACGCGGAGGTCGTGTTTCTCGCGGACGCGGCGCGTCTGGACGAGCCGGCGAAGCCTGTCGTCGCGGCCTCGACCATGCACGACACGAGCTCCGCCGTGCTGTCCGCAATCCTCGCGACTCCACGCCTCGTGACGGCAGTGCTGCGCGAGGGTAAGACGATCGGGCCGCTCCAGCTCGACGTCTCGGGAGACACGTACCTCGGCTACTTCCTTCCGATCCGTTCCTCGACCGACCAGCTCGTCGGCGCCGCGGTTCCGCTCCGAAGCCGCGACCGCGAGCTCGCGGCCTTCCAGCGGATCCAGAACATCCAGATCCTGGTCGGCCTGGCGGCCCTCGTGATCGCGTTCGTGCTCTCGTTCGTTCTCGCGCGGCGAATCACGGGACCCGTGGACCGGCTGGTCCGCGCAACCGAGGCGGTCCGCGTCGGGGACCTCGAGGCCGACCTGCCGGTCGAGTCGAACGACGAGATCGGTATTCTCGCCCGCTCCTTTCGCGCGATGCTCGAGGAGCTCAAGGAAAAGGCGGCGCTCGAGAAGTACGTTGCCTCGCTCACGATGTCCCTGGGGGGCGAGGAAACGGTGCTCGCGACCCGCACGCCGGCCGGGGGAATGCCCGGCGTCTCTCACAACGAGCCGCAGGTCGGGACGCTCTTCGCGGGGCGCTACGAGATCCAGTCCGTGCTCGGCAAGGGCGGCATGGGGATCGTGTACAAAGCGCTCGACCGCGAGCTCGATGACCTCGTCGCGATCAAGACCTTGCGCAGCGAGGCGCTCTCCGCGGACCCATCGCTTCTCGATCGGTTCAAGCAGGAGATCCGGCTCGCGCGCCGGATCACGCATCCCAACGTGCTCCGCACCCACGACCTCGGCGAGTCGAACGGCCTGAAGTACCTTTCGATGGAGTTCGTAAAAGGGCTCACGTTGAAGCACCTGCTCGAGTCGGGAGAGATCCTCCCGACTCCGGTCGGCCTGCGGATCTCCAAGCAGGTCTGCGCGGGGCTTGCCGCGGCGCACGAGGTCGGCGTCATCCATCGCGACGTGAAGCCGCAGAACATCATCATCGAGCCGACCGGCGGGCTGAAGATCATGGATTTCGGCATCGCGCGGCTGACCGAGGACCGCGGGATGACGGCGACCGGCACGGTCATCGGGACGCCCGACTACATGTCTCCGGAACAGGCGCGCGGGCTTCCGCTCGATTTCCGTTCGGACATCTACTCGACGGGCGTGGTTCTCTACGAGATCTTCACCGGCTCTCTGCCGTTCGAAGGAGACAGCCCCCTCGCCGTCGTGCTCCGGCACGTCAACGACCCGCCTCCTCTTCCGCAGTCGAAGAACCCGCGTATCGACCCGAAGATTGCTGCCATCATCATGAAATGCATGGAGAAGGACCCGTCCGCACGCTTCCAGAGCGTGGGCGAGCTGTACGAGGCTCTGGCGCGCGTGACAGCCGGGCGCGAGGCGGCGAGCACGAAGCGAGAGGCCGTCGCGTAACGGGCCGTGCCCGGCGTGAGGCAAAAGGCGTGAGGCGAGGCCTCCTGGTCGCGACCGGGCTGCTCTCCGCAACCTGTGCCATCGCGCAGGAGCCGGAATACTTCGAGCCTCCTCCTGCAAAGCCGAAGTTCACGTTTCGATGGGAGGCGCTTTTCCGCTACGACTCCATCTATCGGCTTCGCATCCGGCCCGACATCGAGCGCGGCCGCTTCGAACTGCGCCCGGAGCTCGGATTCCAGCCCTCGGATCGATTCAAAGTCGCCGTCCGCGCCATCGGAAATCTCGGGACGGACGACAACGAGGAAAACGCGCGCAACTTCGACAACTACCGATCCGACGGAGCCACGCTCGACCGTTTCTACCTCGAGGCACGGCCGGGAGCCTGGACGATTCTCGCGGGGCAGTTCGGAATCCCGCTCGTCTCGAGCGAGATGCTGTGGGACCGGGACGTCCAGACGCCGGGAGCGGCCGTTTCGCACCAGGTCCCGACCGGCGCCTCGACGCTGACGCTGACCGCCGCCGGTTTCTACAGCCCGCAACGCGAGGGGGACGAATCGAAGATCTTCGCCGGCCAGACGGTGTGGCGCGGCGGCGACGTGAACCGGCTGGCGATCGAAGTCGCCGCTTCCTACTGGGACTTCGACCTCGACGAGCTGAAATCCCATCTCGTTCGGCAGAACACTTCACAGCCGTACTCCGGCGGTCTGCGGCCGGAGAGCGGGTTCCGACTCGCCGATCTCCTCGTGCGGCTGCGTTTTCCCGTGCTCCGCCTGCCGGTCACCGTCTCACTCGACGGCGTCCACAACTTCGAGGCGGACAGACCGAACCGGGACGCCTTCGAAGGGGCCGTCGCCGTGGGCTCGGTCGGCACGCCGGGCACCTGGCGGGCGTTCTACATGTTCCAGTACGTCGAAAGGGACGCCGTCGCCGGCGCGTACAACACCGACGATTGGTGGTTTCACTCGCGCTACCGCGGCCACCGCGCCGGCGTCGCGGTGACTCTCCTGCCGCAGATCTACGTGCAGGGAACGGTGATGCTCCAGCGGCGGCTCGATCTGAAGACCTGGCTGAACCGAATCACCGTCGATCTGGTGAAGATGTTCTAGAGCCGGTAGGCGCTAGACGTAAGCGGATTTCCGTCTTCCGTCTTCCGTTTTCCCTCTTCCGGTTCCTATAGAATCCCCACTCCCATGACTCGTTCGATCGTTGCGTGTGTCGAGGATCTTTTCTTTCGGTCGAAGATCGAAGCGACTGCGCGTCATCTGAACGTGCCGCTCCGCTTCGCCGAGGCGAAGGACCTGCCGAAGGCCGCCGGCAAAGAGGACACCGCCGCGGTGCTGCTGGAGGTCTCGGACAATGGCGCAGCGCTCGACGCCGTTCGAGAGCTCCGGCTGGAGCGCGAGACCCGCGATCTGCCGGTCATCGGTTTCTTGAAGCACACCGACCGCGCGCTCGCGCGAGAGGCTGAGTCGGCGGGCCTGACCCGCGTCCTGCCCCGAAGCGAATTCTCCGAGACGCTCCCCGACCTCGTCATGGATCTCCTCGCGCCCGGAACGAAGCGCGAGATCCCCGAAGAGCCCGAGCTGCCCGACGAGTAGCTAAATTCCGGATGGACGATCGCAAGACCGGAACCACCCGGCGAGATCTCATCCGGTCGGCGGCGCTGCTCCCCGTCGCCGCGCAGCTGAAGTCCGGGACGCCGCGCCCGGCGCCCTCCCGGCCGGTCGTCATCGCTTCGGCCAACGAGAAGCGGCCCGGCGAATCCGGCGGCTTGAACGCCGCGCGCAAGGCCTACGAGATCCTCGCGGCCGGCGGCGATCCCGTGGATGCCGTCGTGTCCGGCGTCAATCTGGTCGAGAACGATCCGGAAGACGTCACGGTCGGCTACGGGGGAATTCCGAACGAGGAGGGGGTGGTCCAGCTCGACGCCTCGGTCATGGATGGCCGAACGATGAAGGCGGGAGCCGTCGGCGCGCTCGAGCGGATCAAGAACCCATCGAAGGTCGCGCGTCTCGTCATGGAGCAGACGAACCGTGTCTTCATCGTCGGAGAGGGGGCGTTCCAGTTCGCGCGCGCGCACGGCTTCCCGGAAGAGAACCTCTTGACGGAGCGCTCGAGAAAGATCTGGCTCTACTGGAAGGAGAAGCTCTCCGGCCACGACGACTGGCGCGAGGTCGGGACCGAGGAGGAGAAGGATCCGGACATCCGCTGGTACATCGAGAAGTACGGAGTCTCGGATTTCCGTCCGCAGGGGACGATCAACTGCGATGCGGTGACGGCGAGCGGTGAAATCGTCGGGACGACGACGACGTCCGGTCTGTTCTTCAAGATCCCGGGAAGGCTCGGCGATTCCCCGGTGATCGGAGCGGGACTCTACGTGGACGGCGAGGTGGGCGCCAGCGGGTCGACGGGATGGGGAGAGGGAAACCTGCGCTCCTGCGGCTCGCACTCGGTCGTCGAATTCATGCGGCAGGGTAAATCGCCCGAAGAAGCGGCCTTGAAGACGCTCGAGCGGATCGTCGCGCTCGCGAAAGACAACCGCGACGAGCGCGGGCTCCCGAAGTTTCAGACCGTCTTTTATGCGCTCAACAAACGAGGCGAGTACGCGGGCGCTTCCGTTTACGACGGGTCGTATGGTTCAACCGGTCGGTTCAGCCGCGCGCGCTTCGCGCTCGCAAACGCGGATGGGGCGCGACTGCTCGAGACCGCCTACCTCTTCAGAAAGGAGCCGCCGAAGAGTTAGCCAGCTAGACGGTCGGGCTGACTCCGCGCCCTCCCGACAGAATCGAGTTCACGGCGTCGATCCGTCGTTCGAGAACCCGTCGGAGCTTTCCGACCTCCGCGTCCGTCGCGGCGACCCGTACGCTGTCGCCCTGGAATTCGAAGCGGAGCACGGCTTCGCGGTCCTCGCGGGACATTCCGAGGATGCCGGCCCGGTAAGCCCTCATCCACTCGGGCGACGGCTCCGAATCGAGACGGAGCCGGAACCAGGTCCTGGCGTCGTTTGTCCGGTCTTCCGCCATCGGCGCCTCGTTCGAAAGATAGACACGGTGTGTCGGCGGGGCCTCGCCCGGACGGCGGCGGTTGGGTTTGCGGTACTGGGGTCTTCTGGGAATCCGGGGCCTCCTTTGGAGTCAGGCCTCCACTTGCCACTTGTTCCGTCGGCGATTCTGTCACGGAGAGCCAGCCGGGTCCAAGAAGATCCCTCCCTTCGCTCGGGATGACATGGATGACATCTTCGCCCGGGATGACCTCAGGGAGAGTCGAACGACCCGGCGGACACGATCGTGAACTGGTCCGGGTCGACCCTCTTCGCGAACGCGGCGTCCGCCTCCTCCTTCGTGACCGCTCCGACGAGCGCCGGAAATCCATCGAGGTAGGAGATGCCGAGCCCGTAATAGACGGCTGCGTCGATCGCGTGCGCCATCCCGCCATTCGAGCTCAAATCCACTTTGAATCGCCCGATGTGGGAGCTCTTCTCGTCCGCGAGCTCCTTCGCAGTCATTCCCTCGCGCAGAAACCGCCGGATCTCCTCGAGGGTCGCCGCGACGGCGGCGTCCCGGCTCTCGGGCTTCACGGTCAGGCTCACCGCGAAGGGCCCCGCGAGGTGCGTCGCGGCGAAGCCGGAGTGGATCCCGTACGTCAGCCCTTCGGTGTCCCGCACCCGGACTCCCAGCCGAGAGGTCAGTGAAGACTGCCCGAGCGCGGAGTTCGCGAGCGTGCAAGCGAGATATTCCGGGTCCTGCCGCTCGAGGTCCGCGGGCTGCGCCAGGACGACGTCGGCGCTCGCCTTGTCCGGCATCCTCACGGTCTCCCGGCCGGGGGCCGGTGGGACAGGACCGGGGCGCGGGATCTCGGGAGGCGGACCCGGCTTCCAGGATCCGAGCCGCCGCTCGAGACCGTCGAGGATCCTCTGCGAGTCGACGTCGCCCACGACGACGAGGAGAAGAGTCCCCGACCCGTAGTGATCGTCGTAGAAGCGACGGAGCTCGTCGCGGCGGAGTGATTCGATGATCGCGATCCGCTCCTCCGCCCGGCGGCGGTGGAGGGGGTGTCCGGGTGGGTACAGCCGCCGCGCGGCCGCTTCGAACGCCCGCACCGAGGTCTGGTCCTGCTGCTCGCGCAGAACGCCGACGAGCCGCATGCGCTCCTTCTCGAGCTCCTCCTCGGGAAAAACCGGCGAAAGGAGGACTTCCGCCAGCACATCGAGGAGGACCTCCACGTCCCGCGCGAGAGACGCCGCCGCGACGTCCACGCCGACGGGGTCGGAAGACCCCGCGGAGATGGTGAAGCTCGCGCCGCGGCTCTCGAGCTCTTCGGCGATCTCCAGCTTCGTGCGCCGCTCCGTGCCCTTCGCGAGCTCTCCGGCGGTGACCGACGCGAGGAGCCGCCGGTCGGGCGGGGCGAAGAGCGGGCCGGCGTTCAAGGATCCCGAGACCGCGACCGTGGGATTGAAATGGTTTTCGAGAACGAACAGCCGGGCGCCGTTCGAGAGGGTCCGGCGGCGGACCGCTTCCTCGAACGGCATCCTCTCGCCGGACACGGCGAGGGCGCTCCGAGCCGAGGATTCCTTCATGCTGGCGGAGGTTCCTTGGGAAGATAGAGCCCGACGGTCAATCCGTCGTCCACGAAGTAGGTCGCCGCCACGCGTCGGATGTCGGCCGCGGTCACCCGCCGGACCATCTCGGGATACTCCGCGTACCACTCCCAGTCGGCGACCGCGATCGCCTCGGAGAGCGACGCGGCAACCTGGTCCGTCGAGTCTCGTTCGAAGATCACCTCCGCCTCGATCTGCGTGCGCGCCTTCTCGGCCTCCGCCTCGGTCACCCCTTCCGAGGCGACCCGCGCGGCCTCCGCCCGGATCGTCCTCTCGACGACGTCGGGGGCGACACCGGGCCGCACCGGTGCGAAGACCGAGAAGAGCGCCGGGTCGCGCAACTGCCACGCAACGACCGTGACGGAGAGCGCGAGGCTCTTCTCGACGAGGGCGAGATGGAGCCGCGCGGTCAGACCGCCGCCGAGGACGTTGCCGAGCGCGGCGAGCGCGGCGGTGTCCCGATGCCGGGCTTCGACCGATCTCCACGACAAGGCGACCCACGCGACCTGACCGGTCCGACGGACCACGAAGCGGCGTTCGCCTTCCTGCGGAGGCTCGACGGTGTAGACCACCGGGATCGGTCGCGCGGACGGCAGAATCGGTCCGAAGTGGCGCGCGATGGTCGCGAGCGCTTCCTCCTCCTCGAAATCGCCGATCAGCATCGCGGTCGCGTTGTTCGGGTGATAGAAGACGTCGTAGAACTCTTTCAGCCGGTCCGTGGTCACCCCCTCGATGTCGGTTCGCCATCCGATCGTGGGATGGTGATACGGGTGCTCGCGGAACGCGGTCGCGAACGTCTCCTTGTAGAGCACCTGGAAGGGCGAGTTCTCGCCTCGCTCGTACTCGTTGCGCACGACCGTCATCTCGGGGACGCGATCGGAGTCGCGCAGGAGCGCGCCGCGCATCCGCGATGCCTCGATCTTGACGGCGTCCTCGATCCGGTCGGAGGGGATCGTCTCGTAGTAGTTCGTCCGATCGAACCAGGTCGTCGCGTTGAAGCGCGCGCCGAGCGCCTCCAGGATTGCCGCGACCGCGGTGCCCTTCTCCCGGTCGAACTCGGGCGTCCCCTTGAACATCAGGTGCTCGAGGAGGTGCGTCGCGCCCGTGTGCCCAACCGCCTCGTTGCGGCTGCCGACGTGGTACACGACGGCGAAGGTCGCGACCGGTGCGACCGGGTTTCGCAGGAGCAGCACACGAAGGCCGTTCGAGCGGAGACGGAACTCGCGAATCCCCGCCTTCTCGCGGACGAAATCGAGGTCTTCGGGAACCTCTCCGGCTCCAGCGGGTTCATCTACTTCGGAGTTGGGACTTTGCACTCGGGAGAGATCCCTCGCTTCGCTCGGGATGACCGCTTCGCGGTCACTTACCGCCCGCCCGCGACGTCTTCCCCGCCGTCCACGCCGATGACGTTGCCGCTCACCCACGCGGCGCCGTCGGCGCAGAGCGCGACGAGCGCGCCCGCGACGTCCGGCGGGGTCGTCAGCCGCCCGGCCGGGTGCATCGCCACGACCCGTTCGATCATCTGCTCATTGCCCGGGATCTTCCGCAGCGCCGGGGTATCGGTGACGCCGGCGCGCAGCGCGTTGACCGAGATCCGATGGGGCGCGAGCTCGACCGCGAGCTGACGGACGTGCGACTCGAGCGCCGCCTTCGCGGCGGAGACGGCGCCGTAGGCCGGCCAGACGATGTGGTCGCCCGCGGAGGTCATCGCGAAAATCCGCGCGCCCGGAGCGAACAGACCCGAGAAGAAGAGGTCCTGCGTCCAGTACACGAGCGAGTTGCCCATGACGTCGACCGTCATTTCGAGCTGCGCTCTGTTGATCGCGTTCTCCCGCGGCTGGCTGAAAAACGGCTTCAGCGTGCCGAAGGCGAGAGAGTGCAGCAGGACCGACACCCGGCTGTCCGGCGGGTCGTTGCCGCAGGCGTGGGAGATGGCCGCGACCACCTCTGTCCGCTTCGCGTCGTCGGCCGCGTTGACGTTGAAGAACTCCGCCTTGCGCCCGGCGCCGGCGATCTCGGCGACGATCCGGTCGACGTTCGGTTGCGTGGCTCTCCGGTCGAGATGGACCCCGAAGACGTTCCAACCGGCGCGGGCGAGCGCGATCGAGCAGGCCTCGCCGAAACCGGACGAGGCGCCGAGAACGAGGGCCCACCGCGTGCGCGTCTCGCCGGTCAAAACGGCGCGGATGTTAGCACGGCGAAACCGGCGCCCCGGCCGTCGCCGGCGCCGGCCGGGGCGCTATAAACTCCACTCCTGGAGGGTCTTAGGATGCGTCCTCACCCGATCTTTGTGCTGCTGCTCGTCATTTCCCCAGGCCCTTTGGCCTTCGCCGACGAGACGCCGCGGGCGACGGCAGCCGGCGGCCGCCAGGAGCTCGTGGTCACGAACCAGAACCTGGCCCTCGTCATCGAGAGCCGCGCGGTGTCTCTTCCCGCGGGAGCCGTCGAGCTTCTCTGGGACGCCGCGCCG
>DASWIB010000057.1:0-2510 GCA_036397915.1 Thermoanaerobaculia bacterium | reverse complement strand
GAGCTCTCCGAACGACGACAGCAATCCCGCCCCGTACGCCTTGACGTCGCCGCCTTCCCGAGCGACTCCGAACTCCAGCGTGTACCAGTACACGCGCTCGAGCTGCCGCAGCGTCTCCTCGTCCGCGTGGAGCGCCGCCTCGCCGAAGAGCCGCGTCAGCCGCACGATTTCGGGCCGGAAGAAGCTCGTCGCATGGCCGACGAGCTCGTGTACGACGTCGGGCTCGGGCGTGTAGAGCGGCATCGACTGGTGGCGGATGTACTGGGTCGAGAGGAAGACTCCTCGACCGAGCGAGCAGAGAAAGCCGCGGGCGGAGATCAAACCTGCGACCGGCAGCATCTCGATCCCCGGGCTCGCCTTCAGGTTCTCGTTCACCTCGACGAGCTGCGGAATGAACCGCTGATCGAGGTCGAGCTCCGCCGCGCCCTTCCGCCACTCGGCGACGGCGTTCGTTCCGTGGAGCGGCGCGAGGTGCTCCCAGACCGTACGCCAGACGTCGTGCTCGGAGTTGGTGTAGTCGACGACCGGCGGCGGCTCGCCCGGCTGATATTCGAGGGCGAGCCGCGCGATCTGATTGCGGCGCGCGCGATAAACCGGGTCGCGGAAGCCGGGATGGTCGGGATCGAGCTTGACCAGCTCCTCTTCGCCGCCGGCGTGGGGCGCGGAGGGCTCGCCGCTCGTAGGGAGGGGGGGCGTCTCGAGCGGGTCCTGGGCCATAGCCGGCGATTGTACGGGGGCAGGTCTTCACCCGACCACCGCGATGGCCGCCACGTCGGAGTGGTCCCGCCACTTTGCGCGCGATGTGGCAAGTGGAGACCTGACCCCCGATGTGGCAAGTGGAGACCTGACCCTACTTCCCTTTCAGCAGGTCGATGTTGCCGTTGCTGTTGGTCAACGTCAGCTCGCAGCGGCCGTCGCCGATCTTCCCGGAGAGCGACTCACCGCCGAGCGAACCCGACACTCCCACCGGCAACTCCGTGTTGATCTTCCCGAAGGAGGTTCGGGCCGCGACGGTGTAGCCGGCGCCCTCCGCCAGGTACACGCGGATCGGCGCAAACGAGGTCCGGATCGTGACTCGCTGGCAACCCGCCGCAGACGGTGCGCCGACCTCGACGGCGCCGTTCTGGTTGACGACGTCCACGCTCTCGCGCACGCCATCGAGACTCACGGATGCAAAGGATGTCCGGGCGCTCACGGAGCCGCGGATGTCGGACGCCTTGATGGCGCCGTTCGAGTTTTCAGCGGTGAGATCCCCCTGCACGCGACCCGCCTCGAGCGTTCCGAAGCTCGTTTTGACCGAGACGGGCCCGCCGATCTCAACGAGCGACACTCCGCCGTTGTCGGAAGAGACCTTCGCTCCCCCTTTGATTCGCGTGAGGGAGACCTTGCCGAAGCGCGTGCGCACGTCGGCCGAGCCGCCGATATCGGTCAGAGTCACCCCGGCGTTCGAGTTCACCGCGGTCACGTTGCCGCGCACGTCGGCCGCGTCGATCGCGCCGAAGCTCGTCGTGAGCATCGCGCCCCCGCGGATCGCGCGAACCACGATCTTGCCGTTCGAGTTCTCGATTTCCACGCCGGCCGCATCGGAGATCTCGACGGCGCCGAAAGTGGTGCGGACCGAGACCGTCTCGCCGGCGCGCACGCCGGCCACCTTCGAATTCCTGCCCGCGCACGAAACGCGTTTGCGCATGTCGGAAAAGCGGATGCCTCCGAAGGAGCTCTCGAGCTCGGCATTGCCCTGCACGTTCGACGTCTCGATCGAGCCGTTGTTGGTCTTGATCGACAGGTCACCGGCGACGTTCTTCGCCGTGACCGAGCCGAACGACGAGATGATCTGGCTCGGGCCGCCGGCGGCCTCGAGCTCGACGCTCCCGTTGCTGTTGGTGATCCGGCTGCGCCCCTTGAGCCTTCCGGTCGTGACGGTCCCGAATCGATTCGAGAGGTCGAGCTCTCCCGTGAGGTCGGTCACCGTCACGCTGCCGTTGCTGTTGACGATCGTCGCGTTGCCGTCGTTGCGTGTCAGCTCGATCTTGCCGAATGAGTTCTCGAGGCGCTGCGCCCCCTTGCCGTCCCGGAACTCGATCCCGCCGTTGGAGTTCTTGATGTCGGCGGCCGCCTTCAGACCCTGCACCTCGACATTGCCGAACTTGTTACGGACCTCGAGCGGAGCCGTCTCGGGCATGACGATGTCGTAGTCGACCGAGTAGGAGACGTGACCCAACAAAGAAAACTTCTTCTCGGGATACCGCGTCACGATCGAAACGCCGGCCGGCGACTCGTCCACGCCGATCTGGATCTGTTCGGAGAAGCGTTGAGCGACTTCGCGATCTGACGACGAGACGCGGATGGCCGCGGACACCCTGACCATCGGTTCCCGATGCGTCCGGATCTGGATCTTTCCGTTTGCGTGCTCGATCCGAAGCTTCCCGCCGGCCTTGAGAGCGACGGTCTTCTCGAATGTTCGCTTGAACTCCTCCCGGTCGGACGGGTCCGCGAGGAGCGGGGCCGCA
>DASWIB010000056.1:0-23985 GCA_036397915.1 Thermoanaerobaculia bacterium | reverse complement strand
AGACGCCCGCACCGAAGGAGTAGCTGTCGGATCCGCTGCCCGGGGATCAGGGCTCGGTGCCCGGCTGAGAGTCGGGGGCTGACGGCTGAGAGCTCGCCTTGCGCGCAGTCACCGTCTGACCCGCTTCGCCTCCGTAGAACTCCACGAGCCCCGATACGATCGCCTGCGCCACCTTGTCCCGGTAGGAACGCGACACGAGCAGCTTGCGGTCGTCGGGATTGTTCAGGTTGCACACCTCGACGAGCACGCGAGCGGGAATCCGGTTGTAGCGGAGGATCGCGGGAACCCACTCGCGCCCGCCGCGGATGACGTTTCTGCGGATCGGCTGGAACGCATGGAGCGGCAGGCCGAGCGAACGGAACGCCGAGACGATTTTCTCGGCGAGGTGCCGCGAGACGCCCTCGGCCTTGATCCTCTCCCGCCGGGAGAAGCGCACGCGCGGCGCCTCGCGGACCTCCCGGCGCGCGGCGTACAGGCTGCCGCTCTTACCGAAAGAGGTCTTCAGATACTTCTCGCCGGGGATGTAGACCATCAAGCCTCGCACCGCCGGGTGGAGAGAATCCGCATGGAGCGAAACGAAGACCGTGCGGTCTTCGGAACCGCCGCGATCCTCGACCTTGCGGAGAATGGAATTGGCGAGGTACCAGCGGAAGTTGACGCCCGCGACCGGATCGTCGAGATCGTAAGGCGGCGTCGTCATCACCCGCGCGGTGCGCGAGTCGCGCACGTCGTCCGAGCGCCCGTCGCCGCACGGCCTGTGGCGGCGCACCGTCAGGAACACGCTCGCGCGCGTGTGCCTCGTCAGAAGCCGCTCGACCCGGCACGCGAGGTCGTAGACGTGACGCGCTTCTTCGACTCCGTCCACGAGAGCGCCCGTGTCCCGCCCCCCGTGGCCGGCGTCGAGCACGAACGTAACTCCCGCGAGGTTCACTGCGCGGATGCGGTTGACGAACTGAGTCGCCTCGAGACGTCCTTTCTCTTCCTCGATCCGCGCCGGATCGTCGGGAGGCCGGAACTCGGGCGAGAGATCCTCGACGGGAATCTTGACGGCGTAGCCGACCGGGATCGCGTGGACGTCCGTGATGCCGCTGCGCTCGGCGATTTGAGCCGCCTTCGCGTTGACGTCCTCCGCATGAAGACGCCCGGTGAGCCGCACGACGACAGCGGAGTACAGCGCCTCGCCGCGCTGCAGCCGGTAGACTGCGTACCGTCCCTTCTCGTCCCGCGCGAACTGGAGCGGTACCTCGGCCGCCGCGGCGGCTTCCGCCTCGTCGCGGAACGTGGGCAGGAGGAGCTTCAGCGGGATCCGCACCACCTGCCCCCGATCGGTCTGGAGGGACTCGAGGCCGTTCGCGGCCCGGACCTCGCGGTAGTTCGCGCCGTCGCCGGTGAACCATTCCGCGATGCGCCAGAGGCTCTCGGCCTTTCCCGTCAGCGCGGTGACGCGGTGGCTCCAGCCCCGGGCGTCGCCCGAGTCTTCCGGAAACAGCGCCTCGATGGCGATCCGCCGGTAGTTCTCGGAGAGAAGACGATACGGCACCCGGACGAAGACGTCCTTCCGCAGGAGCTTGACGCCCTCGTTCTGCGAAAGGATCTCCTTCTTGGTCTTCGGATCCTCGCTGAAGCGCTTGACGAACGCGTCCAGCCCTTCCCCCGGCAACGGACGCGCGGCGAGCGTGATCTCATCTCCCTCTCCGATCGAGACGTGGAGCTCCGGCGAGACGACGACGGTCCGGTCCCCGCGGAACTCGGCCGTTCCGACCGAACCGCGGAGAAGAAGGAGCAAAGCGGCGGTGAGCGCGGCCCCCCCGCCCCGCGACGTCCGGTATCCGACACCCGACGCCTGTCTTGATTTCGACGCCTCCGGCCTCGATGCCTCTGACCCGGAGGCACTCTTCGCGGCGGGGATCGGTCTTAGGCTCATCGGACCCCGCGGGGCATCTCCTCCCCCAGCGCGATCTCCCGCTCGAACCCGCCCGCCGCGGCGAGGACGTTCTCCTCGCCCAGGCGCGGTCCCAGGATCTGCAGGCCGAGCGGGAGTCCGTCTCGCGAGAACCCCGACGGCAGAGAGATCGCCGGCAGACCCGCGAGCGAAGCCGGGACCGTGAAGATGTCCGAGAGGTACATCGTCAGAGGGTCCTCCGTCTTCTCACCGATCCGGAAAGCGGGCGTGGGGATCGACGGGCACACGATCACGTCGACCTCCCGGAACGCGTGCTCGAAGTCCTCAGCGAGGACGGCGCGCGCGCGCATCGCGCGTCCGTAGTATGCCTCGTAGTAGCCCGCCGCCAGCGCGAACGTACCGAGCAGGATCCGGCGCTTGACCTCGGGTCCGAAGCCCCTCGTCCGGCTCTCGACGTAAAGCGAGGCGAGGTTCCCGTCCGGAGGACGGGGTCCGTACCGCACCGAGTCGTAACGCGCGAGGTTCGAGGATGCCTCGGCGCTCGCAACCACGTAATAGATCGCGATCGCGTACGGCGCGCGAGGAACGGATATGGAGCGGACGCGCGCGCCGGCGGCCGCGAAGGCCCGGCGGGCCTCGTCCAGGTTGTTCGCGACTTCCGCGTCGAGACCCTCGGCCTCTGCCTCCGCCAGAAAGCCGACCCGCATGCCCGCGACGCCTTTCGCGGCGGCGGCTTCCGGATCTCCAGGGTCATCGGGCACGGAAGTCGAGTCCAGAGGGTCCCTGCCCGCGAGAACGCGGTAGACGCGCGCGGCGTCGGCGACGTTTCTCGTGAGAGGCCCGATCTGGTCGAGAGAGGACGCGAACGCGATGAGCCCGTAGCGGGAGACGCGGCCATAAGTCGGCTTGAAACCGACCACGCCGCAGCAGGCCGCCGGCTGGCGGATCGAGCCGCCAGTGTCGGAGCCGAGCGCCGCGGGCACCATTGCGGAAGCCACCGCGGCGGCGCTGCCTCCCGAGGAGCCGCCCGGGATGCGGTCGAGGTCCCATGGGTTGCGCGTGAGCTGGATCGCGCTGTTCTCCGTCGAGGAGCCCATCGCGAACTCGTCCATGTTCGTGCGGCCGACGAAGACAGCCCCCGCCTGACGCAGGCGAGAGACGGCGGTTGAGTCCCCCGGTGGTCGAAAGCCCTGAAGGATTCGCGAGGCGCACGTCGCCTGCCGGCCCGCGACCCACATGTTGTCCTTGATCGCCATCGGGACTCCGGCGAGCGGCAGATCCTCGCCCGCCGCGACGCGGCCATCTGCCGCTCGGGCTTCCGAGAGCGCTTCCTCTGGCATGACCTCGAGAAACGCGCCGATCCTTCCATCGAGCGCGTCGATCCGCGTGAGCGCCTCGGCCAGGGTTTCCTGCGCGGAGCGGCGCCGCGCCCGAACCTCGTGAGCCGTCGCGACGGCGCCGGGGGGGAGCGAGCTCAGCGCCGGTTCCCTTTCGGCCGCCGGCCGACCCGATCCGTCGTGGCCCGGGTCATTCGCCGCCCCCGACCACTCGCGGGACCACGCCGAAGCCGTGTGCGGTCGCCGGAGCGTTCTCGGCGAGCGCCCGGTCGCCCCCGCCCGGACGGGGCGCGTCGGGGCGAAACGGGGTCGCATTCACGGAGTCGCTCGAGGGCAACTCGTCCTCGGGAAGCTCCTTCAGCTGGTCGATGTACGAGACAATCCGGTCGAGCTGCCGGGTCCAGATGGAAAGCTCGCCTTCGGGCACCCGGAGACGGGCGAGGGCGGCGATCCGGCGCACCACGTCCGGCGTGACCGTGGAAGGGCGGGAGGACATCCGAAAGATTGTAAGCCGGAAGACCAGTTTGGCGGCACCGGGCGGTCGCCGACGGGCGGCGCGACCGCCCGGTCATCGGCCGCGAGCGGCTCGCGAGCGCCTCGCGCGGCTCGCCTCCGAGCCGGATCTGGCCGAACTCGCGCGGGTCGCCGCGAGCCACGGCGCGCGCGCCTGGATCGTCGGCGGAGCTCTGCGCGATCTCCTCCTCGGTCGCGACGCACCGGAAGTGGACGTCGCTGTTACGGGCGACGGGGGCGCGATCGCGCGCGAGATGGAGTCGCGGGGGCAGGGGCGAGCGATCCTCCTCTCCGGTGCGCGGCGCCCCCGCGTCTTCCGCATCGCCGGACGGTCCCGGACGATGGACGTGGCGGAGGTCGAGGGCGGCTCGATCGAGACGGACCTCGCGCGCCGCGACTTCACCGTAAACGCGATGGCGGCGGAGCTCCCCTCGATCGCGCTCCTCGATCCCTACGGCGGCATCCTCGATCTCTCACGGCGAAGGCTGCGGATGGTCTCGGAGAACAACCTCGCCGACGATCCGCTGCGCGCTCTGCGTGGGGCGCGTCTCTTCGCGACCCATGGCCTCGTCCCGGATCGCGAGACGTCCCGCGCCTGTCGCCGGGTCGCGGCGGCTCTCGCGCGGGTCGCCCCCGAGCGTGTTCAGTCGGAGCTCGCGAAACTGCTCGAAGCGCCTCACGCCGCTGCCGCGCTCTCGTGGTCAGCAGTGAACGGGCTCCTCGAGCCGGCGTTCCGGCCCGGCGCCGCCGACCACGAGTGGCGGGAGATCGCGCGAGCATCGGCGGCGCTCGACCAGGTGGGCCGGGATCGTCTCGATCCCACACGCCGTCGAAGACTGCGCCTCGCCGTTCTCGCCGCCCGCCTCGGCTTCACGCCGAGGGAAGCGGCGTCGTGGCTGCGGCGGCGGCGATGGGGAAACCGCGAGGCGGAGGAGGTGTCGCGCCTGCTCGACCTCGCGGACGCGGCTTCCCGAGCCGGAAGAGGAGACGACGTCTGGCGATGGCTGCTCGACGCCGGAGACCGCGCCCGCGACTCTCTGCGGCTGCTGGAGATCCTCCGCCCGCGATCGCGGCATCTCGCGCGACGGTTACGTGGTCTCGTCGCGAGAAGGAGACCGCTTCCAGACGTTCGCGGAGCGGACGTCCTCCGGTGGCTCGGCGTCCCTCCGGGGCCCGAAGTCGGACGACTCCTCGATACGATCCGTCTGGAGGCGATTGCGGGGAGGATCCGGACGCGCGAAGACGCGCGGAAGTGGCTGCGGGCTCACGCGAGAACACAGAACTGAACGGACGGGAGAGTCTGCCCGGCTTCTGAGCGGAGATCCTTCGCGGCGGACACCCGCCCTCGGCGGAAGATCCCTCAACCCAGGGAAGCCTTCGCTGCGCGCCGGATGAGTTTGCGAAGGCCCAGGATGACGGAATGGCTGCGATTTTCGCTATAATCTCAGGTTCTGAAACTCGCGGAATTCCTCCGATTCATGGCCGGGAAGGAGGCGTCGGACCTCCATCTGAAGCCCATGCGGCCGCCCTTGTTGCGGATCAAGGGGCGGCTCGTCCCCTTGAAGGCGGAAGCGCTCCAGCCGAAGGAGCTCGAGGAGATGCTGCTCGAGATCCTGACGCCGGCCCAGCGGCTGAGACTCGAGAACCACCAATCCGTCGACCTCGGATACGGACTGACGGGCGTCGCGAGATTTCGTGCGAACGTCTACGTACAGCGGGGCTCTCTCGCCGCGGTGTTCCGCCGGATCCCGTTCAAGCTGCCGTCGATCGAGGAGTTGAACCTCCCCGAGGTCCTCGAGACCTTCGTCCATCTTCCCGCGGGTCTCGTCCTCATCACCGGGCCGACGGGATCGGGGAAGTCCACAACGCTCGCCGGCATCCTGAAATCGGTCATCGAGCAACGGCAGGTTCACATCGTCACGATCGAGGACCCAATCGAGTATCTCTTCGCCGACGGGAAGGCCGCGGTATCGCAGCGTGAGCTGGAGACCGACACCCCGAGCTTTGCCGAGGCCCTGAAGAACATGTTCCGGGAGGACCCGGACGTGATCATGGTCGGCGAGATGCGCGACTGGCAGACGATGCAGACGACACTGACGGCCGCCGAGACGGGACACCTCGTCTTCTCGACCCTGCACACCAACAGCGCCGGACAGTCGATCGATCGAATCATCGACACCTGTCCCTCCAACCAGCAGCGGCAGATCCGATCTCAGCTCGCCCTCGTTTTGCGCGCGATCGTCTCGATGAAACTGATCGAGCGTTCCGACGGATCCGGCCTCCTTCCGGTGGTGGAGATCCTGGTCAACTCGCCGAAGATCGCGAAGCACATCGAGAACGGCGAGACCAAGGAGATCCACGAAGAGATGGAGACTTCCATCGCGTACTACCGGATGCAGACGATGAACCAGTCGCTCATCGCGCTCCTCGTCAACGCGCAGATCACCTACGAACGCGCGATGGAGTTGTCGACGGACCCCGAAGACCTTTCGTTGAAGCTCCGCAAGCTCTTTCCCCAGATCGAGGAGCGCGGACAAGGAGGCGCCATGGCTTCGGTGAACGATTTTTCTCACATCTCCCGACTGCTCGAGACCAAGACCCTCTACGAGCAGCAGGAGCACAACTGGCGGATGCGCCTCACGGAGAAAGAGGAGGAGATCGAGCGGCAGCGCGCGGACGCTCGGGAGCTGCGGAGCGCGAGCGAGGAGAAGCACCAGGCCGTCGCCGATCTCGAAGCGGAGATCATCCGGTTGAAGACCGAGAACGAGCGCCTCTCCAAGGAAGGGCAGCAGAAGATCGCGCAGTTGAACGAGCGGATCAAGGAGCTGAACCAGCGGGTGCTGATCGCTGAGGGCGGCGGGAAAGTGGCCGCCAATCAGGGGTTATTCAAGAGATGACTTTCGGCTGCGGTGGTCGCTCCGCGACCGGCAGCCGAGAGTTTCGAAACGAGAGCCGGGCCCGCCGGAGCCGTCGCTTCGCGACCGGCGGCTGAGAGTTTCGGGACGAGGGCTGGACCCACCGCGGCGGTCGCTCCGCGACCCGCAGCCCGGTTTCGGAACGAGAGCTCGGAGTTTCCGAGTAATCCGAGCGGGGACCTTCGGTACCCCGAACCGATAAGAATGTCGAGTATTTGTCGGCGGGGGACCTTGCGGTCCCCCGCACCCCCTAGCCGCGCCGGCTGCTCAGGCCCCCCAGGAGCGCGCCAGCGCAGGCGCCACTGACATCCGCGAGAAGATCCTCCGAATCCATCCTCCGCCCGGGAATCCACTCCTGGTGCGCCTCGTCGAACATTCCCCAGAGAGTCATCGTGCCGGTAATCGCGAGCACCCGGCCGAACGCGAAGCCGGAGCGTCCCCTTCGACCGACGGCTCGATACAGGAGGAACGCCTCGATCGCGTAGAGGAAGAAGTGGGTCAGCTTGTCGAGCGGGATGCCGCCCGTCTCGACCACCGGCGGATTCGGCCAGGAGGTGACGCCGAGGAGAAAGCAGCCCCAAGCCACAGCGAAGAATCGAGCGCGGCGAAGGGGCGCTTTGACCTCGTCCGTCATCCCGAGCCCTTCGCCGATGTCATCCTGAGCGCAGCGAAGGATCTCTTTCGTATCTCGGTGGCGTGAGGCTCAGGACAGGCTCCGCGAGGGATCTGACCGCGAAGCGGTCATCCTGAGCGCAGCGAGTCCTGAGCGCAGCGAAGGATCTCTCCGTTAAGGTAGAGATCCTTCGTCGCTGCGCTCCTCAGGATGACAAGGCGAGCTACGCGCCCCGTTTGGACGGCCCCGTGCGGCTCGGCCCCTTCTTCGGGGCGGGCTTCGCGGCCTTCACGCCTTCCCCTCGCCCGCCCTTTGCCTTCTTGGGCGGTTTTCTCGGCGCCTCCTCGGTCGTGCCCTCCTCCTCCGGCTCCGCCTTCTGCTTCCGGACGGTTTCCACGCGACCGCCCGACATGCGGCGAGCCCGGTCGGTGAGAGACTCCTTCTTCGGCCCCTTCTCCTTCGGTTTGAACCTGTAGTCCACGAACTCGAGGATAGCGGCCTCCGCGGCGTCGCCGCGACGCGGCCCGAGCTTCAGGATCCGTGTGTAGCCGCCCGGACGGTCCACGAATCGCGGCGCGATCGACTCGAAGACTTTCTTGACGGTGACGTGGTCAGGAATCCAGCGGTAAACGCGGCGCCGCGCGGCGACCCCGTCGTTCTTTGCCGTCGTGATCAGCCGCTCGGCGAGCGGACGGAGCTCCTTCGCCTTCGCGACCGTCGTCTGGATCCGCTCGTGCGTCATCAACGACGCGAGTTGGTTGGAGAAGAGCGCCAGCCGGTGCGATGTCGTCCGCCGGAGCTTTCGCCCCGCCCGGTTGTGCCGCATGGCTACTCGCTCCTCACTTCGACCGGCTCGAGCTCCATCCCGAGAGAGAGCCCCATCGGACGCAGGATGTCCTTGATCTCGTTCAAGGACTTGCGCCCGAAGTTCTTCGTCTCGAGCATGTCGCGCTCGCTCTTCTGGACGAGGTCGCGGATGGTGCGGATCCCCGCGTTCTTCAGGCAGTTCGCGCTGCGGACGGAGAGCTCGAGCTCGTCGACCGACTTGTTCAGGTACTCGGCCAGATTCTCCGGCAACTCGCCTTCGCCCGATCCTTCGAGCGCCGTCTCGACCTCCGCGTTCACGAAGATGGTCAGGTGGTCGCGCAGCAGGGTTGCCGCAAGGCCGACGGCGTCGGCGGGCGAGACGGTGCCGTTGGTCCACACTTCCAGCACGAGCCGATCGTAATCGGTCGCCTGCCCGATCCGGGCGGCCTCGACGTGGTAGTTGACGCGGCGTACCGGCGAGTGGACCGAGTCGATCGGGATGTAGCCGATCCCCATGTCCTCGTCGAAGTTCTTGTCCGCGGACACGTAGCCGCGCCCCATCGATACCCGCATCTCCATCTGGAGCTTGCCATTCTCCGACAACGTCGCGACCGGCGCGTCCGGCTCGAGGATCTCGATCGTCGAGTCCCCTTGCAGGTCGGCCGCCGTCACCTGGCCCTTTCGCGTCACGTCCAGGGTCAGGATCTTTTCCTCGGTCGTGTGCATCTTGATCGGGATCTGCTTCAAGTTGAGGATGATGTCCGTCACGTCCTCGACCACGCCCGGCAGCGACGAGAATTCGTGCAAGACCCCTTCGATCTTGACGGCCGTGATCGCCGCCCCTTCGATCGAGGACAGCAGCACCCGGCGCAGCGCGTTGCCGATCGTGGTGCCGAAGCCCCTCTCGAACGGCTGCGCGTAGAACTTTCCGTACGTAGGCGCGAGTGTCTCGGCCTCGACATCGAGCCGCTTCGGCTTCTGAAATCCCTTCCACAGCGTCATCACTAGTTCTCCTGGTGGGTCGGCTCTAAGACCGGACCCACGCGCTTACTTCGAATACAGCTCGACGATCAGCTGCTCGGCAATGGGCAGCTTGATGTCTTCCCGGTTCGGCAACTCGACCACCGTCCCGCTGAAAGTCTCGGGCTGAAGGTCGAGCCAGTTCGGTACGCCGCGCGCGCGCGCGGTCTCGACCGACGCTTTGATCTGCTCGTTCGACCGGCTCTTCTCCTTGATCGCGACCACGTTCCCTTTGGAAACCCGGAAGGAAGGGATCGTGACCTTCCGGCCGTTCACGATCACGTGCCCATGGCGCACGAGCTGCCGCGCCTGGGCTCGCGACGCCGCGAAGCCGACCGAGTACACGACGTTGTCGAGTCTCCGCTCGAGCTCCTGGAGCAGGTTCGCGCCCGTGATTCCCTTGCGGCGCTCGGCGCGCTGGAATGTCAGGCGGAAGGGCCGCTCGAGCAACCCGTAGATGCGCTTCACTTTCTGTTTCTCGCGGAGCTGGATCCCGTAGCCCAGGAGCTTGCTCCGCCGCCGGCCGTGCTGACCCGGCGGGTAGTTGCGGCGCTCGATCGCGCACTTGTCCTTGAAGCAGCGGTCCCCTTTCAGGAACAGCTTCATCCCTTCGCGCCGGCAAAGCCGGCAAACCGATTCGGTGTAACGAGCCAAAACGGAACCTCCTCGATCCCTCTTTGGTTTACGTCCTTCCTCCCGGCTGGGACCGAGGAGCCGGTTTACGGACGAGCGGTCAGTTCTCAGCTGTCGATGGAGGATCTGACCCCCTCCGGGATCAGACCCCGGGTGCTCCTCTATACGCGCCGCCTCTTCCTCGGCCGGCAGCCGTTGTGCGGGATCGGTGTCGTGTCCTTGATGGATTTGATGTCGATTCCGTTCGCCTGGAGGGCCCGAATCGCCGACTCGCGCCCGGCGCCGGGACCGGTGACCCGCACGTCGACCGAGCGGACTCCGTTCTCTTTCGCATGCTCGGCGCAATTCGCCGCGGCGAGCTGCGCCGCGAACGGAGTGCCCTTGCGCGAGCCCTTGAAACCGATCCGTCCCGCCGAGGACCAGGCGAGGACGTTGCCCTCCTGGTCGGCGATCGCAATGATCGTGTTGTTGAAGGAGGCCTGCACCGTGGCGACCGCGTGCGGGACGTTCTTCTTTTCTTTCTTTCCGCCGCGAGGCTTCTTGCCTTTGCGGGCGGGAGCCTTCTCCGGAGCGGCGGAGGTCGTTGTCGGTGTTTCGGCCATGGTTCCTTTCTATTGAGACGAGGCTGCGATGGGGATCGAAAGAGATCCCTCGCTGCGCTCGGGATGACGCCCTTCGGGCGTCACTTCTTGGTCGCCTTCTTCTTGCCGGCGATCGTCTGGCGGCGCGGCCCCTTCCGGGTACGCGCGTTCGTGTGCGTGCGCTGCCCGCGCACGGGGAGATTGCGGCGGTGTCGCTGCCCGCGGTAGCAGCCGATGTCCATCAGCCTCTTCACGTCCATCGAGATGTCCTTGCGCAGGTCCCCCTCGACTTTGACGTCGTCGGTGACGACCTTGCGGATGCGGACGACCTCCTCCTCGGAGAGATCCTTGACCCGCGTATCCGGGCGGACGTCCGCCTTCTCCAGGACGAAATTCGCCTTGGAGCGGCCGATGCCGTAAATGTAGGTCAAGCCGATCTCGACCCGCTTGTTGAGCGGCAAATCCACACCAGCGATTCGTGCCATGCGTTACCCCTGTCTCTGTTTGTGCTTCGGGATCGAGCAGATGACCCGGACGACTCCGTTTCTCCGTACGATCTTGCACTTCACGCAGATTCGCTTGACCGATGCCCTGACTTTCACGACCGACTCCCTAGTTCTGTGGCGGGTGCAGGTCCGTGGGACCTGTCCCCGCGCCTTACTTATATCGATAGATGATCCGCCCACGCGTCAGGTCGTACGGGGAAAGCTCCACGAGGACCTTGTCGCCGGGGAGAATGCGGATGAAATTCTTCCGCATCTTCCCGGAGATGTGCGCGAGCACCTGATGTTTGTTCTCCAGCTCCACTTTGAACATCGCGTTCGGCAGCGGCTCGACGACCGTCGCCATCACCTCGATCGCGTCTTCCTTGGTCACGCCGAGACCGCCGCCGCCTCCCGGGCGCCGATCGCCCGGAGCCGGCCGAGGCCCAGGACGATCGGACCATCCGGGCCGATCGCGATCGTGCTCTCGAAATGTGCCGACGCGTTCCGGTCCCGGGTCCTCACCGTCCAGCCGTCGCGGTCGACGGACACGGCGCCGCTGCCCAGGTTGAACATCGGCTCGATCGCGAGCACCATCCCCGGCTTCAGCGTGCTCCCCTTGCCCCCCGGGCCGTAGTTAGGAATCTGCGGCTCTTCGTGGAGAGCGGTCCCGACGCCGTGCCCGACGAACTCCCGGACCACGCCGTAGCCGTGGGCGAGGGCGACCGCCTCGACGGCGGCGCCGATGTCGGACACGCGCCCCCCCGGCCGCGCCGCGGCGATGCCGGCGCTCAGGGCCTCCCGGGTGACCTCGAGGAGCCTGGCCCGGACCGGATCGATCCGCCCGACCGGGAGCGTCCGCGCGGCGTCCCCGTAGTAGCCGTCGACGACCGCGCCGCAGTCGATGCCGACGATGTCGCCTTCCTTCAAAGAACGTTTGCCCGGGATCCCGTGCACGACCTCGTCGTTTACCGACGTGCAGATCGTCTTCGGGAAGCCCCGGTAGTGAAGGAACGCGGGCTTCGCGCCCCGGCGGCGGATCTCCTCGGCGGCGATCCGGTCGAGCTCCTCGGTCGTCACACCCGGCTCGACCGCCTTCTCGAGCATGTCGAGCGTCTCGAGAACCACTCGGGACGCCTGCTCCAGCCGGGCGAGCTCGTCGAAGCTGCGGATCGTGATCATCGCCGCCCCATCCCCCGCTTCGCCGCCGCGATCGCCTGATCGATGCGCTCGGCCACCTGGGGAATATCCCCCGAGCCTTCCACGTCCGCCAGGAGGCCGGCCGCCCGGTAATGGTCCACGAGCGGCGCCGTTTTCTCCCGGTACACCCGCAGCCGCTCGGCGACCGTCTCGGGGCGGTCGTCGGAACGTCCCTCCTCGGAGGCCCGTCCGAGCATCCGCTCGATCAGAGTCTTTTCCGGCACGAGAAGGTTGATAACGACGTCGAGCGCCGCTCCATTTCCTTCGAGCAACCGTTCGAGCTCCTTCGCCTGTTCGATCGTCCGCGGAAACCCGTCGAGCAGGAATCCGCCGAGGGCGTCCGGAGCTGCGATCCGCTCGCGGATCAGGCCGATCACGACGTCGTCGGGCACGAGCTCCCCCGCCTCCATGATCGCCTTCGCCCGGAGGCCGAGGGGGGTACCCAGTCGGACCGCCTCCCGGAGCATGTCGCCGGTCGAAATCGCGGGGACGCCGAGGCGGCGGGCGAGGAGCTTCGCCTGAGTTCCCTTGCCGCAGCCCGGCGGCCCCAGAAAGACCATCCGCATCGGTCGGCTCAGCCGCGGCGTCCGCGCACCCGGCTCTTCTTCAGGAACCCGGTGTAGTGGTGCTCGACCAGCTTCGACTCGACCTGCTGGACCGTGTCCATCGCGACCCCGACGACGATCAGGAGCGACGTGCCGCCGAAGTAGAAGTCGAATCCGAAGCCCTCGCTGAGGAATTGCGGGAGGATCGTCTCGAGCTTCGCCCCGACCCACGGGAGGCTCGCGAACCGGAAGCCGCGGGCGAGGAAGTCCGGCAGCAGCGCGACGAAAGCGAGATAGACCGCTCCGACGAGCGTCAGCCTCGAGAGAACCGTGTCGATGTAGTCGGAGGTCTTCTTGCCGGGACGAATTCCGGGGATGAACCCGCCGTATTTGCGCATGTTGTCGGCCGTGTCGGTCGGGTTGAAGACGATCGAGGTGTAGAAGTAGCAGAAGAACAGGATCCCGAGCCCGTACAGGAGCACGTAGAGCGGCTGTCCCTGACCGAGCGAGCTCGCGACCTTTTGCGCCCAGTCTGCTCCGATGAGCGTCGCGAGGTAGCTCGGGAGCTGGATGATCGAGATCGCGAAAATGATCGGGATGACGCCTCCGGTGTTGACCCGCAGAGGCAGGTAGGTGTTCTGGCCTCCGTAGATCCGGCGGCCCACGACGCGCTTCGCGTATTGGACGGGAATTCGACGCTGGGCTCGCTCGACGAAGACGATCAGTCCGACGATCGCGAACATGAACACGAGCACGCCGATGAGAGTCAGGATGTTCAGATTACCCGTACGGATCTGCTGAAAGAGACCGAAGATCGCGGACGGCAGCGCGACGACGATACCCGCGAAGATGACGAGTGAGATCCCGTTTCCGATCCCGCGCTCCGTGATCTGCTCGCCCAACCACATGATGAAGATCGTCCCGGTCGTGAGCGTCAGAACCGTCATCAGGCGAAAACCCCAGCCAGGGTGCGGGACCAGGCGAGCGCCCCCCGGAGCGATCTGCTTCTCGAGCCAGAGCGCGATCCCGGAGGCCTGGATGAACGACAGCAGGACGGTGCCGTAGCGGGTGTACTGCGTGATCTTCTTGCGGCCCATCTCGCCCTCCTTCGAGAGCTTCTCGAGATAGGGCCAGACGACCGTCAGCAGCTGCAGGATGATCGACGCCGAGATGTACGGCATGATCCCGAGCGCGAAGACCGAGAGCCTCCGCAGCGCTCCGCCGGAGAAGATGTCGAGGAAGCCGAAGAGGGAGCCGGCGGTTGACCGGAAGAAGGCGTCGATCGCCGCCGGGTCGACTCCGGGAGTCGGGATGTGGGAGCCCAGCCGGTAGACCGCGAGCATGAGGAACGTGAACACGACCCGCTTGCGCAGGTCCGGGACGTTGAAGACGTTCGCGAGACTCTGGAGCGCGCTCATAGCCTGATCAGAAGTTCAAGACCTCGCAACTGCCGCCGGCGGCCTCGATCCGGCTCCGGGCGGACGCCGAGAACTTGTGGGCGGACACGGTGAGCGGCTTCGCCAGATCGCCGTCTCCGAGGATCTTCACGGGGCGGCGACCCCGCGCGAGCCGCCTCTCGGCGAGCTTCTCCGGCGTGACACTCTCACCCGCGTCGAAGCGTTCGAGATCGGAGAGATTCACGACGTCGTACACGGTTCGGAAAATGTTCGTGAACCCGCGCTTCGGCACCCGGCGGTGGAGCGGCATCTGGCCGCCCTCGAAACCCCGGAGGTGGCGGTAACCGCTTCGCGACTTCTGCCCTTTGCTCCCGCGGCCGGCGGTCTTGCCATGGCCGCTGCCCGGCCCACGGCCCACACGCTTCCGTGAGCGGGTCGCGCCCGGGGCGGGCCGGAGGTCCTGGACGCCCGTCGTCGGACGGGGCCGGGACGCCGCTTCGGCTCGCGGAGTCTCTGCGGCAACCGCCGCGGCGGGCTCGGGCTCCCCGGCCGGCGGCTTGCGCCGGCGAACGGGCGCCCTTGCGGGCTTCTGCGCCCTGGGCGCCGGCGGGGTCTTCGCCGGTTTCTTCGAAGAAGCCTTCTTCGTCTCGTCCTTCTTATCGACCATCGGTAGCTCTCGGCTGTTTCCTCTCAGCGGTTTCCCAGCACTTCGACCAGATGCTGGATCTTTCGGAGGCGCCCGCGAAGCGCCGGGCTGTCTTCCCGCTCGACGACCTGACCCACGCGCCGGAAGCCGAGGGCGCGGATTGTCGCCTTCTGGTCGAAGGGTGTTGCGATCCCGCTCTTCGCCAGGCGCAGGCGCAGGATCTCTCTGTGCACCGCGGGCTTCCGGGCGCGGGGCTTCTTCGTGGTCGCGCGCGGCGCGGCTGCCGCCGTTTCGCTCACGACGCGGCCTCCACCGCCGCTTCGGCCCGCGACCCGGCCATGCCGCGGCGCTTGCGGATCTCGTCCTCGTTCTTCAACCTCGTCAACCCCTCGAAGGTCGCCTTGATCACGTTGTGCGGGTTCGTGGTACGAAGCGACTTGGTCAGGATGTCCTGGATGCCGACCGACTCGAGGACGGCGCGGACCGGACCTCCGGCGATGACGCCTGTCCCTGGCGCGGCGGGTTTCAGAAGAACCCGTCCGGCCCCGTAGCGCCCGAGCACCGCGTGAGGGATCGTGGTGCCCTTCAGAGAGATCTGCTGCATGTTCTTCTTGGCCATCTCGATCCCTTTCTTGATGGCCATCGGAACCTCTTTCGCCTTGCCCGAGCCATAGCCGACGCGCCCCTGTCCGTCGCCCACGACCACGAGGGCGGAGAAGGAGAAGTTCTTTCCGCCCTTGACGACCTTCGTGACGCGGTTGATGTGAACCACGCGGTCGATCAGCTCGCGGCCTTGGGCGTCCCGCTCCTTCTCGCGCTCACGCGGCGCCCGGGACATGCGGTTGCTGCTCATTCGGTTCTTCTCCTCGCTCCGCTCAAAACTCGAGGCCGCCCTGCCGGGCCGCCTCGGCGAGCGCCTTGACCTTGCCGTGGTAGATGTAACCGCCGCGGTCGAAGACCACGCGCGCGATGCCCTTTTCCTTCGCGCGCTCCGCGACGAGCGTGCCGACGCGGGTCGCGGTCTCGCGGTTCGCTCCCGACTTCTTCTCGCCTTTCAGAGATGGGTCGAGCGACGAGGCGTGCGCGATCGTCGCGCCGGTCGCGTCGTCGACGACCTGAGCATAAATGTGACGGCCACTCTTGAACACCGCGAGGCGCGGCCGCTCGCCGGAGCCCTTGACGCGACGGCGAATCCGGGAGCGGATGCGGCGGCGCGATTCGGCTCTCGCTTCGGAAACGTTCATCGCTTACTTCCCACCGGCTTTGCCGACCTTGCGGCGAATGACCTCGTCGGCGTACTTGATGCCCTTCGCCTTGTAGGGATCGGGCACCCGCAGCTTCCGGATTTCCGCAGCCGTCTGCCCGACCCTCTGTCGATCGGCGCCGGAGATCGTGAGCTTTCCGGCCTTGGCGTCGAGCGCGACGTTGATCCCCTCGGGGATCGGGAAGTTGATCGGGTGCGCGTAGCCGAGAGTAAAGACAACCGTCTTTCCCCTGACCTCGGCCTTGTAGCCGACGCCGACGATCTCGAGATCGCGCGTGAAACCTTTCGTGACTCCCTGGACGGAGTTCGCGACCAGGCTGCGCACCAGGCCGTGCCAGGCCCGCTGCTGCGGCTCGTCGCTCGAGCGGGAAAAGCGGACCTCCCCCTTGTCGACTTCGACGGCGATGCCCGGCGGGATCCGGCTCGCGAGGTCACCTTTCGGGCCTTTGACACGGACGAACTCACCGTCGGACCGGACCTCGACCCCCTGCGGGATCGGGACCGGCATCCTTCCAATGCGTGACACGAATGACTCCTACGAAGTCGCCGTCATTCCGAGGGCCGGAGGCCCGAGGAATCTCTCCCCCCGGGTCATTCCGAGGGCCGGAGGCCCGAGGAATCTCTCCCGATAGAGGAAGAGATCCTTCGCGGATCTTGTCCCGAGCGAATGCGAGGGACTCAGGCGCCGCCCTGAACGAAGTGAAGGGATGACAGGCATTGTGGCTTCTCCTACCAGACGTTGCAGAGGATCTCGCCGCCCAGCCGCGCCTCGCGCGCCTTCCGGCCGGTCACGATCCCCTTCGATGTAGAAACGATCGAGGTTCCAAGACCTCCCAGGACCTCCGGGATTTCCTTCGAGGGCGCGTACACGCGGCGACCCGGCCGCGAGACCCTTTCCAAACCGGCCACGATCGGGGTGCCCTCGCCGTCGTACTTCAAACCGACCCGCAGCACGGGACGTCCCTTGTTCTCGGCCCGCCGCCAGGAGGCGATGTAGCCCTCCTCGGCGAGCACGCGCAGGACGTCTTCCTTGATGCGGGAGGCAGGGATGTCCACCCGCTCGTGCCCGGCCCGCATCGCGTTGCGGAGCCGGTTCAACAGGTCGGAGAGCGGATCGCTCGTATTCATCCCCTCACCACGACGCCTTCACGACGCCCGGGATGTACCCGGCCGATGCGTTCGAGCGGAAACAGATGCGGCAGAGACCGAATTTGCGCAGAACGCTGCGTGCGCGGCCGCAAACCTGGCAGCGGCGCACCTTCCGCGTCATGAACTTCGGCTTTCTCGCCGCCTTGATCCTCATCGCCCGTCTTGCCATCTTCGTTCCCTCGGTCTTCTCGTGGACCGTGAAGTCCTCTGCTAAGAGCTCGTCCGCCCGAACGGCATTCCGAGCCGCTTCAAGAGCGCGAGGGCGCGATCGTCGCGCCCCGCGGTCGTCACGATCGTCACATTCAGCCCCTTCGACTTGTCGGTCTTCGCGTAGTCGATCTCCGGGAAGATGAAATGGTCGCGTACTCCGAGCGTGTAGTTGCCCCGGCCGTCGAAGGCCTTCGGGGAGACTCCCCGGAAATCGCGCACGCGCGGCAACGCGATGTTGATCAACCGGTCCAGGAATTCGTACATTCGCCGGCCGCGCAGCGTCACCCGGGCGCCGATCGGCATCCCGGTCCGCAGCTTGTACGTCGCGATCGACTTCTTCGCGCGCGTGACGACCGCCCGTTGTCCCGCGATCGCGGAGAGCTCCTCGACCGCGCCCTCCAGGATCTTGGGGTTCGCCACGGCCTCGCCGAGACCCATGTTCAGGATGATCTTCTCCAGACGGGGCAGCGCCATGACGTTGTCCTCCCCGAATTCCTTCGCGAGGTCGGGGACGATCTGCCGCTCGAACTGCTCTTTCAGTCTCGGAACCACTTCTTCCTCGTCTTCCGTCTACCGTCTACCGAAACTCACGCCAGCGCCGCTCCGCTCTTCTTCGCGAAGCGTTCCGGCGTTCCGTCCGCATCGCGCCGGCGACCGATTCGAGTGCGGGTGTTGCGGTCCGGATCGACCAACATCACGTTGGAAATGTGGATCGGCGCTTCCTTCTCGGAGATGCCGCCCGCGATGTTCTTCGAGGGGTTCGGCCGCATGTGGCGCTTGATCAGATTGATCCGCTCGACGATCACGCGATCCACGGTCGGCAGGACCTTCAGGACTTTCCCCTGCCGGCCCCGGTCACGTCCGGAGATGACGACCACGACGTCGTTCTTCTTGAGCCGCGGCTTCTTCACAGGACCTCCGGCGCGAGCGAAATGATCTTCATGAACTTCTTCTCGCGCAGCTCGCGGGCGACCGGCCCGAAGACGCGCGTGCCCACCGGCTCTCCCTCCGCCGAGATCAGAACGGCGGCGTTGTCGTCGAACCGAATGTAGGAGCCGTCGCGACGGCGATGGTTGCGGCGCGTCCGAACGATGACCGCCTTGACGACGCGCTTGCCGTGTTTCTCGACGAACGGAGAGTCGGGCGCCGCTTCCTTGACGGACGCCGTGATCACGTCGCCGAGACCGGCATAGCGTCCCGCCGAGCCGCCCCTCATCCGAATGCAGGCGATCTTGCGCGCGCCCGAATTGTCCGCGACTTCGAGGATCGTCCCCATCTGGATCATGACCGCATCCCTGAGCCGGTCGAGGGGAGATGGGAGACGGTAGACGGATGAATGCCGTCCCCCGGCTCCGTCTTCCGTCTTCCGTCTTCCGTCTTCCGAATCGGCATTTGAATCTACGCCTCTGCCTTGACGAGGACTTCTTTCAAGATCCAGCGCTTCCGTTTCGAGAGCGGCCGCGTTTCCTCGATGCGGACCCGGTCGCCCACCTTCGCCGTGTTCGACTCGTCGTGCGCCATGAAGCGGCTCGTGCGCTTGATGGTCCGCTTGTATCGCCAGTGCTCGACGTGCCGCTCCACTTCGACGACGATCGACTTGTTCATCGTGTCGGAGATGACCCGGCCGGTCTTCGTGGCGCGCCGATGAGCGACTGCGCTCTTTGCCGTATCTTCCATTACGACTTCTCCGCCTCCACCGGGAGCCCGAGGGCCCGGCGGTACGTCTTCACCCGCGCGATGTCGCGCCGCAGGCCCTTCAGTCTCATCGGGTTGTCGAGCTGCCCGGTCGCCTTCTGGAGCCGGAGCTTCCAGGAGGCCTCCCGGAGCTGCTTCTCCTTCTCGGCGAGATCGTTCTCTCCCTGTTGGGCGAGCGTCTCTTTCTCTTTCTTCTTCATCAAAAATCCATCTCCGACTCTCGAGTGATGAAACGCGTCTTCAAGCCGATCTTGTCGGCTGCGAGCCCCAGCGCCTCCTTGGCCGTCGCGAGGTCCACGCCCTCCATCTCGTAGAGGACGCGCCCCGGCTTCACCACGGCGACCCAGCCTTCGGGCGGACCCTTACCCTTCCCCATGCGGGTCTCGGCCGGCTTCTTGGTGTAGGGCTTGTCGGGGAAGATCCGGACCCAGATTTTGCCGCCCCGCTTGACCGCCCGGGTCATCGCGATGCGCGCCGCCTCGATCTGCCGGGCCGTCACCCAACCGGGCTCCAGGACCTGGAGGCCCGTGTTGCCGAACGCGAGGCTGCCGCCGCGGTACGCCTTTCCGCGCATCCGACCCCGCTGCTGCTTGCGGTATTTGACTTTGGACGGCATCAACATGGTCGAGCTCTCAGTTCGTTCTCGTGTTCCGTGTCCCGGCTCAGGCCGTCTTCCGCCGGTTCTTCGCCTTGTGCTGCTCGCCCCGGTAGATCCAGACCTTCACCCCGATCTTCCCGTAGGTCGTGTTCGCCTCCGCGAAGCCGTAGTCGATGTCCGCCTTCAGCGTGTGGAGCGGAAGTCGCCCCTCCTGGTACCACTCCGCGCGGGCGATTTCCGCGCCGTTCAGGCGCCCGGCGCAGCGGATCTTGATTCCCTGGGCGCCGAACCGAAACGCGGACTCGATTCCCTTCTTCATCGCGCGGCGGAAGGCAACCCGTCGCTCGAGCTGGAGGGCGATCGACTCCGAAACGAGCTGCGCGTCGGTCTCCGGCCGCTGGATCTCGATGATGTTGATGTGGACTTCTGCCTTCGTCCGCTTCTGCAGCTCATCGCGGAGCTTGTCCACTTCCGCGCCGCGCTTGCCGATGATGATCCCCGGCCGCGACGTCTGGATGTTGATCTTCAGCTTGGTCGCGAAGCGCTCGATGTCGATCTCCGAGACGCCCGCGTGCGAGAGCCGCGCCTTGAGCTCCTTGCGGAGCTTCAGGTCCTCGTGCAGATAGTTCTGGTACTCCTTCACCGAGAACCACCGCGAGTGCCAGGTGCGGTTGAAACCGAGCCGGAAGCCGTACGGGTGGACTTTCTGTCCCATGATTCCTCTGCTTCCTCTACTTTTCGTCCGACACTTCGATCGTCAGGTGGCTCTTCCGGTGCAGGACCCTGTAGGCGCGCCCCATCGGAGCGGGGCGCACGCGCTTGTCCTGCGGCCCCTTGTCCACGACGATCCGCTTGACCACGAGCTCATCGACGTCCAGGTGAGCTTCCTTCTGTTCCGCGTTGGCCACGGCCGACCGGAGAGTCTTCTCGATGTCGCGCGCGGCGACCTTCGGCGTGTGGCGCAGGATCGCGAGGGCGTCGTTGACCGGCTTGCCTCGCACGAGGTCCGCGACGAGCCGCGCCTTCTGGGCCGAGCCCTTCCGGTAACGGAGAGTCGCTCGAGCCTTCATGCCGGGGCCCCCTTCGGCGGAGCGGCCCCCGGAGCGGCTCCCGGAGGAGCCCCCGGAGCAACCGGCGCTCCCGGAGTCGGGATGCCGCCGACCTTCGCGCCGACTTCGGCTTTCTTGCCGCCATGTCCTTTGAAGATCCGCGTTGGAGCGAACTCGCCCAACTTGTGGCCGACCATGTTCTCCGCGATGTACACCGGAATGAACTTGCGGCCGTTGTGCACGGCGATCGTGTGCCCGACCATGTCCGGCACGACGGTCGAGCGTCGCGACCAGGTCTTGATCACCTTGCGGTCCCGGTTCGCGTTCAGGGCCGCCACCTTCTTGACGAGGTGGTCGTCCACGAACGCCCCCTTCTTGATCGATCGCGCCATTCTCCGAGCGACTCCTTAGGCTTTCGCCTTCCGGCGGCGGATGATGAAGGCATCCGTCCGCTTGTTGTTCCGCGTCTTCGTTCCCTTCGTCTTCCAGCCCCACGGCGACGCGGGATGGCGCCCGCCGGAGGTCTTCCCCTCGCCGCCGCCCATCGGGTGATCGACCGGATTCATCGCCACGCCTCGGACATGCGGCCGCCGACCGATCCAGCGGCTGCGGCCGGCCTTCCCGACCGAGACGTTCTCGTGGTCGAGGTTGCCCACCTGACCGATCGTCGCGTAGCACTCGATGTGGACCTCGCGCACCTCGCCCGAGGGTAGCCGCACCTGGGCGTAAGCGCCCTCCTTCGCCATGAGCTGCGCCGCGGCCCCGGCGGAGCGGACGAGCTGTCCACCTCGGCCGCGCTTCAGCTCGATGTTGTGGATGGTCGTGCCGAGCGGGATTCCGCGCAGCGGCAGCGCGTTGCCGGGCAGGATATCCGCGCTCGGTCCGGACACCACCTGCGCGCCGACCTCGAGCCCGTTGGGCGCGAGGATGTAGCGCTTCTCGCCGTCGGCATAATGCAGGAGCGCGATCCGTGCCGTCCGGTTCGGGTCGTACTCGATCGACGCAACCCGCGCGGACACACCCATCTTGTCGCGGCGAAAGTCGATGATGCGATAGAGGCGCTTGTGGCCTCCCCCCATGAAGCGCGACGTCACCCGTCCCTGGTTGTTCCGGCCGCCGGTTCCGCGCAACCCGACGGTCAGCGACTTCTCGGGACGCACGGGGGAGACCTCTTCGAACGTGAGCGACGTCTGGAAACGACGCCCCGCTGAGGTCGGGTTGAACTTCTTCAACGCCATCGGCTACACCCCTTCGAAAAACTCGATCGGCTTCTCGCCCTCTGCCAGCCGGACGTACGCCTTCTTCCAGGACTTGCGCTGGCCGAGGAACCGTCCCATCCGCTTCCACTTTCCCGCGCGGTTGGCCACCCGCACCTGGGCGACTTTCGCCCCGAAGAGCTTCTCGACCGCGCGGGCAATGTCGATCTTGTTGGCGCCGCGGTCGACCTCGAAACACACAGTGTTCGATGCGTCCTTCAAGCGCGTCGCCTTCTCGGTGATGAGCGGACGCCGGATCACGCGGTGCGGGTCCATCACTCGCCTCCGAGAGTCTCGACGACCCGCGACAGCGCGTCCTTCGAGACGACGACCGTCCCGTGGCTCATGACGTCGTAGACGTTGACGGCCAGCGGGTCCACGAGCTTCCACTCCGCGACGTTCGCCGACGCACGCGCGAAGTTCTCGTTGCCGCGGGAGTCGACGAACAAGGCCTTACCGGAGATTCCGAGCCCCTCGACGGCGGTCTTGAGATCCTTCGTCCGATGACTCTCGACGTCGAGACCATCCACCACGACGAGTCGCTCCTCCTTGACGCGCCGTGACAGCGCCGCCTTGAGCGCGTTCTTCTTCTCCCCGACCGACAGCTTCTGCTCGTAGGAGCGAGGCGCGGGTCCATGCGAGATGCCGCCGTGGCGGTGTATCGGCGGTCGGCCACCACCCTGGCGTGCGCGGCCCGTCCCTTTTTGCCGGAACGGCTTCCGGCCACTGCCGGAGACCTCCGAGCGGGTCTTGGTCTTGTGCGTGCCCCGCCGCAATCCGGCGAGGTACGCCTTGACCGCCTCCCATACCAGGTGACTGCGGAAAGGGTACTCGAACACCGCAGCGGGAAGCTCGACTTCCCCCACGCGCTCCTTCTTCCAATTGACGACGGGCAGTCTGGGCATGTCCGTCACTCCGGCTTCGCGAACGTCGATCGCACGATCTTCACGAGCGTGCGTCGCGCGCCCGGCACCGCGCCCCGCAGGTAGATCAGGTTTTTCTCGGTGTCCACCCGCTCGACGACCAGGTTCTTGGCGGTCGCCTGCCGGCCGCCCAGGCGCCCCGAGGAGCGGGTGCCCGGCAACACGCGCGAGGGAAATGCGGACGCCCCGATGGATCCGGGCGCCCGATGGAACATCGAGCCATGGGTCGCTCCGCCTCCACGGAAGTGGTGGCGGCGGATGACGCCCGCGAAGCCCTTTCCCTTCGAGACCCCGATGACGTCGACGTGATCCTTTTCCTTGAACGCGTCGCAGAGGACCTTGTCGCCGGGCTTCAACTCGTCGCCGCCGTCTGACTCGACCTCGGCGAGGTTGCGCATCGGCGCGAGGCCGGCACGGTCGAAGTGCCCCTTGCGGGGGCGGCTCGCCCGGCGGTCCGGGCGCGATTCGACGAGGCCGATCTGGATCGAATCGTAGCCGTCCTTGTCGACCGTCTTCTTCTGCACGACGAGGCAGGGGCCGGCCTCCACGACCGTGACCGGCACGAGCTTGCCGTCGGTCGCGAAGATCTGGGTCATGCCCACTTTCCTGCCGAGGATTCCGTGAACTGCCATACGTTGCACTCGGTTACTTGCCGAACGCCTTGATCTCGACATCGACACCGACCGGGAGCTCGAGCTTCATCAGGGCGTCGACCGTCTGCGACGTCGGCTCCAGGATGTCGAGAAGGCGCTTGTGCGTCCGCATCTCGAACTGCTCGCGCGACTTCTTGTCGATGTGCGGCGAGCGGTTCACCGTGTACCTCGAGACGGCGGTCGGCAACGGGATCGGGCCGGCGACCTTCGCCCCCGTTCGCCGGGCCGTATCCACGATCTCCGACGCCGACTGATCGAGGATTCGGTAGTCGAACGCCTTCAGGCGGATTCGGATCTTGTCGTTCTTCACTTTTTTAGCGGCCGCTCGACGCGGCCAGTAGAGAGTCAACGGCCGTTGAGCAACATCCCATGGTGAAAAACGCCTCCATCGCTACTCCAAACATCTCTACTCCAGAATCTCTGTAATGGTTCCGGCCCCGACGGTTCTTCCGCCCTCCCGGATGGCGAAGCGAAGCCCCTTCTCCATCGCGATGGGCGTGATCAGGTTGATCTCCAGAGACACCGTGTCCCCGGGTACCACCATCTCCACTCCCGCCGGAAGTGACGCCGTGCCCGTCACGTCCGTCGTGCGAAAG